>NZ_JVOW01000013.1:0-104690 GCF_001055995.1 Corynebacterium sp. 239_CJEI | reverse complement strand
TAAAGAAAAGTGTGTCTTTTCCGGGCGTGTTGCGGTTATTTGATCCAGCCTTTTTGGATGCCGAGGTTGTGTTGGTAGCTGGTGTCGATGGCGGTGTCGTATTCTGCTGGTGCACCGATGTCATTGGTAGTGGCTGTGGTGTTGTGGGTGATCAGGTCTGTTGCTGTGGAAAGTGCGTCTTGACCCCATCGTTGGTCCCTGGCGATCTTGACCGGATCGTCAGGGACTTCTGTATGTAGATACAGCCACCAATCCATCACTGTGCGTTGATGCGGTAGTGATAGTCCGCGGTGTCTGCGGGCTAGTTCTTTTATGGGGGCGTTGATGCCACCTTCGAGGCTGTTTGTTGTTGCTGCAAGGTTGTCGGGGTCGATGGTTGTTGGTGGGGGTTGCAGGTAGGTAAACAGCAGGTCTCTGCGGTGCAGAGATAGCAATGATTGATAGGCCGCTCGGACGCGTTGGTGGGTGTAGACCTTGGTGTAGGCGCCGGTAACGGGGTCTTTGATGGTGGTTTTCTCGTTCATCCATTCCCGGTAGGTGTGGTCGAATTCGTGCAGGTGGGCGACCCATGTGGATGCTTGGTCAAGGTCGGTGATGCGAGTGAGTTTCAGGGCTAGGCGGTAGAGGGTTTTGCCGGCATCGGTGCGGGGGTTGCTGGTGGTGTGGCGGCGGACTGTTCGTTGGGCGTGGACGAGGCAGCGTTGGATGCGTGTTGTTGGCCAGCAGTGGTGGATGGCTGATTGGGCACCTTGTCCGCCGTCTGTGACTGCGATTAGTGGTGCGGCAATGGGGCGTAGGAGTTCGGTGTAGGCGGCGGTGGTTTCGTGTCTGGCCCAGGTCCAGTTGATGACGTGGGTTTTACTGGCTGCGATCAGGAGGCATCCGGACTTTAGATAGGTCGCGTCGAGGAAGATTTGGTCATGGATGCGGAATGAGTCGATGGTGGGTGTGGGGATGATCCACCAGCACCATCGGAATCGGTGGTGCATGGTTTGCCTGGTTACGCCATGGTGTGCGGCGAAGGTGGTTAGAGATTGGGTGCCGGTGGCCCATTGGATGAACAAAGCCATGGTGGCGGTGTTTTTGTTGTGGGTTTGGGTGTTGCGGGTAAAGGAGTGTCCGCAGTGGGTGCAGCGCCAACGGGTGGTTGATTTGCTGGTGGTGCCGTTTTTCTTTGTGTTGTTGCCGCATAGTGGGCAGCTGGGGCGGTTGGTGGTCATCCTTTAATCCAACCGGTGTGCGGTTAGCACAAATGTGGCCGGAGGTGTGGGATGGTGTGGGTAATAGCTTTCGGGGAGCTATTCTTTGGTGATTTGTGGTGTGTGGTCTGGGGTTATGGTGGCATGCGGACACACTTTTCTTTACTTAACCCTATGCCGGGGCTGCGGGGAGGCGGGGAACTGTCATGAAAGCTGTCACGAAACTGGTCACGGATCTTGTGGCGGCGCTGCATAAAGCCGCGCGGTGAATGCTTGTGGTGTGACTTTTTGCCTGGGCCTGTAGTAGGCTGTCTTCACGGATCCCATGTGGCGTCCATCTCGTGAACTCCCCCAGGGCAGGAATGCAGCAAGGGTCAGCGAGCTCTGACGGGTGCGTGGGGTCCCCTTTTTTTATCCCCGGCGTTCTTCTGGCACTTATGGCTAGGTTTCGGGCACTTGTCGGCGGTTTCCTGTGACCTATCGATGTTTTTTCGGCACTTATCCCCGCGATATTGGCCAGGCCATTTCACCTATCGATGAGCTATTCACTTATGGCCACGCTGCAGCGCATCGATAGGTGAATACCTTGGCCACAAGTGGTCGCGTTCGCTGGTCTGGAAGAATACTGTGCATGAGCGATGCAGACGACACGCGAGTACCACCACAGACAACACGAGAACCGCTAGAAACACCAGAACCACCCGAAACCCGAGAAACCCCAGCCCCAATGGGCGTGTGGGACTCCTTCCGGTTCGCAGTTTCTTCACCGAAGCGCCTGCGCACCGAGCTGCTGGCCGGTGCTGCGGTGTCGTTCGCGCTGATCCCCGAGGTCATTTCGTTTTCCATCTTGGCGGGCGTGGACCCGGCGGTGGGGCTGTTTAGCTCGGTGATTATGGCCATCGTGATTGCCTTTACGGGTGGTCGCCCGGCCATGATTACTGCTGCCGCTGGTTCGGTTGCGCTCGTCGTCGCGCCGTTGTCGCGGACGTACGGGATGGATTACCTCATTCCAACGGTGCTGCTCGCGGGTGTGTTGCAGATTGCTTTTGCGGCGCTGGGTATCGCTAAGCTGCAGCGTTTCATTCCGCGCGCGGTCATGATTGGCTTTGTTAACGCGCTGGGTATCCTCATTTTCACTGCGCAGCTCGAGCATCTCATCGATGTGCCCTGGTTGGTGTATCCGCTGGTCGCTCTGGGTATTGCGATTATGGTGTTCCTGCCCCGCGTGTTCACCGCGATTCCGGCTCCGCTGGTAACGGTGATCGTCGTCACGCTTGTTGCGGTGTTGGCGAATTGGCGCGTGCCGAACGTGAGCGATATGGGCGAGCTTCCGGAATCCCTCCCGCAGCTGCTGATCCCGAATGTGCCCCTGACCTGGGAGACTCTGCAGCTGATTGCGCCGTATTCGGTGGGCGTGGCGATT
This sequence comes from Corynebacterium sp. 239_CJEI, assembly GCF_001055995.1. Taxonomy (NCBI): domain Bacteria; kingdom Bacillati; phylum Actinomycetota; class Actinomycetes; order Mycobacteriales; family Corynebacteriaceae; genus Corynebacterium; species Corynebacterium sp. 239_CJEI. The sequence continues at coordinate 102,068 of NZ_JVOW01000013.1, read as the reverse complement.
GTCGGCATCATGGAATCGCTGATGACGGCGAAGCTCGTGGACGACATCACGGACACGCATTCGGACAAGACCCGCGAGACGTGGGGGCTCGGTGTCGCGAATATCGCGGGCGGTTTCTTCGGCGGTATCGCTGGCTGCGCGATGATTGGTCAGACGATGGTGGGTGTGAAGGAATCGTCGGGACGCACTCGCTTGACGACGCTCTTTTCCGGCGTCTTCCTGCTCATTCTGGTCCTTCTGCTCAGTTCCGCAGTCGGTGCGATTCCGATGGCGGCGCTAGTTGCGGTGATGGTTGTGGTGGCGGTGGACACGGTCGATTGGCGCTCGATTTCCCCGCGGACGTTGCGCCTGATGCCGCGTTCGGAGACGGTGGTGATGCTGGTGACGGTCATCGCCACGCTGGCGACGGATAACCTTGCCATCGGTGTGGTTTCGGGCGTGGTTGTGGCATCACTGATGTTCGCGCGCCGTGTCGCTCACCTGGTCAGGATCGAAGTGCTTGACGACGACCCCAGCGCCCACTCCCGGACGTACAAGGTGCGGGGTCAGCTGTTCTTCGCCTCCAGTAACGACCTGGTGTACCAGTTCGACTACACCGATCCTGCACAGCGCATTGTCATCGATATGTCGGAGGCTGAGATTTGGGATGCCTCCACAGTGGCGGCATTGGATTCGGTGCGGGTCAAGTTTGCTGACCGGGGCAAAGAGGTAGAGATTATCGGCTTGGAGGGGCCGAGTAAGCAGCGTCTGGATGCGCTGTCGGGGAAGTTGTAGAAATCCCAATCCGGGGTATGCCTTACACTTGGTTGCAAAGCCGGATGCGGCGCGGGGAAAAAGTTTTCCGTGCCAGTTTTGTCAGGTTTTAACTTATGTCCGATACCTGGGAGGGTGCGTACACCATGGCCGTGGATTCCTTCGATGTTCAGCAGTTGGCGGCACACAAGGATGAGTTTGCGAAGGCATATGAGGAACTGAAATCCCGTAACCTCGCACTGAATTTGACTCGTGGTAAGCCGTCGTCGGAGCAGCTTGATTTCGCAAACGCCCTGCTGGGGCTCCCGGCGCCGGATTACATTTCGGCTTCTGGGGAGGACGTCCGCAATTACGGCAACGCCAAGGGCATTACTGATATCCGCGCTATCTGGGCGGAACTGCTGGATCTGCCGGTGGAAAACGTCCTGGCACAGGATGCTTCCAGCCTGAACATCCAGTTTGACCTGATTTCGTGGGCTATGCAGTTCGGCAACGTGGACTCGGAGCGCCCGTGGAACGAGGAGCCGGTGCTGAAGTGGCTGTGCCCGGTTCCGGGGTATGACCGGCACTTTTCCATTACGCAGCACTTTGGTATTGAGATGATCCAGGTGCCGCTGAACGAAGACGGTCCGGATATGGATGTCGTGGAGAAGCTGGTTGCCTCCGATCCGCAGATTAAGGGCATGTGGAATGTCCCGATGTTCTCCAACCCGACGGGCGTGACCTACAGCGCTGAGGTCTGCCGCCGTCTGGTTGAAATGGAGACTGCCGCTCCGGATTTCCGTCTGATGTGGGATAACGCCTACATGGTTCACACGCTGACGGATGAGTTCCCGGAGGTTCACAACGTCATTAAGTGGGCGGAAGAGGCCGGTAACCCGAACCGCGTGTGGGCTTTCGGCTCGACTTCGAAGATCACCTTCGCAGGCGCTGGCATTGCTTTCTACGCTTCCTCGGACGCCAACTTGGAGGATTACCTCAAGCACGCTGGTATCCGCGGCATTGGCCCGAACAAGGTCAACCAGCTGGCTCACGCCAAGTTCTTCGGTGACGCGGAGGGCGTGCGCGAGCAGATGCGCCGTCATGCCGGTTCGCTGGCTCCGAAGTTTGAGAAGGTTCTGCAGATTCTGGATGAGCGCCTGACGGAGTACGGCGTGGCAGAGTGGTCGAAGCCGACCGGCGGTTACTTCATCAACCTCGACGTGGTTGATGGCACTGCTCGTCGCGTGGTGGAGCTGGCTAAGGAGGCCGGCATTGCGCTGACCGGTTCTGGTTCTTCCTTCCCGCTGAAGCAGGATCCGAATGATCGCAATATCCGCCTGGCACCGTCGCTGCCTCCGATGGAGGAGCTCGAGGTTGCTATGGATGGCGTCGCTACCTGTGTGCTGCTCGCCGCCGCTGAGAAGGCGACTGCGTAGGCCAAGTAAGCCAGGTAGGTCGGGATAGGACTATATGAACTTCGAAGAGACGAAGTTTTGGATCTCCGGGCTTTTCCCCGGAGAACCCCAGGTCGGCGAGTATGTGACGGAGCTGCCGGCCAGTGGTCGGCACGGGCAGGAACACGATTCGGCTCCGCTTCGGGTCGCTGAGTTCTCGCTTTACGACGGGCCGGACGGCCAAGCGAACGAGCGTCGTCCGGAAACGGCAGCCGCCACCGTGGAGTTGGGCCGCAACTACTGTGGCCTGACCGGCGCAGCAAAGACGGATATCCGCGTGGAGCTCTTCTCCGTCGCATACGCTGATTTTCCCGTGGCCACCATGGTCGCGGCCGCGGGAGCGCTGGTGGAGGAAGAGCCGGAGTTCCTGTCGCCAATTCCGGGCCGTGTCATTCCGAATGCGGTGCGGCTGGCGGCCGATCAGGTGGCCGAGGTAGGGGAGTCGTCGTCAAGCACTGCCTTTACCGTGGCGCACGTGCTGTGCACGGTGCCGTACGTGTGGAGCGACGGGGTGCCGAATGTGTCCGAGATGCCGGGCAAGATCAGCCTGCATGAGGGTGATGTGGAGTCCCCGCAGGGACGCATGACCACGATGACGCAACTGGTGCCAATTACGGATGCGGAGCTGGTGTTTTATGAGCAGCAGGGGCCGCAGGCGCTGATGCAGAAGTTGGCCGAAGTAGATGCTGACCTGCGGGATTGGTGCCGTGAGTCGGTTGTTTCCCAGGAGGGTTCGAACTAGCCGATCCGGGGTGGAAGGTAGGCTGAGCACGTGGCTCTGTATAGGAAGTATCGTCCGGCATCGTTCGCCGAAGTGGTGGGGCAGCGGCACGTAACTGACCCGCTGTCGGCGGCGTTGGAATCTCGGGATGCGCAGGGGCGTCCCAACCGCATTAACCATGCGTATTTGTTCTCCGGGCCGCGTGGCTGTGGCAAGACCTCGTCGGCGCGCATTATGGCGCGCAGTTTGAACTGTGCGGAGGGGCCGACGGCCACACCGTGTGGCCAGTGTGCGTCGTGTCGTGCGCTAGCGCCGGGCGGTCCGGGCAATTTGGACGTTATTGAGCTGGACGCGGCTTCCCACAATGGTGTGGAAGATATGCGTGAGCTGCGGGAAAAGGCTATCTTCCAGCCGGCGGAGTCGCGCTATCGCATCTTCATTATTGACGAGGCGCATATGATTACCGCTTCGGGTTTCAATGCGCTTTTGAAGATTGTGGAGGAGCCGCCGGAGCACCTCATCTTCATTTTTGCGACCACGGAGCCGGAGCGTGTGCTGCCGACTATTCGTTCGCGTACGCATCACTACCCGTTCCGGTTGTTGACTCCGCCGGATATGCGCGGGCTGCTTGAGCGTGTGGTCACGGCCGAGGGCGTGCGGGTAGAGCCGGACGTGTATCCGCTGGTCATCCAGGCCGGTGGTGGTTCGCCGCGTGACTCGCTGTCGGTTATGGATCAGCTCATTGCCGGTTCCGGCACCAATGGCGTGGATTATGAAACGTCTGCGGCCATTCTCGGTGTCACTGACAGCGTGATCATCACGGATGCGATTGAGGCGCTGGCAGCGGGCGATCGTGCGGCCATGTTTAGCGTGGTCGGGCGTGTGATTATGTCGGGTCAGGATCCGGCGCGGTTTGCCTCGGATCTGCTTGGCCGGGTGCGTGATTTGCTGGTGCTGTCCGCAGTGCCGAATGCGCTGGAGCAGGGCTTGGTGGAGATCCCGGAGAGCCAAATCGACGGTGTCCTGGAGCAGGCCGGGACAATTCCCCCGGCGACGCTGACGCGCTTCACGCAGGTGCTCTCTGATGGTCTGCGGCACTTCCGCGGCGTGACGTCGCCGCGCCTGCTGCTCGAAGTCCTCTGTGCGCGCATGCTCCTGCCCGCCACCGAAGACTCCGTGGAGTCGCTGCTGCAGCGCGTAGAAGCGTTGGAGCACGGCAGGCCCGCGCTTGCCGACGGCTCGGGGGCCGCAACCCCCGCAGCGGCACCGGTGTCTTCCGATGCGGGTGCGGCTGAAGCGTCGCCGATGCAGTCTGGCCAGTCGGCTCGGGAGGCGTGGCGCCAGCGGAATGCCCAGCGTAAGAAGGGTGCGCAGTCGGCTTCGGTCACTCAGCGCGGACGTACTGAGCAGGCAGCGCCAGCGCAGGCACCGTCGCAACCTCAGCCCCAGCCGGGACCGCAGCCTAAGGTTCAGTCGGAACCCGTTGAGCAGCAATCGGCACCAGCGGCAGCGGTGTCGCAGGAGTCGGTAACTGAGCCGAAGCCTGCACCAGAAGCACCTACTGCGCCCGCTGAGCAGCCTGAACAGCCTACGCAGGCTACGCCGGCCGAATCAGTTGAGCAGCCTCAGCAGGCTGAACAACCGCAGCAGCCTGAATCGGCTGAGCAGCCGCTGTCCGAGGAAGAGGCTCAGGCAGAGAAGATTCGTGAGTTCCGTCGGAAGATGGCGGAGCATGCCCGGATTAGCGAGCAGCAGACTCGGGCGCAGCTTGCACAGGAGCGTGAGCAGCAGACTCGTGAGCGTGAGGGGGAAGGCGGCTCCATGTCGATTGTCGAGGAGGAGCCAGTTGTCTCTTCCTCGCCAACACACTCTGAACAGCTAACCCAGCCGACTCAGGCCGCACAGTCTGAACAACCAGCCCAGCCCGAGCAATCAGCCGAGTCGGCACGGCCAACTCAGGCCGCCCAGCCCGAGCAGCCTGAACAGCCAACGCAGACTACTCAGTCGCCAGAATCGCAGCCGGAACCGCAGGTTCAGCCAGCACCAGAGCCAGCACCGCAACCGGAACCAACACCACAGCCGGAGCCCGAACCTGCACCCGCCGGTATCGAGCAAATCCGCGAGCGCTGGCAGGACATCCTTGCAGCTGTTGACGGCCCGCACGCGTTCCCCATTCGCGTGCTGGCTGAACAGGCAGTGCCACTCGATGTCGAAAACGATACGCTCATCATCGGCCACAGCACAGGAGCGCTCGCTACCAGGCTCAATACGCCTGATTACGAACAGGCACTGTCTGCTGCCGTAAAGCAGGTGACGGGTTTCAACGGCCAGGTGCACTGTGTCGTCGGTACGCGCCCGCGCGCACCGCGTTCAACAGCTACAGGTGGCGTTGCTGGGGAGGATGATTCGTCGTCAAGAGGTTCGTCCTCGCCGAACGACACCGCCCCTGCACCGACACCAGCAGCATCGGCACAGCCGAAAGCACCCGAGCCCGAGAAGCCGACGCAACCGGAACCGCAGGCGCAGCCAGAGCCCGCACCGCGCCCTCAGCGGTCGTCGGCCTACGCATCTGTTGCGGAACGCCGCGCAAAAATCGAGGCTGCCAAGCGTGCTGCGATGGGTCACCAGGCAGGTCACGACCAGCCAGCGCAGCCACATCAGCAAAGCCAGCCAAGCCAACCGACTCAGCCGAACCCGAACCCGGTCCATCAACAGCCGCAACAGCAGCCAAACCAGCCGCAGCCGCAGTCGTTCCTGCGCGCGGCGCAAGTCAATGCCCAGGCAAATGCCCAAGCTCAGGCCAATCAGGATTCGGGCTTCGGCGGCGTCCCGCTGCCACCAGAGCCCATGGAGGAGTTCGCTCCGCCAGAGGGCGCAGAGGGCGCAGGGGGCTACGGTTCGCGCACCCCGTCCAACGCCAACACCACCTACAACCCGGTTTCCCAAAACCTGCAGGACAACAACTACGAAGAGGACACCTCCGAGTATTTCGAGGCCGCGAACGAGGTCGGGTCGCTCGATCACCGTTCGCTAAAGGACGTGGTCATGGAGATGCTGGAAAAGGAGCTGGGAGCCAAACCGCTAGAAGACCGCTAGAGCCGTTAGAATGGGGCGGCGATGCGCGTCGTAAAGCAAGGGCGATGAGCCTTTAAGCGTGCGCGTAACTATAAATCAGCACGTAAAAAGCACAATAGTTAGGAAAGTTAGTTATGACTCAGCCAGATATGAACGCAATTCTGCAGCAGGCACAGCAGATGCAGGCGCAGCTGCAGGCAGCACAGCAGGAGATCGTCGCCTCCACCATCGTCGGTGAGGCCGGTGGCGGTCTGGTCAAGGTGACTATGCAGGGCTCGGGCGAGGTCACGGACATCGCCATTGATCCGAAGGTCGTAGACCCGGAGGATGTCGACGGGCTGCAGGACCTGGTCCTCGCTGCTTTCCAGGACGCTACCGCTAAGGTGCAGTCGCTGGCAGAGCAGAAGATGGGCCCGCTGTCCCAGGGCTTCGACGGTCTCGGTGGCCTCGGTTTCTAAATTAGCTTTTCAGACCAGTAATTGTAGGTAATTATCATTGTTCGAGGGACCACTCCAAGATCTCATTGATGAGTTCTCGCGCCTGCCGGGCATCGGCCCGAAGTCAGCTCAGCGTATCGCTTTCTACTTGATGAAGGCGGAGCCGGAGGACATCGGGCGACTCCAATCCGCGCTGGGGCGGGTGCGCGAGGGTGTGCAATTCTGCCGGGTCTGCGGCAACATCTCGGAAAGCGACGTGTGCCAGTACTGCTCGGACACACGCCGCGACCGTGGTCTGGTGTGCGTCGTTGAAGAGGCGCGCGATATCCAGGCCATCGAGCGCACGGGGGAGTACAACGGTCGCTACCACGTGCTCGGCGGGGCGCTCGATCCGCTCGGCGGCATCGGTCCGAACGAGCTCAATATCCGCACGCTGTTGCAACGTATCGCAGGCGTGCTTGACGACGTCGACGAGACCCAACCCCCAGAAATCCACGAGGTCATCATCGCGACTGACCCCAACACCGAGGGCGAAGCCACCGCGACCTATTTGGCCCGGCTGCTGCGGGACTTCCCGGATCTCGAGGTAACTCGGTTGGCCTCCGGCATGCCACTGGGCGGGGACCTGGAGTTCGTCGATGAACTGACCCTGTCCCGCGCGCTGACGGGCCGGCTGAAGGTTTAAGGCCTCCAACCGGCCGCGCGCGAAACTACAAGACTAGCGCTCGCTCTTCGGACGCGGCTTGGACAGGATGCGTTCTTCGCGCAGCTTATCCACTACCTCGAGGTCTAGCGGAGCCAGGCTCGACAGGTCCTGGTTGGTCGCGCGGGCCAGCAGCAGATCAGCCAGCTGCGGATTGCGAGCCAACACAGGTCCGTGCAGGTAGGTACAGATAATCGAGCCCTGCACCGCGCCTTCGGCGCCACCGGTCGGTGTGAGTGCAGAAACATCCACTCCCGGAGCAATCCCGGAGTCCGCCTGCTCCACTTCCGGTCCGGTATTGCCCACGCCACGGACAACCCGACCAAGCGGCTTCGCATCGGTACCCAAGGTCGTGCGACCCATGTGGTTTTCGAAGCCAGTCAGCGGGCTGGCGTCGACGTCGTCAAGCAAACCGTTCGTGGGATCGATGAGCGTGCAGATTTCGCCGATTGCGCGCGTGGGCAGCGAATCGGTGGTGCAGTCGACAAGACCGAGACCTGCGACATCGCGTCCGCCCGCGCGGAAAGAATTTCCGAAAATCTGGAAGCCCGCGCAAATCGCGAGGATCTGCTTGCCGGCATCGGCTGCCTTCTTAATACCGCCGTCGTTGATCAGGTGCTCCACCGCGATGGTCTGCGCGACGTCCTCGCCGCCGCCGACGGTGTAAATGTCCAGGTTGGTGGGGACGGAATCGCCCAGCTTGATCGGGACAATCTCGGCGTCAATCCCACGCATCCGCGCGCGTTGTCGCAGCACCAGCGCATTTCCATCATCGCCGTAGGTGCCCAGCACGTCCGGGAGGATCAGACCGATAGATAGCTCGCTCATTTACTTTTCCTCCTGTGCTCGTTCGATGTCGCGCTTCAGATCGCGGAAGGCGGTGTAGTTCGCCAGCACCTCAACTCGGGTGACGCTTGACGACGACCCCCGCGCCTCACACGACCGGATCGCCTGCAGCGGATTTGCGACCAACCTCGCATCGATACCCGCATACAGCAACCGCACCGCGAGGTCAGTTCCGCGTTCGCCCGCGGATAACACATCCATGCCGTCGAAGTCCTCGAAGCGGACATCCCACAGCCAGGACAGGTCCTCGCCGTCAGCGACGTGACCGTTGACCGCGATGACCACTGCATCCGCAGTGCGATCGACCATGGACAGCGCCTCTTGCCAGCCGGCTGGGTTCTTGGCCAGCAGCATGCGCACGTGCTTCTCGGCGCCCTTGTCATCCCGCACAACCATGGTGGAGTAGCGGCCTGCAACGTTGTCGACGGTCTCGGTGGCTCGGAGGGATTTCTCCAGGTCCGCGCCCATATCGACAGCGCCCGCGATTGCCAAGGTGGCGTTGCCGCGGTTGGCGTTGCCCGGCAGCGTGAGGTTCATCGGCAGGGTGTCGCCAGCAGGCGTGATGACTCCCTCCGCAGTGATGCGGTAGTCCGGCTCAGGGCGCTTGAACTCCGAGCCGTCCGGGAGTGGCTTCACGGCATACCAGTCGTGGCCGTCCTGGATGATAGGGCCGCCGGTGCGCGGGGAGGAGGTGGCATCGTTGGTCCAGCCGCCGCCCGCGGAGACCCAAATAACCTTCTTGGCATCCCACGCAGCCGATGCGATGAGTGGGTCGTCGCAGTTGGCGATGACCGTCGCCTGCGGGTTAGCGTCCACCGCAGCGCGGAGTGTGGCCTCAATCTTGTTGATCTCGCCGACGCGGTCGAGCTGGTCGCGGGAAAGGTTCAGCAGCACCAGGACCTGCGGTTTCAGATTCTCTGCGATGTGCGGGACGTGCAGCTCATCGACTTCCAGGACCAGGCTGTCCGCATCGGGAGTGGCGAGCAGCGCGGAGATGATGCCCGCGTCCATGTTGTCGCCGCCTTCGTTGGTGGCCACGTTGTGGCCAGCGGCGCGCATGGCGGCCGCGAACATGCGGGTGGTGGTGGACTTGCCGTTGGTGCCAGTGATGATCGCGGCCGGGCGTCCCTTGCCGAGGGAGGCCAGAATGCGCGGGTCAATCTTCTGCGCAATCAGGCCACCGATCATGCCGCCCGCGCCGCGACCGGACTTCCGGGAAGCCCAGGTGGCGGCGTGAGCGGCGGATGTGGCGAACCGTGCGCGCAGGCTCGGGGAGCTTGCGCGGTTGCGACTGTGGTCACTTACGTCGTTATGTGAAGTGCCTTCTTTCATAACTGTGTATTTTACTGTGAATAATTCATAGAACGAATGCGCTGGCAAAAAGCCCGAGCCCTATTTCTCCATCTCGCCGACCAGTCGCAAAAACGCCTCATCGGAAACGATCGGAATGTCCTTCCGGTGGGCATGCATGGCCTTGCCCGTCAGCTGATCCGGCGTCACATCCGCCGGCCGGTTGCACACCAGCACCGACGACTCCCGAGTGACCTTCTCCGAGTACGCCAACCCAGCCCGCACACCCGCCGCGATCAGCTCATCCGGGTTCAGTGATACCTCTGGCGCCACGACGAACTCCATGCCCGTCGCGAGCTTTCGTCCCGGCGTATAACGGCCGGGGTTCTCCACGGGGCGCGGCGCTTCCATCGCGTCGACACGCACTGCCGAGCGCTGCAGGCCCACAATGTCTTCGCGCAGCTGGTCGGGCGTGTACATGTTCACGGTTGCGCCCGCATCGAGCCCGCCCTGTGCGCGGAAGAGCGCAAGCGTGGTGGTGACGTCATCCAACGTCCGCACCCGCTCGGGCACCGAGATGCCAGCAATCGATGCCTCGGGCGAAGGCACATCGAGGCCGTAGGCGCGCGCGACGGCGCGCAGGCGAGCGTCGTCAAGCCGTTTGCCCTGGCGGCGCGCCGTTTCCAACGTATCGGCAATCCGTGCGGGCGCCGGAATTCTCGCGACGCGAGTGCGCGTACGACGACGCCCCCGCTTATTCCGCGCGGATCGCTCACGATTCGCTTGACGACGGGCCCTCTTGGCCTCGGCAACTATAAAACCCCAGACCAGCGGCGCATTATGAGCAACCAACGTGCGCCCATCGAGCGCGTGCGCGAGCTTGGCCTGGATCACCCCGAATTTCGGTGCCCCCTCGAAGTCCGCGGGCTCGAGGCCGTGGAGGTGTGTCGGGCCGGGATCCTCGGTGGGATTGATGACGACATGCCAGGTGTCCACGATGTTGCCGCTACTGTCGGCGGTGGACACTCCCAGGCTGACCAGCCGAGACGTCTTGGGGTGGATGCCCGTGGCCTGGATGGACACGATTGCGTAAGGAGCTTCCTCCGCCGACGAGAACTGTTTGTGCTCGTCAGCGGCCTTTGTTGCGGCGGTCTCGGCTGTGGCCGGTGTGGGTGTGGCTGTGGCCGGTGTGCCAGCGGTACTCGCGCCGGTTGCGATTGCGCCGGTAGTAGCCGCGTCGGTGGTGGCTGCGTCCGTTGTGGTGGAAGCCGGTGCAGTTGGTGGTGTTTTCGCGCCCGCTGCCGACGCGCGTTGAGAACGGCGACGATTCCGCCGCCGCCTCTTCGTCTGAGAAGAGGTCCCAGTCGCTTTGCGCTCCTCGCGCGCCGATTCAGTCATGCCTCAAGACTAGCGGGTGCGCTCACCCGCGGAGAAAGTGACTAGGTTTATGACACTTTGAGCACAAAATTTGCCACGAAAGTGTCATAAACCTAGTCAGTAACTTGGGCACTAGCTCGGCCTCAAGCTCAGAAGGACCGTGGGGCACGGTCACACGGGTCCCGTAAACCACGCAAACTACAAAAACCACGCAAGGCCCAAAAGTTTTCCCCCGACTGGGTGCTCAGCCGAAAAGGAATGGAACCGCGAGGGCAATTTCCGCGCCTTATTAAATAGGGGCCACAAAACAGTGCCACAAGCCAAGGCCACGAAATAGAGCCACAAAACAGCGCCACAAAAATAAGGACGAAATAACTACCACGGGGCAACAGCCACAGGACAACAACCACGGGGCGGGGGAGAAATGGTCAACAAGAAACGCAAGCAACTGGTGGCGGACCAGTTTGGAATCATTAGGCCGGATGACCAGCCGGGGAATGGATACCGCGAGGTCGCAAGGCAAGCGCGGGCCGGTTATCTGGAGCGGCTTTGCCGAGGTCACTATGTAGTCGCGCATGCCTGGGAGGGGCTCCACCGCGAGAAACGCCTGGCTATTACTGCTTTGGCGGTGGTCTCCGAGACGTCGTCAGGCGTCATTTCGGGAGCTGCAGCGCTGGCCTTGCACGGTTCGTGGGTGCTGGTGCGCGATGCGAAGATTGTGGTCGTGGGCGGGAGTCAGGAGTTCCACGGCATCGACTATTGCATGCGCCTGCGCTCGGAGATCCATCTGGATCACACGCAGGGGCTCGCGGACCGGCGGGTCGCGGTGCTCGCGCGTGCGGCCTTCGATGAGTGTCGCGTCCGGTTCAGGCAGAAGGGGCCGGAGTCCGTGTCGTGGCGGGCGGCGGTGTTGGCTGTCGAAGGTGCGCTGCGGCATGGCGCCACGCGCGATCAGCTTGAGGAGCTCCCGGCGCATTATCCCAGCGTGCGGGGCCAAGAGCTGTTTCATCGTGCGCTCGCGGTCTGTCATGGTCGTTGCGAAACGCCCGGTGAGGCGCTGACTAAAGCCGCTCTTCTCGAACTCGGCCTGAAGTTCCACGAGCAAGCCGAAATCTGGACTCGCGGCACCAGCCACGATCCGCCGCACTTTCTCGCCCGCGTGGATTTTTATATCCCTGAACTGCTGCTTGTCGTGGAGTTCGACGGCCACATCAAGTATTCGGCGAGCGAGGTCGCGCCGACGCCCGCGGCTCAGTCCAAGCTGCTCACGCGGGAGACTTACCGCGAGCGTTCGCTGCGCGCAACGGGGCTGGATGTCGCGCGGGTGGTGTGGAAAGAGGTGGAATTGCACGCAGTTCGCTTATCGACGCTCCGTTCAATCCTGATCGAGCGCGAACGCGTGGTAGCCGCAGGTGGGGTGACTTTCCGTGCGGATGTGCGCAATGCCGGCCCGTTGATTGGGTAGCGGGGCCGAGGGACCGCTGGATAGTTTGCCCCAAAAAGAAACTGACTAGGTTTATGACACTTTGAGCACAAATTTTGCCACGAAAGTGTCATAAACCTAGTCAGTAACTATGTGGAATTTAAGCCAGTGCGCGGTTGACCGCGCTGGTGACTGCCTTCAGCGACGCGTAGGTGATGGAACCAGCGATGCCGGAGCCCCAGACCTTGGTGCCGTTGACATCTGCGAGGACGTAGGCCGCAGCCTCGGCGTCGTCACCTGCGGTGCGAGCGTGCTGGACGTACTCCTGAACCTCGACGTTGATGCCGAGCTTCTCCAGGGCGTTGGCGTAAGCGGCCAGCGGGCCGTTGCCGACACCCTCGACGGTCTGCTCTTTACCCTCGTAGACGATGTGAGCCTTGATCTTGGTGGCATCCGACTCGTTCTGAGGGGCATCGACAGTCAGGGCAATCTGCTCGAGTGGAGCCTCGCGGTCCAGGTACTCACCTGCGAAGATGTCCCAAATCGCCTTGGAGTTGACCTCGCCGCCCTCGGCGTCGGTGACTGCCTGTACGACGGAGGAGAACTCAACCTGCATGGAGCGCGGCAGGTTCATGCCGTGGTCCGTCTTCATGATGTAGGCCACGCCGCCCTTGCCGGACTGGGAGTTCACGCGAATAACGGCCTCGTAAGAACGACCAACGTCCTTCGGGTCGATGGGCAGGTAAGGAACCTCCCAGGTCACCGCGCGCAGGTCCTCGTCGGAAAGCTCCTTGACGGCAGCGCCCGGGCGGACCTTGTCTGCCATTGCGTCGAGGCCCTTGTTCACGGCGTCCTGGTGGGAACCGGAGAAAGCGGTGAAGACCAGGTCACCGCCGTACGGGTGGCGCTCTGGAACGCGCAGCTGGTTGCAGTACTCGACGGTGCGGCGGATTAGGTCGATGTCGGAGAAATCAATCTGTGGGTCGACACCTTGAGTCAGCATGTTCAGGCCCAGGGTGACCAGGCAGACGTTACCGGTGCGCTCGCCGTTGCCGAAGAGGCAGCCCTCGATGCGGTCGGCGCCGGCCATGTAGCCCAGCTCGGCGGTGGCGATGCCGGTACCGCGGTCGTTGTGCGGGTGCAGCGACAGGATGATGGAGTCGCGGCGGTTGAGGTTGCGGTGCATCCACTCGATGGAGTCTGCGTAGACGTTCGGAGTGATCATCTCCACGGTCGACGGCAGGTTGATGATGATTGGGTTCTCCGGCGTCGGGTCGATGACATCAACCACGGCGTCGACAACTTCCTTGGCGTACTCAACCTCGGTGCCGGTGTAGGACTCCGGCGAGTACTCCCAACGCCAGTTGGTGTCCGGGTAGTCCTTCGCGATGGTCTTAATCAGCTCTGCGGCGTCGGTGGCAATCTTCTTGATTGCGTCCTTGTCCTTACGGAACACAACATCGCGCTGCAGGATCGAGGTGGAGTTGTAGAAGTGAACGATGACGTTCTTAGCGCCGGCACATGCCTCGAAGGTGCGGCGAATCAGGTGCTCGCGAGCCTGAACCAGAACCTGGATGGTGACGTCGTCCGGGATCATGTTCTTCTCAATGATCTCGCGAACGAAGTTGTAGTCGGTCTGGGAAGCGGACGGGAATCCGACCTCAATTTCCTTGTAGCCCATCTGGACCAGCAGCTCGAACATGCGGCGCTTGCGCTCCGGGCTCATTGGGTCAATCAGCGCCTGGTTGCCATCGCGCAGGTCGACGGCACACCAAACCGGTGCCTTAGTAATGCGCTTGTCCGGCCAGGTGCGGTCCTTCAGCTGGAAGTCCTGAACTTCCTGGTCGTAAGGCAGGTAGCGGTTGGTTGCCATCTGGGAGTTGCGCTGCTTATTCCAAGCAGGCTGTCCTTCCGGAATCTCGCCAGCAGGAGTGGAGATTACAGAAGGAGCGGAAATAAAAGCGTCGGAAGGAGACATGTTGTGGGCCTTTCTAATTCGGACTTTTCTTGTAGGCCGGCACAACTAACCCCGCGACGGGGAGCCGGCCTTAAACCCAAGCCCCGCCGCGGCATAGAAGCAGTAGTCCGCGTTGCATGTGATGTACCTTACCCCGTTGGTTATATGAATTTCATCATTCGGGGGTTTTAGTGGGGGAAATATGCGCGGGTTTCTGTGCCGTAAGAGTTCTGCGTCGTTAGGGGCTGTGCGGTGGGGCTCCGTGCAGTGAAAGGCGTTGCCGACGGCCCCACCCATCGATAGTTCTAAAACTAGTACCAATGTATTTAGTGGATTAAAGATGATAGCGTCCTTAAGGTGCAAACTAGCTGGTCTATTCTTAAGCGAGACTTGCGCCGTCTCCGCAATAGCCCAAGAGTGTGGGTAATCATCATCGGCGTGATGATCACCCCTGCCTTGTACTCCTGGTTCAACATCCCGGGCTTCTGGGATCCGTACGAGCACACCGAGAACATCGGTGTGGCAATTGTGAATGAGGACAAGGGCGCGAGTTCCTCGGTTACCGGAAGCCTCAATATCGGTAACCAGGTGGTCAAACAACTAAAACAAAATCATGAACTGGGCTGGCAGTTCCCCGATGCCGAGAAGGCAGACCGGGACCTAAAGCGCGGCAGGGTCTATGCCGAAATCACCATTCCGCCGAATTTCTCGCAGGAAATGGTTGACCTGATTCAAGGGCAGGGGCATCCAGCAAAGCTGAAATACCGCGCTAACCAGAAGATCAACGCGATCTCGCCGCACATCACGGCGCAGGGCGCGTCCGGTATTGATGGTCAGATTTCCGCTTCCTTTAATAAGGAGATTGCGAAGGCGGTCACCGAGGAGGTTAAGGAAGCTGGCGGCCTGCTGCAGGGCCGGTTCGATGCGGCTCGTCTCAATTCCGCTGACGCTTTCCAGGATGTCGCCGATGCGGTTGCCAATAGCCGCGATGAAGTCGGTGCTATCCAGGAGCAGATTGGCAATCTGCAGCCGACGATTGCGCAGATCAAGAAGACTCTCGGCAGCGTGGACACGGCCCTCGATGACGCCCAGGATGCGTTGACGCAGGTGCAGGCGATTACTGGTGAGCTCAACAACGAGGTCCTGAATTTCTCCGCGGATCTCAACGACGCCTACTTGCAGGGCAGCACCGCTCTGGTGGAGGGCACCGGTAACGCCAACGCCGCGATTGGCGCGATGACTGGCAATCTGCAGGGCGCAATTTCCCGTTCGGATTCTGCGACGGCTGCGGCGGAGGACATCGTCAACCAGGCGGATCAGGTCATTGGTGGGCTGAATTCCCTGCTGGAGGCCAACCCGCTCAATGGCCCGGATAAGCAGGCAATCCAGCGCACCATCGATGCGCTCGACGAGAGCAACGCCACCAATAAAGAGCTGGTGGAGGGTCTGAAGAACGTCTCCGGCTCGGCGCAGGGAACTCTCGACTCCCTCAACGCCACCAGCGAGGCATTGGCGCAGGCCACTAAGGACGGCAAGGCCGCCTCGGATCAGATTCGTCAGGCGTCCCAGGACGCACTCCCGCAGTTGAGCAAGGCGCTTAATCAGCTCAACGCGCGCGTGGGTTCGTACGCGGCGGCGCTTGGCGCGCAAAAGGACACCGTCAAGGAAACGTCCGCGCTTCTCGACGCTACGAGTGGGCAGCTTTCTGCTGCGGATCAGGTCCTCGAGAGCTTCAAGGCCGACCTTGATGGTGTGCGCGATGGTCTGGAAACTGCGCGTCTCGATGTCCTTACCCTGGGCACCACCGAAGAGCGCGAAGCCATGAACATGGTCAACGACCTCGATCCTGAGGGTATCTCGCAGTTCCTGAGCGATCCGGCTGAGGTTAAGACCGAGGCCGTGTTCCCGGTGGATCACTACGGCTCGGGTATGGCGGCGCTGTTTACCAACCTGTCGTTGTGGATTGGTGCGTTCATTCTGATTGTGATTTTCCGCGTGGAAGTCGACGCGGAAGGTTTCAAGGAAATCACGGTGGGCCAGGCGTACATGGGCCGCACATTGCTGCTGGGCATCATCGCTACTTTCCAGGCGCTGATTGTCTCTATCGGTGACATCGTCATTGGTGTGCAGCATGTCAGCGCGGTTGCGTTCGTCCTCACCTGTGTCGTGGTGGAGTTGTGTTATCTCGCCATTATTTACAGTTTGGTGGCGGCGTTTGGCCACGTGGGACGTGGTATTGCCGTAGTGCTCGCGTTTATTCAGATTCCTGGCGCCGCCGGTCTCTATCCAATTGAGATGACCCCGGACTTCTTCCAGGCGCTGAATCCGTTCTTGCCGTTGACCTACGGCATTGATGCTCTCCGCGAGACCATTGGTGGTTTCTACTCGAATTACTACCTGAAGAACATGCTCACCTTGATGGCCATGGCAGTGGTCGCCTACGTGGTCGGTTACTGGCTGCGCCGCAGCCTGTCCTCGGTCAATGTCTTGGTTAACCACCAGCTTGAAGAGGGCGGACTGGTCAACAACGAAGAAGTCCACCTGGTCGGTAGCGGATACAAGCTCAGTGACCTCGTCTTTGCGCTGCGTAACCGCGAGGAGTACCAATCGCGAGTCGACGAGCGGATGGAGAATCTGCGTGGCAGCTACACGCTGTTCATGCGCATGGCCATTGGCATCGCCGTGGCCGCCCTGGTGGTGCTGGGTATTTTGGCCCGTAACTACCCGGATCAGAAGGCCCTGTTCTTCGGTCTGGCTTGCCTGTTTGTGCTGCTCTGCCTCGCCTACATCGCGGTGCGCGAGTACGTCAAGCAGTCTGTGATTCACGCCCAGGAGCTCAGCGAGATGTCGGAGGAGGAGCTGCGCGCCTACATGGAGCACCAAACTTCCCATCCGCATGCGTACTCGCTGGAAAATGCTGGTGATTCGTTTGAGCCACAGGCGAAGGTGTCGTCGGCAAGCGTGAAGACTTCCCCAGAAGGTGAAGCCTAATGAGAAACGTTCTTGAAATTGTGCGGAATGACTTTCGGGTGATCCGCCAGAACACGATGACCGGCATCATGGTTTTCGGTCTGGTGCTGATTCCGCTGCTGTTCACCTGCTTTAATGTGCTGGCCAGCTGGGAGCCGTTTGAGAACACCGAAAAGCTGAAGATTGCGGTCGCCAGTAATGACCGTGGTCATCGCACGGATATCGGTGCGATTGACGTCAACTTGGGCAATGAGGTGCTGTCGAAGCTGAGCCGTAACCACGAAATTGACTGGCAGATTACGGATTCTGAGGACGCCATCGACGGCACTAAGTCCGGTGACTACTACGCGGCAATCGTGCTTCCGGAGAACTTCAGTACTGAACTGATGACCTTCTACGTCCGGGGCACCAAGGCGCCTAAGCTGACGCTCTATACGAATGAGAAGAAGAACGCGCTTTCGTCAATCATTACGAGTAAGGGCGCGAGTGGCGTTATTCAGGAGATTGACAAGAACTTCACGCAGGTCGTCGCCAGTGTTGGGCTGGGCGTGATCACCTCGCTGGATGAGTATCTAAACACCTCCGACTCCAAGCAGGCACTGACGCGCGTGCAAAACCGCGTTGATGACACCGCCGCGCGGCTGCGCTCCGGTGCGCAGACTGCTCGTTCGCTGTCCACGCTGGTGGAGACCACCGTGCCGCTGGTGGAGACCGCGGATTCCATTTTGGAAAACGCTGGTGCGCGGATGGACATTCTGCGCAATGGTTCGGGTGACGGCAACGTCGCAGGCGATCTGGAAGCCGCGGTCGGCAATGTTCGCGACTCGGTTAGCACGGCGCTCGACGCAACGCAGTCGAGCTACGAAGGCGTGCGCGACCGCGTCAACGAGCTTGTCGACGGCACCCAGGCCACCAGCGGCGCGACCGCAGATACCTTTGACGCGATGGCGGCCAAATTCGGCCAGCAGGCCGACGGTCTGACTGCGATGCGCGACCGCCTGGAAGACACCGTGGGGGCAGTGGTTCCGGGTGTCGCTAAGCCGGGCTACGACCGCGCGATTTCCGATCTGAACACCTCGATTGCTCGCACCCGTGGGCTGCAGGAGAGTTTCTCCGCCGTGGCGGCGGATTTGCGCGGTGGCCGGGATACGGGATCGTCGATAAGCCAGGCGAAGGACGCTTTCACGGCTGCGATTGCCGCTGTGGAAAATGCCAAAAACTCCTACGAGCAGAACCTGCGCCCGCAGATCGACGCACTGTCGGAGCCGGTGTCGCGTCTGAGCAACGACATCGAGGTCATTGGCGAGGACATTCGCGGCATCCGCGGTACGATTTCCGGCTCGCCGGTGGATACGCTTCGTAAGACCAGCGCCGCCACGATGGGTCTGAGCACCCGCTTTGATGATTTGGCCGCTCGCTTCGACGAGATTCACAACGCGCTGGAAGAGGCGAAGGACACCGGTGACCTCTCGCGAATTGCTGAGGCCGTCGGTGATGACCCAAGTGCCCTGGCAGCGCAGTTGGCCGCGCCGGTGCAGGTCGAGGAGGACCCCGTCTTCCCAGTCCAGAGCTTCGGTGCGGGTATGGCGCCGTTCTATGCGACCCTCGCGCTGTGGATCGGTGCGCTGCTGTCGTCGGTACTGATCCGCACCACGGTCCGTAGCCGCGACGGTCAGAAGGTCGGCGATGAGGTCGGTGCTGATGAGGTCGAAGCTGCGCTCGATGATGCGCAGAGCGATGAGGCGCTCGATGATGCGCAGAGCGATGCAGCCGCTGAGGTCGGCGATGATGCTGACGCTGAGGCCGAGAAGTCCAGCGACCAGCAAATCAACGCTGCCCAGACCGATGACTACACCCGCGTCGAGAAATACTTCGGCCGGTTCGCCACCTTCGCCAGCGTGGGCCTGGTTCAGTCCACACTGATGGTGTTGGGACTCCAGGTGTACGTGGGCATCGAGCCCGCGCACCGATTCCTGATGCTGCTGGCCGGCTGGGTGATTTCGCTGGTGTTTATGATGATTGTCTTCTCGTTCGTCTTCACCTTCGACAACGCCGGCAAGGCCATCTGCGTGCTGTTGCTGGTGATGCAGGTCTCGGCCGCAGGTGGCGCGTATCCGCTGCCGCTGGTGCCACAGTGGGTCCAGAACATTAGCCCTTGGCTGCCGGGTACCTACGCGATCGATATGTTCCGCAGCTCCATCGCCGGTATCTATGAGGCAGACTACTGGAAGCTGATGTTCATGTTGGCGCTGTTCATCATCCCGTCGCTGATTCTGGCGCTGGGCCTTCAGCGCATCTTTGAAAAGGGAATCAACGAGATCAAGAACGCAATCGAGGAGACGAAGGTGATGGCGACTTCGTAAGGGGGCCTAATCCTCCGCCTCGTCATTCTCTGTCTCGTCGCTCTCGCGCTCGGCCTCCGGTTCGCTCTTGCCGTCGCGCGAGAGCTTCCGCAGCCACCAAATCAGCAGCGCAATAATCACCGCCGCTGCTGCCAGGATGGCCCACATCCACCACTGCCACTGCGAACCGCTGCCGTCGAACACGGATTCCTCGTCAGGATCCATCGGCACCTGGTGCCCCGTCACCAGCAGGCGGTGCGTGTTAATGCCGTAAGGCGTGCACGTAATCAGGGTGATTAGGTCTTCTCCGGGGACGCGTCGTAAAGCATCGGTTTCATCCGGCTTTACGACGGCTACGTCGTGGACCTCATACTTCAACTTATGACCCGCGACTGCGATGTAGAACGCGTCGCCCTTTTTGACCTTGTCGAGGTTGTCCCACAGCGTCGCATTTTGCAGACCCGTATGCGCCGACAGCGACGCGTGGCGACCTTCACCCTCGCCCACGCCGCCGACCGGGAAGTCGGTGCCGTAGAGGTGACCGACCCCGCGCGAAAGCGATTTTTCCGAAGTGCCGTGGAAAATGGGCAGGTCAGAGTTGATGGACGGGATGACGATGCGGCCGAGCGCGTCGGTCTCGCCAAGCACGTCGAGGTAGTGACGATAGCGCTGGTACTCCGGGGAAGACTCGTCATCGGAGGTGGTCCAGGCGTCGCCGGGATTGACCTCGCCGAGGCTGGCGTTGTACTCGTGGGCCTCGTTCCAGGCGGTGTCCAAGACCTCAGGAGGAGCGGATTTCTCCAGCTTGGAGTACTCATCTGCGGCGCGGGCCTGCAGGAAATTGTTCCACTGCGTTGCGACAACCGGGTACAGCAGCACTCCCAAACCACCAATGATCAACAGCAGGGCGATGATGGTGTTCGAGTTGAGCTTCTTGCCTTTTTGGGGCTTTGCTTTGGTGTTGGTTGCCCGCTTGGAATGGGAATGACGCCCCATCGAGTCCTACCTTTGGTGACCTTGTGCATAGCGGCCACGGGTCTTTCTCACCAGGGACAGTTCCCGGGCAGGGATAGCCAGGCCGACAAATCGCTAACGACTTAATAAGTGCAAATACCAATTTATGTCATGCGGCCCGGGAGAGTTGAACTCTACTTACCGCGCGGCGGCATCGGTGGAGTCTGTGGTGGTGATTTCGGTGCTTGGGGCGTCGGTGCTTGGGGTGTCTGCGGTGCTTGGGGTGCTTGCGGCGGTGGAGGTGGCCTCTGCCGGCCGAGCCGCCAGGGCAATAGTGGCAGAAATCATGGTCACCAGTGCGATAAACAGCGCCACCCACTGCACACCAACTGCCTGGAAGCGCTCACCAAGAACGATGTATCCCAAGCTGAAGGCAACGATCGGCTCCACGACGGTCATAGCTGGTAGCGAAGCTTGCAACGGTCCCGCGTTAAAAGCCGCCTGCTGCAGGCCGACGCCAATAACCGCCAGTGCCACCAGCAGCCATAGTTCCCAGGAGAGCAGGAGCTGGACGAGTCCGCCGTTGACATAGGTATCGACCACCGACTTAGACAGCAGCGCGACGAAGCCGTACAGCCAGCCGGTTGCCGTGCCGAGCAGCAGGGCCTTCGGGTTCTGGCGCAGCACTCCGCGCTGTTTGGTGTCTGAGCCGCCACCGGCGCCGGTGCCGGTGTTGGGCCACTGAACTGCAGCGGCGTAAAGCCCGCAGGTGACCACGCCACCGACGGCAAGAGCCCATCCCCACAGGTAAGTGGGGATATCGGTGGAGCCGGCAGTCGGCTTGCCGAGCAACACCAGCGTCGCCACCGCAAAAGTAAGCGCCACGGACCAGATCATCTCTGACTGCGAAATCCGCCGACCGTTGACCTTCGCCGCCAGCGGGAGCGTGAGCATCAGCTTCATGACCAGCAACGGCTGCACCAGGAGCAACGTGCCAAATGCCAACGCCGCGACTTGAAATGCATACCCGGCAATCGCCAAGGTCGAGCCCAGCCACCAGCGCGGCAGCTTCAGGGTTTTCGCCACTCCGCGAAGTGTGCTGGTGCCCTCTTCCAGTGTTCCGGAGAGGTTGTGGCGGATGACGGTTCCCCACGCGATGCTGAGTGCGGACAGCAGTGCCAGTATCGCTGCGAGAAGGTCATTGTTCACGTAGGGAATGCTAGGCATGCAACACTTGTCATGTCCACTTCGCAGGGGTTGAGCGGGGCAGTGCTTGGTGTCTTCAGCGTCTCGGGAATCAGCTGGTTCGGCTAAGAAGCTGACTGAGCTCGGAGCCCGGGAGTTAGGGAGTGGAGCTGGCTGAGCCCGGGGTTACTGGCACAGTACCGAGAGTTACTGACTAGGTTTATGACAGTTTCGAGGTATTTTGAGGCATATTTTTGTCATAAACTTAGTCAGTTTCACATTTGCAGCCCGCAGCAGCGTCCGATCCACACCCAACCGACACCCCAAACACCCCAAACACCCAACCCACACTCGAAAACCAGCCACGATACCCCGCAACCCCTACGCAACCCATTCCAAACCCTCCACACAACCCCCGCAAGCTACGTTTTGGTAACCCACTATGTAATTACGAATGCGACTCAAGTAAATTGAGTCAATAATAGTTACGTGCATATAGTTGCCTAGTTTTTGGAGGTTGCCGACCATGGCACTGGTTGTGCAGAAGTACGGTGGTTCATCCCTGGAGAGCGCCGAACGCATTCGTCGTGTTGCAGAACGAATTGTGGAAACCAAAAAGCAGGGCAATGACGTCGTGGTTGTGTGCTCCGCAATGGGCGACACCACCGATGAGCTTCTGGACCTCGCTGAGCAGGTCAACCCGGTCCCGCCGGGACGCGAGATGGATATGCTCCTGACCGCCGGTGAGCGTATTTCTAATGCACTGGTCGCTATGGCGATTGCAAGCCTCGGCGCCTCGGCTCGGTCTTTCACCGGTTCACAGGCCGGCGTGATCACCACGGAGCGCCACGGTAACGCCCGCATTGTCGAGGTCACTCCGGGCCGTGTCCGTGAGGCTCTCGATGAGGGCCATATCTGCCTAGTGGCCGGTTTCCAGGGTGTAAACCGCGAGACCAAGGACGTCACTACGCTGGGCCGTGGTGGCTCGGATACCACTGCGGTTGCCCTCGCGGCAGCCCTAGAGGCGGACGTCTGCGAGATTTACTCCGACGTGGACGGCGTGTACACCGCGGATCCGCGCATTGTGCCGGACGCACAGCGTTTGGACAACATTTCCTTCGAGGAGATGTTGGAGATGGCCGCGGTTGGCGCGAAGATTTTGCAGCTGCGAAGTGTCGAATACGCCCGTGCGTTTAATGTCCCGTTGCGTGTGCGTTCGTCGTATAGCAATGAACTTGGCACCCTTGTTGATGGATCGATGGAGGATATTCCTATGGAAGAAGCAGTGTTGACCGGTGTGGCGCATGACCGCTCCGAGGCGAAGGTGACCGTGCTGGGCATTCCGGATGATCCGGGCCAGGCGGCGAAGATGTTCCGTGCTGTTGCGGATGCGGAGATCAACATCGATATGGTGCTGCAGAACGTCTCCACCGTCGCGGATAACCGCACTGACATTACTTTCACGTGCCCGCGCGAGGATGCTCCGAAGGCGATGGCGTTGCTGAAGAAGCTGCAGGCTGACAACGACTGGAAGGACGTGCTTTACGACGATCACGTGGGCAAGGTCTCCTTGGTCGGTGCTGGCATGAAGTCCCACCCGGGTGTGACTGCGACGTTCTGTGAGGCGCTCGCTGATGAGGGTGTGAATATCGATCTGATTTCCACTTCTGAGATTCGTATCTCGGTGCTGGTTAATGACCAGGATGTCGACAAGTCTGTGAAGGCCCTGCACGACGCTTTCAATCTCGGTGGAGACACTGAGGCTGTTGTTTACGCTGGTACGGGACGTTAAGGAGTTTTCATGACCACGATTGCTGTTGTTGGTGCCACTGGCCAGGTTGGTCGTGTGATGCGCACTCTTCTGGCGGAGCGTAATTTCCCGGCCGATAAGGTTCGTTTTTTCGCTTCTGCTCGTAGTGCGGGCAAGGAGTTGGAGTTCCGCGGCGAGAAGATTGTTGTCGAGGATGTCGCGGCTACTTCGGATGAGGATCTGAAGGGCATTGATGTCGCGGTGTTCTCCGCTGGCGGCACGCTGTCGAAGGAGCAGGCGCCGCGTTTTGCGGCTGCTGGCGCTGTTGTTGTTGATAACTCGTCGGCGTGGCGTAAGGATCCGGAGGTCCCGTTGGTGGTCTCCGAGGTCAACCCGGATGCTTTGCAGGACATCCCGAAGGGCATTGTCGCGAATCCGAATTGCACCACCATGGCCGCGATGCCGGTTCTCAAGCCGCTTCACGACGAGGCCGGGTTGCAGCGTCTGCGTGTGTCCTCCTATCAGGCGGTCTCGGGTTCGGGCCTTGCTGGTGTGAATACTCTGGCTGGCCAGGTGCGCGAGAACATCGACAACCTGGAGAAGCTGACCACTGATGGTTCGGCTCTGGTTGCGGAGGACTTTGGTCCGTATGTCGCACCGATTGCTTTCAACGCGCTGCCGGTGGCTGGAAACTTTGTTGATGATGGTTCGCTGGAGACTGATGAGGAGCAGAAGCTCCGCAATGAGTCCCGCAAGATTCTGTCTATCCCCGAGCTGGCTGTTGCTGGTACTTGTGTGCGCGTTCCGGTGTTCACTGGCCACACGCTGGTGATTCACGCTGAGTTTGAGAATGCTCTGTCCGTAGAGAAGGCAACCGAACTGCTGGAGTCCGCGCCGGGCGTGAAGGTCGTCGACGTTCCGAATCCGCTTGCCGCCGCTGGTGTGGATGAGTCCCTGGTGGGTCGTATCCGTGTCGATCAGTCGGTTCCGGAGGGGCGTGGCCTGGTGCTGGTTGTCTCTGGCGACAATCTGCGTAAGGGCGCTGCTCTGAATACCATCCAGATTGCGGAGTTGTTGGTCGCTGACCAGTAGTTGAGCGCAGTACTTAAAAGCGCAAAAAGTTAAGCCTCGGCACTTAGCGAACTTCGTGCTCTCAATGACAACTACTCCCCACTAGTCGGTAACTGATTTCTCAGTCCAACTAATGGGGAGTAGTTCACATTGTTGCGGTAGGGGGCCTATTTTTTCTTATTGACGCCCACGCTTTCCGCTTGGCTGCAGCGCCAGCGGAATGTGAGATTGTGCGAGCGCAGTGCTGGGGGGGGGATTGCGTCACGGGAGGCGCCGGCGCCCTATTTGGCGGCGTGAGGATGTGCAGATGTCGCTAGACCGGGGATGCGTGGCCGACGGCGCCGTATTTGGGGCGCTAGCAGGGGTGAATGTCGCTAGAACGGGAATGCGTTAAAGACACTGATTTGCAGCTCCGCAAAACTGCAGGTCAGGGAATTGTCGCAAAATTCGGAGGCGCGCCTGTGCTGACAGATTCCCGTTCTAGCGACATTTCGACCTTCGAAGTGCAACTTTTCCGACAGTTGGTGCCACGAGTTGCAATAGCGCGAGCATCTCGGCATTGAGAGCCAGGGTGGCTAGGGTGGCCAGGGCGGTGACAGTGGCCAGCGTGGCGACGGTGGCCAGCGTGGCGACGGTGGCCAGGGCGGCGATGGAGTCGGTAGCGGCCGAGCGGGAAGCGGACTAACTTAGGGCAGCCTGTTGTGTGGTTAGCCTTACCTGTGTAATATAGACCCGATTACTGTGTTGGCCGTAGCCGAAAGAGGCCATCAGTCTCTTGGGGCTACGGGTACTTTACAGCGTCTCAAAGAGTTCCTTACACGTTAGGCTTTCACATGTTTCGAAACAATTCGCTGACCCGTCGAGCGGCGCTGAAGACCGCCGCTGTCTTGGCAGCATCCACTCTTGTTCTGTCTGGTTGCTCCCGAGGCGACGACGCGGCGGCGTCAAAAAATGAGGGCACCGGGGATGAGCGCATCGCCGCAGTTGGCCTGGGAGACAGCGATACCTTGCTCGCTCTAGGCATCCAACCAGTCCTCGTAGCGCCCTGGGGTGCTGAGGGAGATGTTGATGCGTCTGGCGTCGGCCCATGGGCTACCGAAAAGCTCGGCGACAACAAGCCTGAAGTGGTTTACGGTACTGCCAACGGATTCACTGCTGAAATCCTGGAGAAGATCTCCGCCGCTAATCCGGACAAGATCATTGCGGTGAACTCTGCCGTAGACGCGCAGGCGAAGAAGGCGCTTAATGACATCGCCCCAACCACCGTTAAGCCAGACGGTGCCACGGACTGGCAGATCCCCTGGCGGGATCAGGTCAACCAGATCGCCGGCGCTGTAGACAAGCAAGAAGAAGGCGACAAACTCGTCGAAGAAACGCAGAAGGCCTTCGATGATTTCCAACAGCAGCACCCTGAGCTCAAAGGCAAGCGTGCGGCTATCGTCATGCCTTATCAGGGAAAGATCGGCCTGTACACCTCCGGTGACGGTCGCGGGCAGTTTATCAAGAGTCTGGGCTTCGAGATCCCGAAGGAGCTCGAAGGTAACGGGGGCGAGTTCTACCGCGACATCGCACCTGAGAACTACAGCGACCTCAACAACGTCGATTACCTCTTCATCCTTGATTACCAGGGTGCCGCCGATACCTTGAAGAAGGATCCAACATTCAGCAAGCTGGACGTTGTTCGCGAAGGCAAGGTCCGCTGGATGGACGAAAACGTGGGCAATGCAATGAGTATGCCGAACCCATTGACCATCCCCTGGGCAGTCGACAAGTTCTCTGACGCAATTTAATTGAAAGTGTCCGTTTCAAGAACTCGATATTCTTTGGTGTTTTCCCGGCGTTTGCTTACTTCGGCCGCACTCGTTGGCTTGGCTTTGCTGCTGCTTGCCTCCCTGTACTTGGGTTCCAAAGATCTTTCCATTGGCGAAGTGACCAGCATCCTCATGCATGGTCCGCACCCATCTACGCAATCCGGCATCAATGCTGAACAGTCCGGCATCATTTGGGACTTGCGCGTTCCGCGCACCCTCTTGGCTGTGATCACAGGCGCAGCCCTGGCTATGGCGGGTGCCATTGCTCAGAGCTGGACCCGCAACCCCCTGGCAGATCCCGGCATTATCGGCGTGAACGCTGGAGCAAGTTTCGCAGTCGCTGCGGCACTGACCTTGGGCTGGGCAACGACGGTCGGGGAGCGGACACTTGTAGGGCTCGTCGGGGCGGCCGTCGCTGCCTTAATCGTGCTGTTGATTTCCCGCGTATCGCGTAACCCGC
The DNA here is from genome assembly GCF_001055995.1 of Corynebacterium sp. 239_CJEI. Taxonomy (NCBI): domain Bacteria; kingdom Bacillati; phylum Actinomycetota; class Actinomycetes; order Mycobacteriales; family Corynebacteriaceae; genus Corynebacterium; species Corynebacterium sp. 239_CJEI. The sequence continues at coordinate 75,507 of NZ_JVOW01000013.1, read as the reverse complement.
TAACTCTGGTACTCGTGGGCGTGGGAGTTACCTTCGCCCTGCAAGCGGCCACGAATATGCTGAGCCTCTATTCTTCCGACACCCTGGAAGGGCTCCGCCGCTGGACCGTTGGCTCTACGGCTGGGCGGGGTATGGAAGACGTGGCCTTAGCTGCTTTAGGTCTAGCACTAGGTGCTCTATGCGGTGCGCTTGCAGCACGCCCGCTGGATCTACTTGCGATGGGAGAGGACTCCGCCCGTTCCCTTGGCAGCTCGCCCACGAGAACCCGCTTGTTGGCTGCCGCAGCGGTGATCATCCTCGCCGGCTCGGCGACAGCCACTGTGGGGCTTGTGACATTCGTGGGCTTCGCCGTGCCACACCTATTACGCCCGTTTACCGGCCCGTCCCTGACTCGCCTCTTGCTGCCGACCGGCATTGTTGGTGGCGCGGCTGTGTTGCTAGCCGATATTGTGGGCCGCTTCGTCCTGCAGCCTAACGAGCTGGAAATGTCCATTGTCTTAGCTATTGTCGGTGCCCCAGTGATGATTCTGGCGGTGCGACGTAAGAAGAGTTCACCGACCTCGAATGACTCGGAGCTGACGATATGAGCGATATGACGTCTATCCGTAGTATTAAGCGTTCACGAAGCAGACGCGTCCTGGCGGCTTCGGCAGGGTTCGCCCTCATAGCGGCTCTTTGTTACTGCTTAATCCTGGGGCAAGGAGCGGTGAAGCTCAGCCCGATGGAAGTCATCGAGGTTCTCACCGGTGGGGGCACACAGCAAGCAATCAACGTGGTGTGGGATCTCCGCCTGCCTGTAGCAATCGCTACCGTTCTGGTCGGCGCGGCTCTAGGGCTGGCAGGTGCGTGGACTCAGACCATGGCCCGCAATCCGCTGGCCAGCCCGGACATTCTCGGTGTATCCGGCGGCGCGGCGGTTTTGGTTGTGGCGGGCACCGTAGTTACCCGCCCTGCATGGAGTGAGGGGGCGCCGACGTTCTGGTGGCGTGCTGCACTCGCTTTGCTTGGCGCACTAGTGATCGTTGGTTTGCTCGTTCTACTCGGTGGCTTCGGGACGTCGCAGCGCGTAGTGGTCATCGGCCTGGCACTGTCTTTCCTCACGCAGTCTTTAGTGCAGTATCTCCTGCTCCGGGCTGACTTAACTCGTGCCACGGATGCCCAAACTTGGCTCGCTGGGTCTACCGGCTTTGTGCGTATGGAAGCTTTGTTGCCTATGGTGTTGGGCCTGTTGCCCTTCGTAGTTTTAGGCCTCTGTGTTACGCGCGATGTCCCTCTTCTTTCTCATGATGACGCCACCGCGTCCACACTTGGGGTAAATGTCACGAGGGTGCGCGCTATTTTGCTCATTGCCGCAACGGGCATTGTCGCGGTGGTGGTTTCCTTTGTCGGCCCAATTGGATTCGTGGCACTATTGGCTCCTCAGCTGGCCAAGCTGGTGGCCGGAACGCCCACGCCCCATCCGTTGTGCTCTACTTTTGCAGGCGCTGCTCTATTAGCTGCGTGCGCCGTCGTGGCGGGCGCACTGCCATTTACATCCCCTGTGGGTTTGGTTACCGCCATCATCGGTGGCCCCGCGTTGGTGTTGCTTGTGTGGTTGGCGGCCCGTCGCGGAACTCTGAAAGGAATGGTTCAATGAACGTTCAAGTTGATCACGTCACCGTGGGCTACAACGACGGCCCAAGCATTGTTAAGGACGTGTCTTTCACTGCAGAGCCCGGGAAGGTCACCACGCTCTTAGGCCCCAATGGTTGTGGCAAGTCGACGTTGCTCAAGACGCTTTCTCGGCTGCTTGCTCCCGCCGAAGGACGGGTTCTTGTAGAGAAAAAGGACGTGCATAGTTTGCGGTCGCGCGAAGCCGCCCAACTAATTGCGCTTTTGCCACAACACCCGCTGTGTCCGGCGGGATTGACCGTTGGAGAACTTGTGGAGCGCGGACGGCACCCTTATCGTCGATCGCTCTGGGGTGGGGGAGCGACGGCGTCAGAAGATAAAGAAAAAGTGCGCGAGGCGCTGAAGAAGACGAAGGTTGACCATCTTGTTGCCCGCGACGTGGCGGAGCTTTCTGGCGGCCAGCGGCAGCGGGTCTGGATGGCGATGGTGTTGGCGCAGGATACGCCAATTGTGCTGTTGGACGAACCGACTACCTACCTAGATCCGGCACATGCGATAGAGATTCTAAGTATCGTGCGGGAGCTCGCTCAAGAGGGCAAGACGGTGATTACCGTACTTCATGATCTTGGCCTGGCGGGAGCTTTTAGCGACGAGATGATCGTCATGAAGGAAGGGGAAAAGATCGCCGAGGGTTCTCCAAAGGAGGCTCTGACGGTGGATGTGTTGCGCGAGGCATATGGCCTGAATGCCGAGGTGTGGGAAGATCCCCGCGGTATGGCTCCGATTATTGTGCCGCGAGGGATTGTGGCTAATTAAGGCCGTGCCCTGCCTAGGAACCAATAGGGGCACCACTGCACGGATTCGCTATTGAGGCCCCAGGTGTGAATTGCGTGGCGCCGTACTTCCTTGCAGAGCTGTCCTTCACCCGCGACCCAGACGTACTTCGACTGTGTTGCGGGGTGTTCGGCACGGTCCAGTTGCTGTAGGTGGGACATCACTGCCGTGCTGAAGTCCGTTGTAGCGCTAAACAGCACTTCTAGGCTGCCCAGCTTGCTCTCCCAGTCGGCGACGAGGGATGGCTCGAGGTCACCATGGTTCTCGGCGACCACTACGAGGTGTATGTCGCGCAACTGTTCCGGGGCAAACGCATCCGCGTAATCCAAAATGGCGCGAACGGAAGGTACGGCAGATGGGTCTGCGATAAGTGTTTGTGAACTTTGCGCGCGGTGCCAGAGGCCCTGGCATGTCCAGATGCCTACCTGGTCGCCAACACGAGTTGCAAGAGCCCAGGCGAGCCCTGGTCCGACGTGCTCATCCTTTGGATTTTTGACGCCATGTGTCGCCACGTCGAAAGTTATCTGTCCGCACTCGGGATCGAGTGAGCGTACGGTGTACCAACGTAAATTTGGGCGTTGGGTCTCCGGCATGGCTGTAACGCTTGCGCGGATATTGGCGCCACCTCCGTGGAGGGGTAAATGGAGATTCTCGCCGGGCTTAGCCGGCATAAAGAGGCCAAAGAATTCGTCCGGGCCGGAAAGCTGAAAGCCGACTAGCTCGGGGGAGCGGATGACAATCCTCTGCAGGTTTTCTGCCGGGGCGCTGACGTCATAAACAGTGGCGCGGATGATTCGATGGTGCGGTTCAGAAGGGGCGGCCAAGAGTAGGTGGTCAGAAAAGGCCGCGCGGTAGGCGGAAGTGTTCGTCGGAGTGTTCAGGGTAACTGGGTTCGAGGTCATAGTGGGAGTTAACTTACCCTTACCTAAAGCAAAAGTGAAAGGGTGAGGGGCAGAAAAAGCCCCGCGGGGATCCGAGGTGAACTGGTCCCCGAAAGTTGGACTGGTTTAACTCTAGGCGGTTAGGGCTTCAAGGGTCTGATTTCGATATTGCATCGGGGTCAGGCCCTTGAGTCGTTGTTGGACGCGTTCGGTGTTGTACCACCCGATGTACTCATCGATCGCCTGGTTGAACTCTGCGACCGTGTCGAAGACTTCACCGTGGTACATCTCGGTTTTCACGTGCCCGAAGAAATTTTCCATGACCGCGTTGTCGTAACAGTTGGCTTTACGCGACATCGACTGAACACCACCGTTGTCGCCAATCAGGTCACGCCACGAGGCATGCTGGTACTGGAAACCTTGGTCAGTGTGCATCATCCACCCGGGTTCAGGTGCCCACGCCGCGATCGCCTTGGACAAAGAATCGGTGGTCAACGCTGTCGACGGCGATGTAGCCACAGTGTGGGCAACGATTGAACGGTCGAACAAGTCCATCACCGGTGACAGGTAGACCTTGCGGCCTGCAACCCTGAACTCGGTGACGTCGCTGACAAAGACGGTATTTGGCTGATCCGGGGTGAATTTGCGGTCAAGTTTATTGTCAGCAATGCGGCTGATCGTCCCGGTGTAGGAAATATACGGTCTGCGCTGGCGAATCTTAGCTCGAAGCCCCATCTGGCGCATGAGTTTGTAGACGAGTTTGTGGTTGACCACCCACCCCTGGTTACGCAGGTCAAGTAGCACTCGCCGGTAGCCGTAGCGATGCTTGTTACGCTCGAAGCTTTCCCGAATCGCTTGCTTGAGCTCGGCGTGCTTATCTGGCTTACTGAGTCGTTTCTGGTGGTAGAAGAACGTCGACCGTGGGATACCTGCTGCCTCTAGGAGGTACTCCAAGCGGTGGTGCGACTTGAGGATGACAATCGCCTGGACTTTCAGGCGCGTCCCTGATTCCTCAAGTCCCGCAATTTTTTTAGATAGGCATTTTCGGCCCGCAACCGTTCGTTTTCGCCACGCAGCTTGTCTTCCTCCGACAGCGGCTTCGGCGTGACCGATCCTTTGGGTCTGCCCTTCGGCTTCGGTTTCAACGCGTCATCGCCGTCTTTGCGCCATTTCCACGACCACCCGCGGACCAGCTGCTGTGATGACAGGCCAAATTCACGTGCAAGATCCATCGCTGTCTCGCCAGCAAGGTGGCGTTGGACAACTTCCTTCTTGATCTCGAACGAGTACTGCTGCTTAGTCGGTTTCTCCACAAGACATAGCCTGCATGCAGCTTAAACCGACGACAGAGCATACGGGCGGCATACTTGGAGACACCAAGGGCATTGGCAGCGGCTGTATAACCCATGCCTTGCTCAAATAGTTCAACCAACTGCTCGCGCTGATATTCACTTAGCGAACTTCGTGCTCTCAATGACAACTACTCCCCACTAGTCGGTAACTGATTTCTCAGTCCAACTAATGGGGAGCAGTTCATTAGGTGCCGAGGCTTTTCTGCTGGAAAAGGCGAGCCTGGTTTGGGGTGACCAAACGGCTAGCAATGTGACCCGTGACATGCGACGTTTGGGCATAAGTGCAGGTTAAATTTTGCCGTTATTCTGTTTCCAATTTCCTGGCTGAAGTGGGTCGAATTTCTATATTGTGACCGTTTTTCATCACCGGTACGGTTTTCGTGTGAGCACGGCAGTGGCCGCAAAGGAGAAGGCGAGAAGCCCTTTACCTTCAGCTCTGGGCATCGCGCCACACCATTTATCTACACTTCATTTTTCTAAAGGATCATCATGGATAACCTGTGCAATATCTGCGAACTGATTTCCTCCTTGCCAGCACCGGCTCCGCTGCCGGTACCTGAGTTCAACGTGAACTTCCCGGAGGGCCCACTGGTTCAGGTCGACTCACTGTTCCCGAACTTCCACTCTCTGACTGAGGGCGGCAACCTGGGTCTGCAGAACGTCGGTGGCGATCAGGACAACGCTCTGCAGAACGTTGGCGGCAACCAGGGTCTCCAGAACGCTGGCGGCGATCAGCTGAACGGCGGAGACCAGATTGGCGGCGACAAGCTGGACAAGGGCGACAAGGTCGGCGGCGACCAGGTTAACGACAAGGGCCAGATTGGTGAGCGTCAGTCCGGTTTCCAGACCGGTGGCCAGGACCAGAGCCTGCAAAACGTCGGTGGCGACCAGGGTCTGCAGAACGGTGGCCAGGAGCAGGGTCTCCAGACTGGCGGTAAGAACCAGAACGGCCTTCAGACTGGCGGCCAGGAGCAGGGCCTGCAGACCGGTGGTAAGAACCAGGGTGGCCTCCAGACTGGCGGCCAGGAGCAGGGTGCCCAGACCGGCGGCAACAACCAGGGTGGCCTGCTGGCCGAGGACGGTGCGGGTGACAACCTGCCAGTCGACCTGGACCTCACCGGTGCAAAGGCTATCTAAGGCCGTTTAAGCTGACTTAGGCACTGCACTACAATGACACTGCGCAGCTATTAGCTCTCGCGGCTATTAATACGTAACAGCGCACGAGCGCCTTCTCACTCCTTGCGGAGTGGGGAGGCGCTTTTTTGTGTTTATAGCTGGCGACGTTGGGTCGATCCGAGTTACTGACTGCGTTTATGTCAAAAATGGCCCGAAAAATGTCCTGAAAGCGTCATAAACTCGCACAGTTTCACATTTGCAGTCCCCTATTCAGTCGCGTTTTACATAACGTGATCTGTTGGAATGCCGTGAATCAGACCCATTTTTGTCTATTAACCGCGGATGGAGAGGTTGGGGCGGAGAGGCGATTATTTATGCAGCCGCAATTAGCACACAATTATGTGGCTTATTAAATGATGTCCGGGGATTCTTTTGTAAATAGTCTTGAGACATCATTTTTGCTCTTAGAGATTTATTGGCTTGCATTTTCATTAGGTGGGGGTGGGGTGTCATTTGTGCCGTAACTCACAATTATGAAAATCGTGACATGGGAGACATTCTAACCCAAATTAATGGGCGGGGATTCATTGAAAAAACTTCATATGCGCAGGTTAATCGTGATTTTATGGGTTGAATGGCTAGGTGTCGTGGCGAAAGGTGGAACTTCGGCATGTGTGTGGTGTCCAAATGTCCACCCCAGAAAAAATATGCAAACAACAATTATTGACATTGAAATAAAAGACAATAGGGGTGGCAATTAAATGGCTCAACAAACATAAAATGTATTTGTTATATTCGGGGACGGCCAACGCTATAAATGAGAATTAGAAGGCGATGTCAACTGGGCTACCTGTGATGGGGGCTGGAGACGCTTATGCGTGGTCATTGATTGTTAATTGAAGGCTGGAAAGGTAGCGAAAGGTGTATAACGCACTGAAATCGAAGGAAGGGGGAGGGCTCATGTTCGGTCGTTTTACAAACGAGAAGCGCTGGTTGGCGCTTTTTAGCTTCGTGGCTGTGCTCGCTCTTTTCTTCGCTAAATCTCCAATAATTGCGCATGCGCAGGAGGCAGAAGACACTGGCGAAACCCTGACGATCCAGAAGATTTTGAGTGTTCCTGGAACAGTTAAGGGTGTTGAAGCCAATGGAAATGTCCGTGATTTTGGGCCACTCATTGCGGCATTTGACGAGGCTGCAACACCATTTGGTAGCCACAAAATGGGTTACTGCATTGAGGCCAGCGTCGCCGGTGATCTTTATGACACCGGTCGTGTGCAGAACTTCAGTCAGTTCTCGCGCAGTACAGATACCAATAACAAGCTGCGGAACGACTTTGACCGATACCGGAAGCTCAACTGGATTGCTCACCACGGTTCTCCAGCTGTTGGTTTGGATGAACTGGGGAAGGCGGCTGGAGTTAAAGGACGTCTGAATGTGCTGGATGCCAATAACGCAACTCAGTTCGCTCTGTGGCACTTCTCCGATGACATTGACTTCTCCCAGGGCATTCACAACCCATCGACGAAGGCTGTCTACGACTACCTCACTGGTCCGGCTAACGTCGGTCAGGGCACCGTCGACGGTACGAACCGCACTGGCTACATTTTCAACAATGGTAAGAAACAAGACATCATTGTGATTGACAATGTCACTCCGTCTTCCGGTGAAGTTCCGGCAGAGCCGACGAAGCCGTCCGAGCCAGAAAAGCCAACCGAACCGGAAAAGCCGACCGAACCGGAAAAGCCGACTACTCCGACCACGCCTGCGGAGACCACGACCCCGTCCGAGTCGACCAAGCCGTCCGAGCCGGAGAAGCCGACCACGCGTAAGCCGTCGATCTCCACTCAGGCTCGCCTGAACGGCAACAAGATTGTTGCGGGCGCTGTGGTTAAGGACATCGTGAAGTTCACCGACCTGGTTCCGGGTAAGAACTACCGCCTGGACGCCACCCTGGTGGACAAGACCAATGCTGATCGCATCTTGGGGACCGGCAGCGTGGAATTCACTCCGGAGACCTCTTCGGGTGAGCAGGCTGTCATGATTACCGTCTCCGATGATGTAGATGAGCCGGTTACCGCTGCTGTTGCATTTGAAAAGCTGACCTCGACAGAGGTCACCGCCGATGGCCAGGACAACACCGATGGTCAGCGGGTAGAAATCGCTACCCACGAGGACATCAACGACGCAGCTCAGACCGTTCACGGCGAAAAGCCGGAGCAGCCGTCGACCTCCGAAGAGACCCCGACGAGCGAAGAGACAACCGAGGAGACGACCGAGGAGACAACGGAGCCGTCGTCCAGCGAGACCACTACTTCTGAGACCAGTGAGTCGGAGGCTCCGACGACGTCGGAAAGCGAAGAGCAGCCGAGCTCTTCGACGACTACTCCTAACACCTCCGAGTCCACGAAGCCGGCCGCTCCGACGGAACCGACCGAGCCGACTGACAGCACTGAGTCGCAGACCACGGAACCGACGGAGCCGACTGAGACTACCGAACCGTCTAAGCCGAGCGAACCCGCTGATACGCCGCTGGAGCCGGAGCTGCGCACGGTAGCCGAGCTTCAGGGCAACCGCATTGAGGCTAATGCCAAGGTTGTCGACACCGTGCATTTCGAGGGCCTGGTGCCTGGTAAGAACTACACCCTCTCCGGTGAACTGGTTAATAAGGCTGATGGCTCTGTGATTGGTCATGGCGAGGCGACGTTCAAGCCGACGTCGGCAAGCGGTACTGTGACTGTCACTCTTGAGGTGTCTGACTCTGTTAAGACTCCTGTTGCTGAGGCTGTAGTGTTCGAGCACCTGACCTCTGATGAGGTTGACTCGACTGGTAAGGAAAGCGCTGGTCAGGTCAATGAGATCGCTGACCACGCAGATATCAACGACGCTAGCCAGACCGTGACCGGCGAGGTTCCGGAGAAGCCGGAAGACACTCCGACTGAGGAAAGCGAAACTCCGTCCGAGGAGACGACCGCACCGGAGACCAGCTCGACTGAGCCGACCACGTCCACGGTTCCGGCAACGCCGAGCGACGATGAGCCGTCCGAGCAGCCGGAGACGACACAGCCGGAAGAGCCGTCTGAGACGACAACTCCGTCTACGTCCGAGTCCGAAAAGCCGAGCAAGCCGAGCAAGCCGACTAAGCCCGCTCAGCCGGAAAAGCCGAGCAAGCCGTCGAAGCCTGCTCAGCCGGAGAAGCCGTCCAAGCCGACGAAGCCTGCCCAGCCGGAAAAACCGAGCAAGCCGACCAAGCCCGCTCAGCCAGAGAAGCCGAGCAAGCCGACTAAGCCCGCTCAGCCGGAAAAGCCGAGCAAGCCGAGCCACCCGAGCACCCCAGCGCAGTCTGAGGACAACCCAGCCATCACGACTACTGCCGGTATTGCCGGCAAGGGTCTGGTTGAAAAGGGCGCTGTCGTCATCGACACCGTGCACTTCACCGGTCTGAAGCCGGGTACGAAGTACACCCTGACCGGTGAGCTGATGTGCAAGGAGACGGGCAAGTCCACTGGCGCTAGCAGCCGCTTGCACTTTGTGCCGACGGCATCCGCAGGCACGGTTGATGTTCCGATCATCATCACTGACGCCGACTGCGCTTCTCAGGTTGTCTTCGAGACCTTGACCGATGCCAATGGCAAGGAAGTTGCTGTTCACAAGGACATCAACTCTGCTGAGCAGACTGTCACGAATGGCAAGACCCCAGAGAACACGCCATCTGAGCAGCCGAAGGATGAGGGCAAGCAGGGCACGCCTAACGACGATTCCTCCGCACCGACCAGCGACACTGCCACCCCGAACACTGTGATTAATCAGCACTCGGAGCAGAACAACACCAACGTCACCATCATCGGCGGCACTGGCCAGGATAAGCAGAAGAACCACGGAAAGCCGTTGGCTCCGAACTCCGAACGACGTGCAATTAGTTCGGTTCCGTCTGGCCCGACCGGTTTGGCTACTCACGCTCTGCCGACGGTAGCCACGAACTAAGGAGATTCCATGACTGATCAGTTTGGCTCGGACGAGACTGGCAAAGAACCTGGAAACGCACCAGGTTACGAACCAGGCATCGAACCGGAAACCGAAACCGGCGCACTCGGCCACGTTGATCCGTTTGGCCAGGACGAAGATAAGGCCGACGGCCATGTCGAAGGCGAAGTCGAAGACCTGCAGGACGTGCCGTGGTGGAAGCAGCCAAGGATGTATATCGCCGCTATCGCATTAATCGGCGTTATCGCTCTGCTGGTAATCGCTCAGATCAACCGCAATGATTCGACACTCGATGGTGCGCAGGAGAATCTGCCCACTCCAGCACAGGGTTCTCGGGGAGCTGTGCACGAGATGGAGATGCTCATTGATGGTAAGTCGGCTCCGATTGATTTTGTTCAGCTGACTGATCAGGGATCTCTGATTCCGCCGACCGATGTTTCGCGCCTGGGCTGGTACTCGGCTTCCGCAATCCCAGGTGAGAAAGGTGCAGCTGGATCGTCCGTCATTACCGGTCACGTCAATGAGGTGGACCAGGGCGATGGCTACGCTGCACGTTTCGCTGACCTGAAAGCTGGTGACACTGTCACGGTGAAGGTAGATGGCGAAAGCCGAGACTTCACCGTGAGCCACGATCCAATCCAGGTGGTCAAGGGCGCTCGGATGCCCGATTCCGTCAACGATGCAGTTGGTGAGAACCGCTTGGTCCTCATTACCTGCGGAGGAGAGTTCGTCGGCGGCACGTTGGGATACGCCGACAACATCATCGTCGAGGCCACTCCAGTGCGCTAAACCAGCACGCTAGGGCGCGGATCTCAATTCATTGACCAATCTCATTGGCTGTGGTTGTTGGGTGACGTCGAACAACGGCGGCGCAGACAGTCGCAGAAAAATACAAATCAAATCTGCAGAAACACTGCAGAAACACTGAAGATAAGGAAGTACCTATGAGCATGTTGAAGAAAATCGGTGTCTGGGGTGTGGGCGCACTCGTGCTTGCCGCTCCGGTTGCTACTGCCGCACAGGCGGTAGCTGCACCTGCAACCTCCGCTGACACTGCAGTTGTCGCTCCGGGCAAGGGCGGGTTCCTGCACTCGGGCAAGCTGGCCGTCAACCGCTACGTCTTCGAGCTTGAGCATCGCGATGGCAAGGACTACGTCAACATCACCTTCACCGGCGATCACAGCGCTGACGTGCAGATCATGCCGGATGGCATGACGCCCGAGGGTAAGAAGAAGGTCGATCAGATTGGTGATGTCCTCAAGCTCAACGGCTACAACGATGTCCACTACTGGGCGGTTCTCTAAGCGTCTTAAGTGACGCGGCAGGGCGCCCCATGTCGCTTACTGTCTTTGTGCTTTAACAGGTCCTAGCACAAGGCGGTGCGTCGTGGGGTGGTTTGCTGCAAACGGCTTTTGCTTTCGCTTGACGACGTTGTTGTGGCAATAAATTCGGGAAGGTTGATAAGTTCTCATTTGCCCGGCGTGCGCTGCGACGATAGCGGTAGGGGGTAAAAGCTATTGATACAAACCAACTGGTTAGCCCTGATTGGGGGAAGGGGGATAAATCGAGGAAATCTTGACGCTTTTTTGGGTGAATGGGCAAAAGCCCGTCGCGAACAGTGCAAAGAGCTATCGCGGAGGTAGTACGAAGTGTGAATGCGAAGGGTTTTCATGCCCAGGTGTCGCGGCCCGTTCTCCTTGGGGTATCGGTCAGATGCTTAAGCGGTTAAGTTATTTATAAGCGGTTCACTGAGCGCTGTTAACCGAGCGAGCAATGAGCTTGAGCTGTAATGTTTCGACATTCAAACATTAAAGTTCATAACGCTTAAGCTTAAAAGGTTAGACAAACTGGTCTTTTTCTTAAGGAAAAACTCAGTTTTGGCAAGTCGGGGAACGTTGGTGTCGCCGTCTGGAGTGAATCGCGAGACGTATTGAAGCGCGTCGCTTCATTTTGGACTTCTGTAAAGGACCTGTTTTCGTGAATAAGTTCTCCCGTACCGCTCGTTCGGTAACTTTCGCTGCCATCGTCGGTCTGTCGATGGGTGTCTCCGCCCCGGCTGCAATCGCTCAGCCTGAAGGTCCTGCTGTTGAGCAGGCTGCCGGCGACTCCCCGCTGGTAAATAAGGACGCCAAGGGCTCGCTCACCATTCACAAGTTCGGTAATCCGACCAGCGAAGGCCAGCCGTCTGGCACCGAGGCTGATGTCAAGGACGTTGAGGCCACTGGCGCCGAGAAGCTTGAAGGTGTCGGCTTCACCGTTTACAAGATCAACAAGACTGCAGATGGCGCTACCGACATTGATGTCACCACTAACGAGGGTCTGCTGGCTGCTTCGAAGCTGAAGGCCGCTGATTTCTCTCAGGGTGCCGCACTCAAGGATGGCCTGCCTGACGGTGTCCTGAAGGAGGTTGCAACCGGCACGACTGGGCCGGATGGTAAGTGGGTAGTTTCCGAGAATCTCGATCTCGGTGCCTACCTCGTCGTGGAGACCACCCCGAAGGAGGGCTACGACCCGGCTGTTCCGTTCATCGCATTCGTCCCGATGACCGCGGATAACGGTGGGGATAACCAGGGTACTAGCTGGAACTACGACGTCCACGCGTTCCCGAAGAACTACAAGGACGAAGAGCCGGACAAGACCGTTAAGGACAAGGACCAGAACGCTGGCGACGAAAGCCTGGTCTACACCGTCACTGGTACCGCTCGCCAGCTGAAGCCGGGCCACGATCGCACCCAGTTCCGCGTCACTGACAAGATTGACCCGAAGCTCGAGATCACTGACGTTCAGGTCAAGATTGTCAAGAAAGATGGTGGCGAGCAGACTCTGGCTACCTCCGACGACAAGGACGGCAAGTTCTTCGAGGGTAATGACGTCGATGTTGACCTGAATGAGGCTACTGCTAAGTCCCTCAAGGCTGGTGACAAGGTCGTCGTTACCATCACGACCACGCTCAAGGCTGAGTTCAAGAACGCTACCGATATCGCACCGAACACCGGTTTGGTCTACCAGAACAACCCGGATGGTTCCGAGAACCAGACTCCGAAGGAGACCCCACAGGTTAAGACCTACTGGGGCGGCCTGCAGTTCAAGAAGGTCGATGGCGAGCGCAACGCCCTGGAAGGCGCCGAGTTCCAGATTGTCCGCCAGGCTGCTGGCCAGAAGTGCTCCCAGATCGACACCACCAAGAAGGATTCCTGGACTCCGGTCAACGGTGAGCAGAATGGCGAGATTAAGAAGACCTTCGTCTCTGGCCAGGACGGTATTGTCAAGATCACTGGTCTTCACGTCAACGACTTCGAAGACAATGCTGAGGTTGCCGCTGATGACCAGTCCCACTACTGCCTGATTGAGACCAAGGCTCCGAAGGGCAAGGAGCTGCTGCCGGAGGCTCTCGAGTTCAAGCTGGTTGCTACTGGAACGGATTCTGAGGGCAACCGCCAGTACGAGCTGGCTTCCGTCCAGGTCGGCGCTAACCCGGGTGAGGTTGTTAACTCCGACGACACCACCCCGAACCTGCCGATGACCGGTGGTGCCGGTGTTGGCATCCTGGCTGCTATCGGTGCAGCTATCGTCGCAGCTGGTGCATGGTTCGCCCGCCGCGGTTCCAAGAACTAAATCCGAGTAAAGGCTCGGCCACTGGAGCGCTTTAGCTCCAGTGTTGAGGGAATAGCGTGCGTTCAACAGCGCACGCCATTCCTGTAGTTTGCGCATCACTGAAATTACTGTTGCGGCCTTTCGATGTGCTCTTTTTCAACAGCAGGCATCTCTACGCCGGTGAGAAAGAGAAAGGCCACATCCCTTTTTGATTGACTTCTTGGGAGTTCCTCCGTGGGTAAACACTCTGCGTCTACTCTGACGCGGGACGCATCAGCTGAGCGGCCTGAACAGCCTGAGCAGGCGAAAAAGAACAGCATGGTTCTCCCCGCAATTTTGGTGATTGTGGGCTTGCTTGTGATGCTGTACCCGGTTGTCTCCACGGCATTGAACAACTACGGCACCTCTAAGGCGGCCAAAGAGTTTGCCAAGCTGGAAAAGTCCGTACCCCAAGAAGTTAAAGATGAACAGTGGGAACGCGCTCACGCTTACAACGAGCGCCAAACCACCGGCCCGATTCTGGACCCGTGGCTTAACGAAGTTAATGACCACAACCCCGAGTACGCCGCTTATCTCGATCAGCTAAACGCTACCGACGTGATGGCGCGTCTGATTTTCCCAGAGATTCAGGCCGACCTGCCGATTTACCACGGCACCAGTGATGAGGTGCTCGCCAAGGGGCTCGGACACCTATACGGATCCGATCTTCCAGTCGGCGGTGTTGGAACCCACTCCATCATTACCGGTCACACCGGACTTACTAACGTAACGCTCTTCGATAACCTGCGGAAAGCAAAAGAGGGAGACGCCTTCTATATCCAGGTCGCAGGCCACAAGCTGAAGTACGAAATTGATCAAATCAAGGTTGTACTTCCGCATGAGACCGATGATCTTCGTCCCGTTGACGGCCAGGACTACATCACCCTCATCACTTGCACCCCTTACGGAATCAACACGCATCGTCTGCTAGTGCGTGGGCACCAAGTGCCGATGGATCCGTCGGAAAGCAATGTCTTCGACCAAACGCACGGAGCTGGATGGCAGTGGTGGATGTACGCCCTGCTCGTAGCGGTGTTTGTGCTTGGCACAGGCTTTGCGTGGTGGCTCTGGCGCCAACGCCTCGACGCCGACGAAGAGCTTGACGACGACGCCGAGAACGCGGACGTCGAGACTGCTGATGGCGACGCAGACAGCGATGAACTCGCTGACGGCAGCGAATCAGCGTCCGAGGATAATAACAACACTTCGTGGTGGGAAAACGACAATGAATAAATATTTGACATCCACCTGGAACCGGATAGCTGCGTTCTTAGCTGCCTGCGCTCTGGTTGCAGTGATGGGTGCAATCGGCGCGAATGACGCCAACGCGGCCAGGATTGTTGGACGCGTGGACGCTCCGGGCGTTTCAGCAACGAGCGGCACTGACATTGTGCGAATTACCTTGAGCCCAGGAAACCCGGACGATGATAATTCGTCGGCATCGGGCTCTATTTCTGGCGTGACCATTCATCTGGAACGTCTCAAGGGAATCTCGCCGGCGAGCCAGCAGGACCGCGAGAAGGTGGAAAACGCCACCGCAGCTGAGCTTGCCGAGTGGCCGAAAGACCTCCACTTCAGCCAGGTCACTGACGAAAACGGCTCTGTTAAATTCAGTGATTTGCCGGAGGGCATCTATCTTGTGACCTCGACGGCTCCGAATGACAGTTACCGGGAGATCAACTCCTTCTTGGTATCGGTGCCGTTCTACGGTGCGGGCTATGACTCCACGCCGGTAGAGGGCGTCATTGTGGCGAAGTCGCATAAGCCGGGGGAGACGCCACCACCGTCGACACCTCCAACGACTCCGCCGAAGACCCCTCCGACAACGCCACCGGGAACACCGCCGACTACGCCGGGAACATCGACCCCGCCGAAGACGCCTCCGACGACGCCGACAACTCCGACAACTCCGGGTGAACCGGGAACCTCGACGACAACGTCGACTACTTCCATGCCACCTGGTGAGCCTGGTACCTCGACGCCTTCGGGCTCGTCGGGTTCATCCTCAAGCTCGGGAAGTAGCGGAGGATCTGGCTCCCTGGCACTCACCGGTGTGCAGGTAGCAGGGCTGGTAGCCGTTGCTGCAGCACTAATCGGCGGAGGATTCGTCATTATCGCTGCTAGCAAGAAGAACTCAGAAAGTGGGAAGAACTAATGTTTTCGACAACATTCCGCTTGCCGGATTCAATGCGAACTACGCTTCGCATGTTCTTGGCTGCTTTGCTAGCGGTAGCTCTCGTTGTCAGCGGTCAGGCGTTTGCGCCCAACGCGCCACAGGCGCAGGCACAGACGGAGGTTATTCCGACCACCCCGCCGAAGTATGAGTTTAAGAAGATCAAGGCGAAGCCAAATCCGGGCGACGCGAAGTTTGAGTTCACAGTTAATAGTGACGCGACGATTGACAGTCTCCAGTTCAATGTTGGCGGCTCGGAGTGGCTTCAAACTTATGAATTGAGCATTAATGGCAGGATGATTCCAGCTCAGTTCGACCAGAGTCGACCGCCTTATGAGGCGCGACGGGCACCGTTTGAAATTGTGCACAGTGGATTAAATCAAACGGTGAAAGCGGGCGATAAAATTAACTTAGAGTTATGGATCAATAATAGCGCAGCAACGGGCAGCGTATCTCTGACTCTTCGTGGCACTACCGCAGGTTCTACTGAGCCCACCAATCCAAGTCAGCCAACAGATCCGTCAACGGACCCGACGGAGCCTACCCAGCCGACAAATCCAACAGAGCCGACTGAGCCCACCGAGCCAGAGACCCCGGAGCCGGAACCGGAGCCGGGAACGATAACTCCAGCAGAACCGACTCTTGTCGACCCTGCAACTGCACCGGAGTGCGTGGAGAAGGCTTACATCAATATCCCGGACACCAAGGGAGTTGATTACTACCTCAACGCAAAAAAGGCGCCTGCCGGACCTCATGTGTATGAGCAGAACAAGCCAGGAACTGTCAAAGTCACTGCTGTAGCGCAGCCAGGTTTTAAGCTTGCTCCGAATGCGCGTACCGAGTGGACTTTCAATCTAAGTGGTGAAGTTAAAAACTGCTCAAATTCCTCCGAAGACCCCAAGCCACCGGCTGTCGAAGGGCGTCACTTTGACGCCATCGGTCACGAGTTTGCAGTTAAAGCTGACCCAGTAGATCCGAAGAAGCCCAATGCCTTTACGGCTAAGGTGACTGAGGAGTCTCACATGAAGTATGCAACGGTGCGTATCGAAACTGACGCGACTTTCTTGGATCCGCAGAAGTACAACCTCACGCTGGACCAAATTGAACCAGGTGTGACTTTGCTGAAGCGCAACGTCAACATCGGCAATGGGTTCATCACTATGGATGTCGTACCGGTAAAGGACGGCAAGCCGGTTGACTCTGCTCTCGTGCCTAAAGATGCAGTGTTTACCTTCACCAATAATCTTTCACAGAACAAGAACCTGAAGGTGACGCTCGATGTGTACGGAGAGAAAAAGAGCACACCAAAACCACCGGAGATTATCTCTCCGCCGGATGGAGCTCAGTGGGTTCACGGACGTGTCGCTAATCCGCCGATGCCGCAGCGCTGTGGCCTGCGCATTGCTGTGGTGGCCGACCTGTCCACCTCACTGAATTACGCTGATTCAAATGGCTTTACCGAGTCGAAGCGGGCGGCAAATGCTTTGATTGATTCGCTGGCTGGAACCCCTGCAGAACTGGGTATCTACAACTTCGCGGGTGGAGCGCCACGTGCTGCAAACGGCTCAACCTATGGGCAGAACCCTCCTTACATCTCGTTGCAATCAGAACAAGGTGTAAACCGGGCAAAGAGCATTGTCGCTAATTGGCAAGGCGACGGCTCGACCAACTGGGAGGCAGGCCTCAAGCAGGTCGCGGCAGGAAACTATGACGTGGTGTACTTCATCACCGACGGTATGCCGACATATTCCTCGAAAGCGCCCGGATTAAAACTTGGTGGCGAATTTGTTCAAGAATCCGCCCTTAACCAGGCAATTGATGCAGCTAATGAGCTGAAAGCGGCCGGAACTCGCATCGTCCCGATTATGGTCGACCTGACTGTAGGTGGAAAGTATGCTCAGCGCACAACTGTTACTCAGGATCTCGTACTAAAGAATGTACGTTGGTGGAAGAGTGGCACAAGCATTTCAGAGCCCGGACTTTATTGGCAGTTCACGAATAAGTACGTAGATGCAGCAAGTTATGTGGGCGATGATACTACTGCTAACTTCGAGATTGCGTATAAGAATGGTGGTTTCAAGGTTTGGGAGCGAACCCCACAAGGCAGGAATATCGAGATTACGCGTGATCAATCCAAGTGGACCTATGGTCCGCGTGGGGTCAAGACCATGGGTGAGGATATTTCTGGCACCGGTGACACCATCCGAGTCGAGCAGTACTCCAAGCTCGCCGCGCAGATGAAGCAGATTGGTGAACAACTTGCTTCTCGCTGTAACGGAGTTGTGAAGGTCAAGAAGCGCATTGTCGATGAAAACGGCAAGGTTCTCGAAGACGGTGCCCCTGGCTGGGAATTTACCCTTGCCGCAAATGACAATGTCATCGGCACCGGGTCCGGTCCGCTGGTCCATCAGTCGATGAAGGTGACCTCCGGATCCGAATCCGACAAGGGTACTGCATCGTGGAACATTGAAAGCGAACGTGAGCAATCGCTGGTTCTCACCGAAACGCAGAAGCAGGGCTACACCCTGTTCCGTCGCGGTGACACGTTAGATTCCACCGGTGATTTCAACGCGGTGTGTACTCAAACCCGAGGCGGGAAGACCTCACCACTGAAGGTCGAAAACGTCGGCGAGTTCGGCTTCCGGGTGAAGATGTCGGAATCCAATAAGGTCCTGTCTTCCATTTCCTGTGTAGTCGATAACTACGAAGCGCCGGACACCAAGCCAGGCAAGCTGACCTTGGAAAAGGCGGAATATGTCGATGGCGAAGGAGTCAAGGTTCTACCGGGGCTTGGTGGTGCGACTTTCGATATCTACCCCTCGGCAGGTGGTCAGCCGGATTTCAGCGGAGGACCGGTCTACACCATCACCCCAGATCAGAAGTCAATTGAGATTAACGAAACTGGTACTTTCTACCTGGTAGAGACTAAGTCGCCGGCAGGGCTTAGCCTGCTGCCAGAGCCAGTAGCTTTTGAAATCTCAGTTGACCAGGAGACTAAGGAGTACACCATCTCGGTGGTGGGTGGCAGTAGCCCGCTGATTAAGGCCGAAGGCTCCGGCGAGCTCATGATCATGCAGGTGACCGACACCAAGACCGGAACGCTACCAAAGACCGGTGGAAACGGAGTCCTGCTCTGGACGCTGTTCGGTGCGGTAATCGCAGCTTGCGGTTGGTTCTGGACTCGCCGCCAGCAGGCCTAATAACAAATAATGGGATCTGTGCAGTTGCCTGCACAGAACCCATTTGGCAGTAAAAGAACTAGGCTGGCTTCCCACCCATCAGGAAACCCTACATCACCAAACCCTCTTACCAGGGTGAGTTAGCAGTGATGTATGAGCCAAGCTGCTGCCCGTTCCCATCGATGATGTTCCAGGTAGTCGATACAACACCGACAGCGCCTCTTTCCGGGACCCATACTGGGCCACCGGAGTCGCCGCGTTGAGCGTGCACATTTTGAACCTGTAGAGCACTGTCCTCGGTTTGGTATGCCTCTCGGTCAGCGGCTAAACCGCAGGTCACTTTCCCCGTAGTGTTGCCGTATATGCAGACTGTCTCACCAGTTTGAACATCTGTTGGGGATATTATTGAGTCACCCGAATAGGAATTCTCACCGGCAATAGCGGGGTCATCAAGCGAAACAACTCCGATATCGTTTCCCGTATCTAGTGAATGGTCATAGGTGGGAGACGGTTGGAATACTCCAATTTTCTGAAAGGTCCCATCCGTCACCGTGTCTCCTTCTTGCCCACAATGACCTGCTGTGTAGATCTGAGAGTTACTTTTGTCGACGTAGCCAGCTGTACAGACACTGGCTTGTGGCCCATTAGCGTGAACGATAACAACTGGATCACCTTGGTTGATAGTGGCAGCGTAGGCCGGTAGTCCGGTTGTAGCCGTGATGATGGCAGTGACAGTGAAAATCCATGAAGGTCTATTCATGGGGAAATCTGCTCCTCAGTGAGTTGGTCGGTGGCGGCCCAAAAACTGGTTCTGGCGCTTCCAGGTCGCACATTGAAAAGCATTTCCTCTGGTTGGTTTTCCTAGAGGGCGAATACGAACGCGCATGGTAAGCGTCCAATCATCCTAAAGATGCGCAAAAACGAAGCTAATCTCGTCGAAAAAGATGGAACTTAAGCGTGCCGGGCAGTTTATATACCCGTTTCGTATCGCGAATATAAGGAAATGTATAAAACTATCAGTTAAGGCAGAACCTACGCTCAACTGAGCAATCATGTGCGATAGCGCTCCAAAAATGGGGTGGCAAAAAGGGCAACGCCTATCGGGGGAGCATGGCTAAACAGCTGCACTAACCAGCAGCAGAGTCGCCGCTGGCACTGTCGCCGTCGTCAAGCGCGGCAACCAAATCGTGGCGCGCACGAGTTCCAACCAGGGCCGGTACTAATCCAACGTCGAAATATGGAATAGTGCCGCAAATTGCACCTTGTTATACAAAGTTGTTGAATTTGTTAGCATTCTGCAGGCAAGTGGGGGCCGCTCGTAACATCAGAACCGTGAATGGCAGGTAAAAACTGCCGTCACGCAGGAGTAATCCAAAAATACAAAAATACCCGGAAGGCTGTGGGCAAAAACAAATCAAATCTGCGATCCGGTTATCTAAGAATTTTTTATAACGAAAGCCCTACTAGAGGGGGTCTCACGCAGCTATGTACTCCTAGTCGCACTGCAGATTGCCTGTGGCGGCTATAGCATCGGCATTGTCCAGACATTTCGTCTACAACACTGAGAACAGGAACGGCACATCATGGCTGACAACGCAAAGAACACTGCTAAGAACACCCCGGCAACTCAGGCTGGCTCGGACTCCGCGAATAAGGGAACCGGTCACGGCCACACTTCTATCGACGACAGCGTCGTCTCCAAGATTGCAGGCATCGCTACCCGCGAGGTCTCCGGTGTCTATGACCTTGGTGGTGGCATGGATCGCTTCGCTGGCTCCGTCCGTGAGTTTGTCTCCGGCGGCAGCGCCAACGTGTCCCAGGGAATTGCCGTTGAGGTCGGCGAGCGCCAGGCTGCAGTCGACGTCACCATCATCGCTGAGTACGGCGTTGCCATCCACGAGCTGGCAGAGGCTATCCGCCAGAACGTCATTAGCTCCGTTGAGCGTATGACCGGCCTCGAGGTCACTGAAGTCAATGTCGACGTATCCGATGTTCACACCGACTACCAGACCCCGCAGGAGCGCGAAGAAGAGGCCGCTAAGCAGCGCGAAGAGCAGCGCAAGGCCATCGCAGCTGCTAACGAGCCCAAGGAGCAGCCACGCGTCCAGTAGTTAACAACTATTGCGCGTCGAAGCAGGGCAGGATGGGCAGTTAAGCCCGTATAAAGGGGAATTTCATGTTCGATAATTACACAAAGACTTTCGCGACGATTGCCGTTGTCCTGTGCTTCGCCGCAATGATTGGTGGTTTCACGGGCTTTCTTGCGGTTATTGCCTTCGGAGGTCTGGCCGGTGCAGCCGGTGCGGTACTCGATGGCAAAATCGATGCGCCAGAGCTCAACCGTAAGTTCAACCGAGGAGGCCGCCGACGGTGACTATCCACGTTCCAGCAACGCGTGGCACTACCGTCGTAAGCGAAAAGGCGATCCGCCGCATCGTAGAGATGGCCGTGCGCGCGGTTCCCGGCACCCTCGACCAATCCCGTGTGCTAGGGCGCGACTATCCAATTGTCTCTATCGACAGTGAGATTGCTCCTAGTTCTGCCACGACCAATGCCGTTAGTGCAGTTCGAGTCGCAGTTCGCGCCGTTGCATCATGGCCGGCACCGACAGCGGAAATTGCAGTGCGCATTCGTTCAAGCGTCGCCGCCTGGCTCGCTGATATGGCCGGTCTTGAAAATGTCACCGTCGATGTTGACATCGACAGCGTCGAACCCGGGCACGTGCGTGTCACCCGGCAGGACTTAGCGTACTTTTCAGATCACCCGCAGTTGACACCTGTCCGGGTGAACCAGCAGGTAGTGACCGCCCCAAAGGTGCGGCGGGTCCCAGAAGTGCGGTCCATCGCCGTGCCGACGCCGCAGCCGGTGCGCAGTATTTCAGTACCGCAGCCACAGTTAGTGCGTAGCATTCAGCCGGTGACACCGCAGCCGGTACGCAGCATTACTCCGCCGCGTCCAGAACGAGTACGCAGTGTCCCAGCACCTGCTCCACAACCGATGCGCTTCATCACGCCGCCGAAGCCGCAACCAGCTGTGGCTATTAAGGCACCAAAGCCGCAACCGGCCCGTCGCATTGTTGCACCACCGCCGCTGCCAGTGACTCGCACCTCGGCGCCGAAGCCGGTACAGGTGCGTCGCACACCAACTCCACGGCCAATACAGCTGCGAAAAGTCGCAGCACCAAAGCCGAAGTCCTTGGTACAGGTGAGTGTCCCCCGGCAACCAAAGCTGCGTCCGGTACGAGTGCCGTCGCCACGCACAATTAACGTTAAGACGCCACGACCAGCACTACTACGGCCGGTTAAAGTGCCGCGTCCAACCCGGTTGAAACAGGTTCGCGCACCACGACAGGAGCAGCTGCGCCCGGTATCCGTGCCACAACCACGTACCGTGGTGGTAAGCACGCCAGAGCCGCGCCCACTGAAAAAGATTGAGGTGACACCCTATGACGCCGACTGAGAGGTCATCGGCCGCGGTGGTCTCGGACGGGTCAGTCGAAACTCGCCAGGGACGTGACCCGCGTCAATCACCAAAGGTCCGCGGGCTGGGAGTTTTCGCCGGACTGTTGATGATTGCAGCGGCCATAGTCGCAGGTAGAGAAGCAATCATTAGCGCCAATAGCTCAGGTGACACCTCATGGTTACAACCGGTATTCGACTGGTTCAGCAACCCACAGGGCTCAGCCGCGTCATGGGTGTTGCTCCTCGTCGGAATCCTCGCTGCAATCTATGGGCTGGGACAGCTCATCGCGGTGTTTCTTCCCGCCCCGCGCCGGTATGTACGCGTCGATGACGATGGCAACCTGCCAGTGTGGATGCATGAGTCTGACTACCAAGAAATCCAGAATGGCACGGCACTTGCTTCCGGAACTCACGGCGGATACGAAGGTGATGACAAGTGAAAACATCAGTAAGCGTATTCGACCGAATTGTGTTGTTCCTCTTCTCAGCGCTGTTACTACTGGTAGCAACATGGGCGATTGCTAGCTACTTCGATGTCGCTCCTGCACAGTGGCTTCATGACACCGGGCGGATGGAATCCTGGGGAAAAATACCTGAGCAAAGCTGGTATGTTCCCGTCCTCGGTGTAATTACAGCGATTCTAGCGGTGGTCGGCTGCAGCTTGGTGGTCGCTAATCTGCGATCACACCGGTTCAGCACGGTCGCCGCATCGGAATCACAGGAAAAGTTAGGAGAGATTTCGCTGCCGGTCGCCGATGTTGCCGATGCGGTGTGCACCGATCTAGAGCGCAACGCCCACATCAACCAGGCGGATTCACGGGTCTACCGGGATAATGGAATACCCACCTTGGAAGTGACTGTGGCAATGCCACCGCAGGCGAGCCTCCCCGCTGTTGTAGCTGCCCTGAAAAACGCGGAGCGTGAAATGCGTGATGCCCTCGGCCATGCGGATATCGCCTCGACCTACAAAATCGAACTGGACCGTTAGTTAGCCTCGCGGGAGAGACAACCTACAACGGCTAGCTACGTCCCCTGGCCGGAGCGAGTCTAAACAGCTGCAGAGTCGCCGCTGGCACTGTCGCCGTCGTCAAGCGCAGCAACCAAATCGCGGCGCGCACGGGCGACACGGGAGCGAATAGTGCCCACGCGACAACCTGCGATTTCCGCGGCTTCCGCGTAGGAGTAACCCAGCACCTGCGTCAGAATGAGTGCCTCGCGGCGTTCCTCCGGCAGCTGCTCCAGCAGCACGCGGGCGTCAGCGAGCTCTGACCACGACTCGCCGGTCGTAAACTGCTCGGCAGCATTTTCCACTTCCACCGCAGACTTCTTCGGGCGCGCCGAATCATGGCGGACCGAATCCACCCACACGCGCCGGGCCAGCGACAACAGCCAGGTGCGGGCAGAAGAACGCGCCGCAAAACGGGGAAGTGCCCCCATGACACGCAGATACGTCTCCTGCGTTAAATCATCCGCAGCATCAACGCCGCCCAGATGTGCGACCAAACGCCACACGTCCTTCTGCGTCAGCCGCACGAACTCCGTCAGCGCAGCCTGATCACCGCGACCGGCTTTCAGCGCCAGCTGCGTGATGTATTCGTCATTAGAGACGAGGCGTGCGGGAGTCATGGCAATAGCTTAGCAACTTAAAACCTAAAGATAATTCGCCTGGCTGCACGTGGCCTCACCTGCAAAAGCAGGAGGCGACGCAGCCAGGCGAACTAGGGGCTGAAATGCTAGAAGCGGATGGCGTCGATGGGCTTGACGCGGACGGCAATAGTGGCGGGGATGATGCCCGCCAAGGCACCCACTAATGTTGCGACCAGCACGCCAATCACAGCGGCCGTGACGGGGTAGGCCACGGCACCGGTCTCCAGCGGCAACGCCAGCATCTTATCCAGCGGCAGCTGCTTGACCGTGATGATCGAGGCAATCACGCCAACCACACCCGCCACCGTCGTGGCGACAATCGACTCCAGGAACACAGAGATAAAGATCCTGCCTGCCGACGCGCCCATTGCGCGACGAATACCAATCTCACGGACGCGGTGGCCAATGGTGACAATCGAGACCGTGAGCAGCCCCAATGCACCAAGCGCAATCACAATGCCGCCGATAATGCCGAGCGCAGTGGTGATGGTGTTATTCATCTCCTGGGAAATCTGCGTGTCCTTCTCCGACAGGGAGGTATTCACCTTCCAGCTGGGGCCGAGCTCCGCCTGGAAAATGTTGTGCAGCGCCTTCTGGTTCTCCTTCGCGGATTCTTCAGGCGTTGCGACGAGAAGTTGCGGCTCACCCACCTGTCCCTCGTAGCCGGCATTGAGGAAGGAATCGTAGTGCGTGACAATGCTCGGGGCGTCCCACGATCCGAGGGACTTATACACTCCCACC
Source organism: Corynebacterium sp. 239_CJEI (assembly GCF_001055995.1). NCBI lineage: Bacteria > Bacillati > Actinomycetota > Actinomycetes > Mycobacteriales > Corynebacteriaceae > Corynebacterium > Corynebacterium sp. 239_CJEI. The sequence continues at coordinate 50,898 of NZ_JVOW01000013.1, read as the reverse complement.
ACGGTGAAAGTGGTGTTGCCGGTTTCCTTCAAGGTGAAGGTTGGGTGGTCGGCTAGCGCTGGGTTTCCCAGGCTCTCGTAGAACTGGTCGTTGACCACGACGGGGTTCATCAAGCGCTGGCCATCGGCATCTTCCAAGCGGCGTCCCTGCACGATGGTGCGGGCGTAGATATCGAACCAGCCCGGGTCAGCGGCAATCAGCTCGGGAGTACCTGGCGAAAAACACTCGTAATCATCCGGAGCGCAGTCATCCATATTGTGCTCGGGTGTCGCTGGCTGCATGCGAACCCGCGACCACAAGTTGGCGTGAGTGGTCTCCACCAGGCGGTGAGCAGCAGTGGAAAAGGCGTCATTGATAGACCCGTCTGGGTTGATGACGCTCAAATCGTCCGGGCCGTTTCCGCCGTTGCCCTCGCCGCCGAAGTCGCCGAAGCTATCGGCCATTGTGCCGGCGCTGCCGTCACCGAAGCCTCCGTCGCCGAAGTCGCCACCATCCTCAGAACCGGAACTACTCGCTCCGGCAGTCAACGTGACCGTGCCGGCGACACCCGTGCTCTGTGCGGTGACCGCATCCTGAGAGCTGGTGAGAATATTGCCAAGTGCAATAACCGTGGTCATCGCCCACACTGCGGCAGCCACACTGACCAGCGACAGCATGATACGGCCACGGTTAATGCGCAGCTCATGCCACGCCTCCAGCAGGGCGCCGAGATAAGGCGTTGCTGCGTAGAAGAAGGAAGGCCGTGACTTCGATTCGGTTTCTTTATTCGTCGTCATTACCAACCTCCTCCAATTCGTGCATGGCGTTGGCAGCAGATAGCAGGACGGAGTCGGTGTGCAACTGACCGTCGCGAAGCTCAAGCACTCGATCGCCGCGCTCGGCGACCTCTAAATCGTGTGTGATCAGAATCAGTGCAGCGTTGTTTTCCGCCGCGACTTCTTCGAGCAGATCCATAACGATTTTCCCGGTGTCGACATCGAGCGCACCGGTGGGCTCATCGGCAAGAATGAGCTGCGGTTGGCGCACGAGCGCGCGGGCAATAGCCACACGCTGCTGTTCACCGCCGGAGAGCTGCGAAGGCGTGGCCTCTAGGCGATCGCCCAGGCCGACGCGCTCCAGCATCGCGGCGGCGAGCTCGGTGCGATTCCAAAACTTCTCGCCCCGGTCGTACATCAGCGGAACCTCGACGTTTTCCAGCGTGGTGCGGGAGGGGAAGAGGTTGAACTGCTGGAAGACGAATCCCAAATTATCGCCACGAAGTGCAGCGCGTTTCCTGTCCGACAAGGTGGAAATATCAGTGCCGTCAAACGTGTACGTGCCGGAATCTGGCAAATCGAGCATGCCAATGATGTTCAGCAGCGTTGACTTACCCGAACCGGACTGGCCGACAATGCTGAGGTGCTCACCGCGTGGCACTTCGAGGTCGATGCCTTTCAAAATAGGCAGCTCCTCGCCGTTGGGGAGCGTCACTGTTCGAGTGACTGCGGTCAAACTAAGCATGGCGCGGGCCTACTTTTCAGAGCCAGCGTCATCGCCGGACTCATCGAAGCCGGTGTCGCTGCCATCACCAGCGCCAGTGCCGGTGTCAGTGCCGTCGCCGGCGGACTCATCCTTGTAGGAAGGCACGTACTCCAAAACCTGTTGGCCTTCCTTCAGACCGCGCTTAATCTCGATGAAAGTGCCATCGTTGGCGCCCAGCTCAACCTTGATCTTTGTGGGCTTGCCGCCATCCTTAGCTGGAGCGTAGACGACACCTTCGCGGAAGCGTCCCTCCACTGCGGTCACCGGTAGTGCCGGGACCTCCGAGGTGGTGCCACTGCCAAGAATCAGCGTGGCAGGAACACCTTCGTAGACGGTCTGATCTGCGGGAATATCGCAGCGCAGCTGTGGACCGCCCGAGGAATTCCCAGCAGCGGCGGCCCCCATGCCAGCACCCTCTCCGGCGCCAGTGTTCTGCGAGCCCGCGCCACTTCCCGTGACCGTCTTCACCGAATCACACAAAAACGGTGCCGGGCCATCGGTGATAGCGAGGCGGCCATTGTTAATCGAGTCTCCCAGCGTGTACAGCTGGCTCGGCTTGATAGGTGCTACGGCGTGGAAGCTATTCGGCGAAATGGTGCCAATTTCCTGGCCAATCTCGACCGTCTGGCCAATGACGATATCCCACTGCACAGTGCCAGAAGCCTTAGCGGTGATGTTGCCCCAGGTTACGGTGGTTTCGGGCACAGCGGCTGCGGCGCTTTCATCATCGGAATCCGCGCCGCCGGAGGTGCTGGCAGTCTCGGACACCGAGGTCTTCTTCACTTGGAGCAGGTTTTGCCCCTCTACGGCGTTGCCACCGCTGTTGACAAAGGCGTCAGTGATTTCACCAGACGCGTTGGCGCGGATCACCGTGGGCTCATCCGGGACGATGGTGGCAGACAGCTTCTGCGTGTTATTGATCCGCTGAGGGGATAGCTCCGTGGTGGGTTGGGAGAAATCACCGGTTGCTTGCGCATAGTCCTCGTCGTTAGCGGGGAAGAATGCGATCTTGAGAAGCGCAATGGTCGCCAGCAACGCCAGCGTGTACTTGAAGATTGTGAGCGCTTTTGCGCCCCTCCCTTGTTTTTTCATGTCTGCAGAAGTATCCGATCAAAATCCAAATTGACAGCGTGGTACGCGAAAAATCCTACCCTCAACGCCTGCGGGCAGTGGTAGTGCTGGCTATACCTTTTATTCACTGCTGATAGGTATTGCTTGAAAGCGCAGTAAGTGCTTTTCGACGGTCATTGTGTGTGGTTTTCCTTGGGGAAATCTGTCCTTTTTGGGGTCGGTTGTTTGTCGCCGATACAGCGAACCTAATCGGACTAATAATTAAGTCCACATATCAATCGCGGGCAACTAATAGGAAAAAGGTGAAACTTCGTGTAGGGTGGAAAACGTCAGGGCATGTTGTGACTGTCATCTAGCCCTTGTCTTTAGGAGGAAACGCCCCCATGTCGAATCTCTATGAAGGCTCCAATGGTCCGACCACTCGTCTCAACGGTGCGCCGGTTCCTACAGAGCAGCACTCGCAAACCAATGGCCTACAGGGAGGTATTAACCTCCACGACGTCCACCTGCTGGAAAAACTCGCGCACTTCAACCGTGAGCGCATTCCGGAGCGCGTTGTTCACGCTAAGGGTGCAGGTGCTTTCGGTGAGCTGACCGTCACCGAGGACGTCTCCAAGTACACCAAGGCTGCCGTCTTCCAGCCGAACACTGTCACTCCGATGCTGGCGCGATTCTCCACTGTCGCTGGTGAGCAGGGCTCCCCGGATGGTTGGCGTGACGTGCGTGGCTTTTCGCTGAAGTTCTATACCGAAGAGGGCAACCTCGACATCGTGGGCAACAACACTCCAGTGTTCTTTATCCGCGATGGCATTAAGTTCCCGGACTTCATCCACTCTCAGAAGCGCCTGCCGGATACGGGTCTGCGCGATGCCAATATGCAGTGGGATTTCTGGACTGCCTCTCCGGAGTCCGCTCACCAGGTCACCTACTTGATGGGTGACCGTGGTATTCCGAAGGACTTCCGTCATATGGACGGCTTCGGTTCCCACACCTACCAGTGGATTAACGCTGAAGGTGAGCGTTTCTGGGTTAAGTACCACTTTAAGACTCGCCAGGGCTGGGACTTCCTGACGGATGATGAGGCCGCTGAGCTGGTAGGCGAAAACACCGACCATGCTCGCCAGGATCTCTTCGAGGCAATTGAGCGCGGCGACTACCCAACCTGGGACGTCAAGGTGCAGATCATGCCTTACGACGAGGCCGCCAGCTACAAGGTGAACCCGTTCGACCTGACCAAGACCTGGTCTCAGAAGGACTACCCGCTGATTCCGGTCGGCCACTTCACTCTGAACCGCAATCCGGGCAACTTCTTTGCTGAGGTTGAGCAGGCCGCTTTCGCACCGTCGAATACGGTCCCGGGTGTCGGCTTCTCGCCGGACAAGATGCTGCTGGCACGTGTGTTCTCCTACGCTGATGCGCACCGCTACCGTCTTGGCGTCAACAGCGATCAGCTGCCGGTGAACCAGTCTCGCTGCCCAGTGAATTCCTTCTCGCAGGATGGTGCGGCCACGTACTACTACTCGGATCCGAAGTTGCCGGTTCACGGCTCCAACGCCACTGCTCGCGGTCCGGAGGCCGATACCGCGGCTGCGGCTAAGGCTGCTGGCTGCCCAGTGCGCTCCGGTCACGCCGGCCAGGTCGATGCTGGTGCCTTTGGTCAGTGGGAGAGCGTGGGCGAAGAGTTCTACGCTGGCGCCTACGTGCAGCACCCTGAGGATGATGACTTCTCGCAGCCAGGCGACCTTGTTCGCAACGTGATGGACGATGCCGAGCGCGATCGCTTGGCAAACAACATCGTCGGTGCCATGCAGGGTGTTTCTCCAGAGGTGGAGCAGCGTGTCTACCAGTACTGGACCAACGTTGATTCCTGGCTCGGTGCCGAGGTGGAAAAGCGCTTCAAGGCAACGAAGTAAAGCAACCGCGTAGGGCTGTGCAGTAAAACCGCAGAGTAAAGTTGCACAGTCATGCGGTAGGTCAAAGTAAATAGAAAAGCGTTAGCCCTGCAGATGGTTGAACCATCTGCAGGGCTAACGCTTTATTTAAAACTTCTGTCTGTGCATGACAGCCACGGCTTTGTGGTTGCCTGCACGCCGGCCCGGTTTGGGGCGGCTAAGGAACAACCCTAAGTGTGAGCTGTTTTAGGCACCGATGCCCGGCATGCTCGGGGAGCCGTTGAAAAGCGACTTCGGAGCAGCTGCGGCCTCGTCAGCCTCTTCGGCGGACTCGGACACCTCTCGGCCCTGTTCGGCAGCGTCGGAGACACTATCAGCCTCAACGCCGGAGACGTGGGTGGAGTTGTCATTGTGAGTGGACTGATCGTTCGTGATGTTGATGTCCATGAAGTCGCGGCCGAACGGAGCGTTCCAGTCACCGGTTTCCAGGAGGGTCAGATCACCATCGATGGTCGGGTTAATCTCGAAGGTGACGTTGACGGTCGGGCCGGAAGGCATTGCTTCCAGAACCTCAACGATAGGAGTGACGTCCATTTTTGGTGTTCCTTTTAGACAGTAACGAAATGAAGAATATCGGTTTTAACTGAACAATAAACCGCAGTCTTTTTTTAGAGACTGGCGGTTTATTGTGTCAAGGATTGGCGGAGCTATTGTCCTGCCATGAAGCCCAGGAGCTTACTTGGCGCCGATGCCAGAGATGCTCGGGTTCAGGAAGTCGAACTTACGCTGGTCGGACTTGTCGACGGTGGTCTCCGGGTTCAGGAAGTCGGAAACCTCGACGTCGTGGGAGTCGGTGGTGGAGTGGTCGTCGGTGACGGAGATGTCCAGGAAGTCGTTACCGAACGGCAGGTTCAGGTCGCCGCCAACGTTAGCGAAGTTGACGTCGTTGCCAGCCAGCTGCTCGAAAGCCGGCAGCGGGCTCTCGACGGTGACGGCCGGAAGGGCTTCGAGGATGGTTGCGATATCTTCTGCGGAGCAGGACATGAGAAAATCCTTAGGTTCTCGGGGGTAAAGATTTTGAGTCGCTCTTGGCGAACTCACAGAAATTAAGTTAACCGATGGGGCAAGGGGCTGCAATGAAAAAATAAGTGCCTCGATCCGCTTCCGGTCGGTTGCGTCCCTCAAAGCTCGCTCAAATTCGCCTAAAAATATTGGAAAGAGGGCGGTTTGGTGGTGTCTGTGACGACTCCGGCCTCTGCCTGAATATCGGATGACAAAAGCGTTGTTTTCTTAAAATTTACCGGGATTGCATTGATTGTTTTGTTCTTGGTGTCACAAAGGTGCAGGCAAACGGCAAATTCATCAAAAATGATGATTAAGGGTTCCCTAAGTAAGGGTAACCAAACGTTAGTAAATGGCAAAAACTGCCACTCAATTTAGGGGCATAAACGGAGTTAACGAGCGGGTCATAGCCTATGAGAGGTACATCACATTGTGGGAGGCCAAAAGTGTGGGGAAATATACCCCCTTTTGGGTAGGTCGGGTGGCCTAAAGGGGGTGCCGGAGCGCGCTGAGGGGTCGCTGTGAAACTGGCCGCTAACGGTGTGTTCAGGACGTTTTCCGCGCCGCTAGCTACCGCTCCGGGGCGTAGTCCTCAGCGGAGCCGTCACGGGCACCCAGGACCGCGCGTCCAAGTACTTCGGAGGCGACGGTAGCGACGACCAGGACAGCAACAATGGCCAGAATGGCGGTGAGGGTTTTGCCCCACGTCAGATCGCCCTGGTCGGCCTCTAAGACCAAGTTGGCAATCACCAGCGCGGGGATGCCCACCATGATTCCGGCCGAAAGCTGGTTCAACCGGCTCAGGGCATCTTTAGAGCGCCACATGGCCACACCCGCCAGAAGCAGGTACAAAGATCCGCCAATGACCAGCACGGCAAACAAGATAGTTACAAGGATTGAAGCGATACTCATATTGCGATTCGTCCTTAATCGGTCTTAGCGGCGGCCACGGGAAATAACTCGGGCTAGGCCCACGGTCGACAAAATGCCAAGTAAGCCCGCCAGCATTGCAATATCGAAAGTAATGGCCGTAGTCCGCAGCATGGCAGTTGTGAGGAACACTCCCACCATGGGGTAGAAGGCGGCGTCGGAAAGCACTGCGCGTGAGACATTGCCCTTGACCCGGAAGATCAGCACCACGCCCACAAGCAGCGCCACTGAACACAGAGCAATGCCAATGCCGCTAATTACCTGTACTGCGGTGGGATCGATCAATGTGTCATTCATGAGCGTGCTCCTTTGTCTTCGCCATTGGAGGCAATGCCATCCGGCAGTGGCAGACCATGGTCGACCTCAGCGGCAACACCGACGACGGCATCCGGGTCAATGAACTGGTCTGCGTTGTATTCCTCGAAGACGAAAGCCTTCGGGCGGGGGACATCGCGGAGGCTGGGGACGAGGTGCTCCTCCATGTCGTAGAGGGAGTCGTACAGCGCGTCCAGGTCGGCACCGAAGATCGCGTGGATGATGAACAACCGCCCCGCATCGGTCTCGCGGGCACCACAGACCAGCGTGCCCGGGGTCATGGTGATGGACTCGGCAAAGAGAGTGACCTCAAGGTCAGACTTCACACGCAGTGGCAGCCCAATGAGCACCGGCTGCTGCTTCTGGTTCGGGCGCAGAGTATCGAGCACCACGTCCGTCGCAGCCACAACAACCTGCCAGACCAGCCATAGGGAATAGCGGATAACATGCAGAAACTTCATCAGTAAATACCTCCGATGGCGTTTTCAACTCCGCCGAGAGTCGCCTCGCGGTAGCCATCAATATTCAGCAGCGCATCAGCCGCGCCGGTGGTCGCCCAAGTGACGGCGCCGACCGCGACGAACATGGCCACAGAAACAATTGCCAGCATGGCGGACGGCGCAACCAGCGTTCCCGGAACTCGAACAGAATCATCCACGCCCTGCATCGGTCGGCCCCAGAAGACCGCGCGCCACAGGCGAATCATGGCCAGCAGCGAGCCCAGCGAGGCAACGATGATTGCGGTAATCGCAACAATCGAGCGGGCATCGCCAGTAGCGGCAGAGGCAAAGACAATGCCCACCTTGCCCCACACGCCGGAAAACGGTGGGAAGCCCACAATGGAGAAACTCATTGCCGCCATCACCCAGGCAACCGCCTGGTCGCGGCGAGCAAGCCCCGAAAGCCTAGAGAGCGTACCCGTACCGTAGGTCTCTTCCACCGCGCCGGAGCCCAGAATGAGGGCGCCGACAGTCACCATGTGGTGGATTGCGTAGAAAATACCCGCAGCCAGGGCAGCCTTGGCGCCGCCCCCGTCGTTAGCATCCGTGAACGCCAGCACAATCAGAATGAACGGCATACCCGTGACCATCTGGTAGGCCAGCACCTCACGCATGGTGTTCTCCGCAAGCCCAGCAAACGCGCCGACCAGCATCGAGATCGCCATGATGATAATGATCGGCCAGTGCCAGGAGGGATTCATGCCCACAATCACGACGTAAATGCGGAAGAGCATGTACACCGCAACCTTCGTATGCACCGCAGAGAACAGTGCCATCACCGCAGGGCTTGTCGACGGGTACGTCCTCGGCAGCCATGTGTGCGCCGGAACCAAACCCGCCTTCACACACAGCGCAATGATGACAATGCCCAGCGCGACCACACCCGTGCCGCCGGGGCCGCCCTCGCTGGCCATGTTGGCCAGCATTGCGATGTTCACATTACCCGCCGAGCCGTAAATCAGCGCGACACCAATCAGCAGCACCGTGGAGGTCAAGAGGTTGACCAGCACGAAGTTACGGCCAGCAGCCAGGCGGTGCCAGGTACCGGTTACCGCGATCAGGCCATAGGACGGCAGCAGCATGACCTCCATGAACACGAAGAAGTTGAACAAATCGGCAGTCAGGAAAGCGCCCGACATACCGGACAACATCATCAGCGTCAGGGAGGGGAAGAACCGCGAAGTGTTTTCGCCCGCGACGTGGGCGAACCAGTTACCGATGGCAACCACAGCCGCGGCCACACCCAGCATCAGCATGGAGAACGTGTCCGCCAAGAAAGGAATCGAGATACCACCGGGGAACGCGCCCACACCGTGGCCGACCGGGCCGTTGTCAGCGACGTAGAACATCACCCAAAACGCAGCCAGCGACGACAGTGCCGGAACGGCGATGCCCATCGTCGCGCGCATCCACAGCTTCGGCAGAATGGCTGCGACCGCCGACAGAATCAGCGGCAGTGCCGCAAACAGCGGCAGTAGCGAAGACAGAGTTGAAGGGGACATTGCAGAGGTCATTGCAGAGGCTTCTACCATTTCTCGTCACCGCCGAATGTGGTCTCGCGCGGGAACTTATTCGGAGCCGAAAAGACCCCTGGGGTGCCGGTGACCGTGGAATCCGAGTCCGACGGAATGTGCTTACCCGCACGACGACCAGCCGTCGACAGCTGTCGCATAGCCTCGCGGTCCTCATGGATACGAGTGTCGTCATCGCGGCCCAAACCAGACAGAGCCAGCATGAACGCGGTGACGGCCATGGTAATCACGATGGCCGTCAGCACGAATGCCTGCGGCAGCGGGTCAGCCATCTGCTCGGCAGCGCCAGCGCCCGCAGTGGTCTCGTTGCCCAGCAGCGGTTCGCCGCGCCAGGCGCCGACACCCGTGGACAAAATAATCAGGTTGGCGGCATGGGAAATCAGAGTCATACCGATGATGGTGCGCAGCATGCCGCGCTGTAGCACCAGGTACGTGCCACCGCCTGCGAGGACGGCAGCCATGATGGCGATAATCACTTCTTGGCCTCCTCAACGGTGGCATGAGCTGGGGCGGGGGCTGGAGCGCTCTCCGCTTCTGAGGCGAACACGCCCATCTCCGGCGGCACCCGCAAGCTTGAGCGGTCTGAGTAGAGATCCTGCATCACATCGTCCGACCCGGTCACACCAGGACGGTTCGGGCCGCCCAGGAGATTCAGCGCGGTTGCCACAATGCCGATGACGGCCAGGTACACGCCGACGTCGAAAAGCAATGCCGTGGTGAGGTGCTGACCCAGGAACTCGCCGTACAGCGGTGCCAAGAACGACCCCTTGGCGAAACCGATGAAGCCCGTGCCGATAGCCGTGATGACACCCGCAGCGCTGAGCACTGCCGGGATCTTCTCGCCAAAGACCAGCTCGTCGCGGTCCTTGGACAGGTAAATCAGCATGACGGCAGCGGCGCCAATCAGCGCCGCGTTGAAGCCGCCGCCCGGAGCGGTACCGCCGCGGTAGAGAACCACAGCGGACAGGGCGAACAGAAGCGGAGCCAACCAGCGGACCAGCCAACGCATCATGATGGAGTTCAGAGCGGGCTCCGCAAGCGGGGAAGGCTGATCGAGCAGGTGCGGGAAGCGAGGCATAGACGTGACAACCGCCGCCATCGCGACACCCGCCATACCGAGAACCGCCAGCTCACCCATGGTATCGAAAGCACGGAACTCAACCAGGATCACATTGACAATGTTGGTCTCGCCCGTGACCTTCTCAGTGTTATCGATGTACCACTGCGCGACCTCAGGCATCTGACGACGGCCAGTGAGGAACCACACCGCGCCGAACGTAGCCAAGCCCACGGCAACTGCCACAACCGCCGCCGAGGCACGGCGGTTCTTCGAGGTCTCAGAGAACGCACGCGGCTGGAAGCGCAGCACCAGCATCATCAGCACGACAGTCAGGATTTCCACCATGAACTGCGTCAATGCCACATCCGGTGCGCCCAGCAGGAGAATCTGCAGCGTGACACCAACACCGGTGACGCCGAGCAGCACAGCCGCCTGCAAACGGTTCTTCGCCCGAAGCGTGGCCCACACACCAATCACGACAACAACCAGCGGAATCAGATCGGTCAGGTGATCGATGCCGTCGATCTTCGGCAGCACCGGAGCGCCCCCGACACCCGGAGCGATCGCAATAACCAGGGCGTACACCGCGAGCAAACCAAGCAGCGGCAACAGGTGACGCGATGGCTGATGCGAACGCGCCACCTTGCCCATCGCGCGCCCCACACGCTGCGAGACGCTCAGCGACGCGTTGATTGCCTCCACACCAGTGAACGGGAAGAGCTTGCGGTCTGCCATGACGGCGCCTACGCGGGCACGAGTGAAGATGAAGCCCACGCCGACAGCCAGCACAATCACAGAGATAATCAGCGGCACATTCACGCCGTGCCACAGGCTCAAGTGCGATTCCTGAGTCGTGCCAGCCGGAAGCTGACCGACCGTATCGGCCACGCGGTCCAGCGGGCGGTTAAGAATCGCACCGGCAGCGAAGGCGGCTGGAAGGCTAAGCACGCCAGGGATGGCAGCCGGGAGCCACAGCGAAATTGGAGCCTCAGTGATGTGGTCCACGTTGCGCGGACCATCCACAAACGCACCGAACACCAAACGTGCCGAGTACGCGAAAGTACCAATCGCACCAATCGCCGCCACCGTCAGCAGAATGACGACACCGGTGTTGCTGAGCGGCGCACCTTCGAATGCGGTCAGCATGCCTTCCTTCGACATGAAGCCGAAGAACGGCGGAATTGCCGCCATCGATGCCGCACCGAAAATCATCGAGCCAAAGCTCCACGGCATCTGCTTCCACAGCGGACCGAGGCGACGAATATCGCGCGTGCCTGCCTGGTGATCAACCACACCAGCCATCATGAACAGCGAAGACTTAAACATCGCGTGCGCAATGGTGTGCACAACCGCAGCCATAATCGCGAACTTCGTGCCCACACCAATCGTGGCGACAATCCAACCCAACTGCGAGACCGTCGAGTACGCAATCAGCTTCTTCAGGTCAGTCTGCTGCAGCGCAAAGTAGGCCGTGGCAACAGCCGTCCACATACCCATGACGATCAGCAGCAACTGCCACACGCGCACGTCCGCGAAGACCGTGGAAAAACGCATCAGCAGGTAAACGCCTGCCTTGACGACGGCCGCAGCGTGCAAGAAAGCCGAGACGGGAGTTGCCGCCGCCATGGCCTCTGGAAGCCAGGCGTGGAAGGGGAACTGAGCTGCCTTCGTGAAAGCGCCCAGGGCCACCAGCGCGGCAATGAGGCTGCGCGCTGCCGGGTTGGCCTCCCACTCAGGCGAAGCCAAAACCTCGGTGAGATTCGTGGAACCGGTTAGCCACACCGCACCGCCGAGGGCGGCCAGAAGCAGCAGGCCACCGGTGAAGGTCAGCAGGAGTGTGCGCAACGAGCCCAGCTCGCCCGACGAGCCCGACCTCGCAATGAGCAGGAACGACGCCATCGAGACCAGTTCCCACCCGATGAAGAGGAGCATGATGTCGTCGGCAAGCACGAGGAGCAAAACCGCCAGCATGAACGCCGTCATCAGGACGTAGAAGCTCATCGCGGATTTCTTCGGCGGCAAATACGCGGTGGAGTAGATGAAGACTATCGAGCCCACCAACAGCGCCAAGAAGCTGAACACCATGGAGAGGGGATCGAGCTTCAGCGCAAACGCCGCGTTCAGTTCCGGGGACCAGACGCGGGACCAGGTGAAGGTGGTGCCGTCGAGAATATCGCCCGTTACACGCGAAAGCTGGACCACCGACGCGAGAAAAAACGCGACGATGGGCCAGCCTGCGTGACGACCAAGGAGCTTCACAAACAGCGGGGTCAGCGCCAGGGCAACCGCGACCAACAGCGGGACCGAAAGGAGGGTCAGGCTGTTGGTGGAGGTTTGGGCAGCTTGGGCTGCTTGGGCTGCTTGAGCTGCGAGCGTTGTTGCGTGCTCTGCGGAGCTGCTTGCTTGGGCGGTAATCGTTGCCGGGGCAGAAAGAACGGAATCTAAAGAATTCAATGTTGCCGATACGCCGCCGGACGCAAACTCAGAAGCCAATGTCTGGTCTGGTGGTGCGGTCGCCGACGGCGGACTGGCTGTAAAGGAGCTGGCTGATGCCAGAGCTGCTGCCAGGTGCGTCACTTGGGGGCTACTTTCACATTGCTGTTAAAAAGGTTCGTACTTCTACAGACTAACAGCCACGAAAATGCTCCACGCGGGGTGAAAGGGGCATTTGGGGGAGCGGGGAAAGGCTCTGCGGATCCAGTAGTGAAAATACATAGGTACGAGTGATGAACGGGGCGTCGGCGGGTGGGCACCTTCGCTACTTATCCCCAATTCGAGTTACTGACTGCGTTTATGTCAGGTGGCGTTGGGGCGATCCGAGTTACTGACTACGTTTATGTCAGGTGGCGCTGGGGGCAATCCGAGTTACTGACTGCGTTTATGTCAAAAATGGCCCGAAAAATGGCCTGAAAGTGTCATAAACTCACACAGTTTCACATTTGCAGCCCGCAATTTTTCGGGCTGCCAGTTTTGCCACGTAATCCCGGGCTGTGGTGCTGCCGCAGTGGGGGGCTGGCCAGTCACTACCTTGAGAACCAGGCACGCTTTTTGTCTAGCGTCCCTGAACGGCGGCGGAAAGTAGCCAATGGCAAAACCCTCGCTCACTTGGATAAATCCAGGTGGGAGAGGGTTTTTACTTGGTCGGGGTAGCGGGATTTGAACCCACGGCCTCTTCGTCCCGAACGAAGCGCGCTACCAAGCTGCGCCATACCCCGAGGCCACAGACACAAACTGGGAACATATGTCTCAGTGCTGTGCTTGCGAGGACTTACTTTAGCCCGACGCTGAGCCAGAATGCAAAACGCCTGCTTAACGGGCTGCGGGGCCAAGCGTCGGTCTCTGTCGCACCCAACGGACTACGAACTACGAACTGGAAACTACGAATCCCGCTCCACAACCTCAATCAAGGTCGCGGATGGGCGGCAGAACAAGCGCACCGGGGCGTAAGGGGAAGTGCCAAGGCCATTGGAGACGTGCAGCCACGTCTTCTCGGTCCAGCGCGACAACCCCGAGGCCCGCGAGCGGTCGATACCGCAGTTGGTCACAATGGCCTTCCCTCCGGGTAGGCACACCTGGCCACCGTGGGTATGACCAGAAATCACCAGGTCGTAGCCATCTTCCGCAAAAGCATCCAACACGTGGGGCTCCGGCGAGTGCGACAGGCCGATAGCGATGTCGGCATCCGCGTTCGGGGCACCAGCGATCTGCGAATAATCCTCCAACTCGTGATGAGGGTCATCCACACCGGACAGCGCCACCTTCACGCCACCCGCCACAAACTCCAGCCGGGCATGGGTGGCATCCTGCCAACCGTGCTCGATAAACGCAGCGCGCATGCCGCGCCACGGCAGCTCTACGCGCGAGGGCTTGCGCTTCTTGCCCGTCAGGTACTTCAACGGGTTGACAGGCCGCGGCGCGAAGTAGTCATTCGTGCCGAACACGAAGGCACCCGGACGGTTCAGCAGGGGGCCGAGCGCTGCGAGGACACTGGGAACGGCCTTGTCGCTGCCCAAGTTGTCGCCAGTATTAATCACCAGGTCAGGGTTCAGAGCATCGAGGCTGGCAACCCACTTCTGCTTCAACTTCTGGTCGGGGAGCATGTGGAAGTCGGAGACATGCAGAATCTGGAAAGGCTCATCCTCGCGCTTTCCCGCCCGGGCGAGCGTGCCGGGTGCCAGCACGGGAACTTGCACACGGTGGAGTTTAAATGCGCGCAATTCGATTTGGTTCGCGTAGATGAACGTCGTCAAGCCAAGCGTGGCGAGAGCTGCGGCAGACCGCAGAATTCGGTTGGAAAAAGCGCGCGATGTCATGACAGAGACACTATCAACTACAGCGGTAATCTAGGGCGTATGAGTGAACTGAAGAACACAATTGTCTCCGATATGACCGCCGCAATGAAGGCCCGCGACAAGAAAACCGTTGCGGCGCTGCGCATGCTGAAGGCCGCCATCCAGACCGAGGAGGTCTCCGGCTCCAAGCACGAGCTCACCGATGAAGAGGTGCTGCGTGTGATTGAGCGGGAGGTCAAGAAGCGTCGCGAGTCCGCTGAGATGTACGCCGAGAACGGCCGCCAGGAACTTGCCGACGCCGAGCTCGCCGAGGCAGAGGTTTTCGCCCGCTACCAGCCGGAACAGCTTGACGACGACGCCGTGAAGAATCTCGTCGCAGAATCCGTGGCCGAAGTTGCTGGCGATGATGCGCCGAGCATGAAGATTATGGGTCAGGTTATGAAGGTGGCAAAGGAAAAGGCCGCTGGCCAGGTCGATGGCAAGCGGCTCTCCGAGGCTGTTAAGGCTGCCCTGCAGGGCTAGCGCGAAATTTCGGGGTTCTTTCCAGTGCCGCGGTGACTTTTAGCAAGTTGCCGCGGCCATTTTTTTAAACCGGCAGCTTCTAGAACGGCAGCAGCGGAATCAGATCCCGCAAGCTCGGCGCCGGTGGAGTGTTTGGCCGAGGGAACTGCGGTAGTGGATCCGGCCGGGGCGTCGTCGACTCCGGTCGCGGCGACGGCGCTGGTGGCGGGGTCGGACGGCGGGTGCCATCGGCCACGCGGATTGTGACGGTGCCACCCTTGAGTAGTAGCGGCGGCTGATCCAACCCGACCACGATTCCGCGCGACTCGCCGGTGAGGGAGACTGTGCGTTCCTCTACCTTGTAGCCGGCCTTCTTAAGGGTCTCCCGGGCCTCGGCCTTCTGCATGCCCACCACATTCGGCATTTGGGTGATAGAGGTACCCAGTCCGTAGTCCGAATCCAGTGGTGGGAGGTTCTTTCCGCCATAGTCCTCGATGACCGGGCCGACTGCGCCGAACCATGTCCGCGCGGGCTCGCGACCACCAAAGAGGTTGCCGCTTGGGCACTGGCGCAGCGGCGACGTGCACAGCTCCGTGACCGTCGGGGTGTCGTTGTAGACGTACACCGATCCGGCCAGACCGCCGGTGAAGCCCAGGAATGCCGCGGACTGGTTCGACTCGGTGGTACCGGTCTTAGCCGCGACTGGGCCTTCCCAATTCAGCTCTTTCGCGGCATCCTTCGCGGTGCCATCGGTGGCGTCATTGCTGAGCGCATTAGCGATCGCGTGCGCGACACCCGGCTCCACTGCCTGCTCGCACGGTGGCACATTCAGCTTGACCGCATTGCCCTTGGAGTCCGTGATCGACTCAATTGGAGAGGGCTCGCACCAGCGGCCATTGCTGGCCAGGGTGGCAGCGACATTGGACAGCTCAAGGTTATTCACCGCCGTCGGACCCAGCACGAATGAGCCGAGCTTATGCTCCGAGACATAGTCCGCCACCGAGGACTCACCATCAAAACTGCCCGGCTCCGTGTATGAGCGCATGCCCAGGCGTACCGCCATGTCCATCACGCCATCGACGCCGACCAGCTCCGAAATCTGAATAAAAGGAGTATTCGGCGACCGTGCGAGCGTCTCACGCAGCGACATCGACGGCGGGAAACTACCCACGTTCTCCACGCAGTACAGGCCCGGCGGGCAGCCCTCTGCGCCACCGGTGCCCAGCCCGGAGGCCTCATAACGACGTGGCACCGGGAAGTGGGTGTCAATACCCAGCCCCTTTTCCACTGCCGACGTCGCCGCGAAAATCTTAAAAATCGAGCCCGCGCCATTGCCCACCGGCGTAAATGGCTGCGGCTGCACGGTCTGCATTTGTTCCGCATCGAGGCCGTATACGCGTGACGACGCCATCGCGAGCAACTTCCTGGAGTCATCCCCAGGCTCAAGCAAACTCATAACCTCGGCTGCGCCATCCGCAGTCGGTGAGGCCTGCTGACGCAGAGACTCCTGCACGCTGTCCTGCACACGCGGGTCCAGTGTGGTCTTCACATGGAAGCCACCGCGCTTGAGCTTCTCGGTCTCAATACCGTGGTTCTCCAAGTAGGAGACCACATAGTCACAGAAGAAACCGCGATCGCCCGCCGCGATGCAACCCTGCGGCAGGCGCTGAGGCTCCGGAAGAATACCGAGATCAGCTGCCTTGGCGTCCTGAGCCTCCTGCGGGCCAATTGCCCCCGTGGATTCCATAGCCGCAAGCACGTCGTTACGCCGTGCATGCGCACCTTCCGGATTTGTATACGGATCGAGCCCGGAGGACTGCTGAACCATGCCCGCGAGCAGAGCGGCCTGCGGGACATTCAGATCGGACGCGGGAATGCCAAAGTATGTCTGAGCTGCAGCTTCCACGCCGAACGCGCCATTGCCGAAGGGGACCAAGTTCAGGTACTTAGTCAGAATCTCGTCTTTCGTCAGCTCATCTTCCAGATCCAACGCGATGCGAATCTCGCGGATCTTGCGACCATAATCCGTGGCAGTAGCAGCGCGGCGCTCCGACTCCGACTCTGCGTCCACCAGCAGCGTGTGGTTCTTAATCAACTGCTGCTCAATTGTGGAGGCGCCTTCCTGCACCGACTGGGACATGAAGTTCTTTACCGCCGCACGAGCAGTACCCTTCCAGTCCACACCAGAGTGCTCATAAAAGCGCCTATCTTCCACGCTGACCAGCGCATCCTTCATAGCTGGCGAGATACGTTCCGACGGCACATTAAACCGCCGCTGATCATAGAGCCACGCAATTGGCTGATCATTACGATCCGTAATAGTGGTGACCCCCGGTGCGTCCTTAGAAATCACCGACCGCGACGCCGACGCGAATTCATCAGCCGTGCGCGCGACGAGGTAGGCCGAGCCGCCCACAAGAGGAAAGAGGGCGCTGGCCACAATCAACGCAGCCAACACAGTGGCAACGGAGAGCTTGAACAGCGTCGAACCTTTATTCACAGCAATCACACTACAAGGTAGGGCGGATTGAGCCGAAGTGAGTTTTCGAAAATCCGCCTAGAGACATGCCCGGCGAGCCCAGAAAAACGCCTGGCGAGCGGGGGAGGAGTGCTACGAGCGCCCTTACAATACCGGGCAACTCATCGTGTGGTGGTTTCTGGAAAAAGATTTTCATAGTGACGTAAATCACCCCCGTGCTTTTGTTGGAAAAAGTTGCCCCACCTGCATCGTTGTATTTAGAGCTGCGCCACGCCCACCCTCCCAGTGTGACCCAATCGACATTATTTGGTTGGTGTGAATAGACTTACAACAAAATTTCAGCACTATTTAGTTGAAACTATTTCGAAATAACGAAAATCGCAGGCACGAGGAGGCTACAATGACCGCCACGATTCCCGATCGCAACCGCACTGCTACTACGCCAGACTACGAGCTCGGTGTAGAGAGCTTCCGCGATCGTCAGGAGTGGGTCCCGCGCGCTAAGTGCCGCGATATTGACCCGGATAAGTTGTTCGTTCGCGGCGCCGCACAGCGCGAAGCCGCAGTTATCTGCCGCCACTGTCCAGTGGTTCTGCAGTGCCGTGCCGACGCTCTGGATAACCGCGTCGAGTTCGGCGTCTGGGGTGGCCTGACCGAGCGTCAGCGCCGCGCAATGCTGCGCGAGCACCCGGAAATTACTTCGTGGGCCGACTTCTACGCTGAGCAGTACGCAGCTCAGCGCAAGGCAAAGCTGGCTAAGTAAAAACCGAACTTAGACCGAAGTAAAACTAAACCCCCAGCGCGCGAGGCTGGGGGACAGATAAAGTAGCTTCCATGACTACTAAATGGGAATACTTCACCGCACCGCTGCTCATTCACAACACCAAGGCCATCCTGGACAACTTTGGTGAGGACGGCTGGGAACTCGTCACCGTTCTCCCGGGCCCGACCGGCGAAAACCACGTTGGTTACTTCAAGCGCCCGAAGACTGACTAATTACCTCGGTGTCTAGTACCTAACTAACAACGGCGGTTGTGCTTTCGATTGGCAGCTGACTCACGGTTGGCTGCCATCTTTCTTTGGCCGGCTTTATTCGCCGGACCCCTAGCCGCCGTGGAAAGGCTTAACTTAAATGAGCAACTCTGAATCTCGCACTCCTTCCCAGGCCCTCGAGGACCTGGGGCTTACCTTGCCTGCCGTTGCCGCGCCAGTTGCGGCCTACGTACCCGCAACGCGCACGGGCAACCTTGTTTTCACTTCCGGTCAGCTCCCATTCGTTAACGGCGAGCTCACCCACGTCGGCCACGTCGGCGCAGAGGTCACTGCTGAGGAGGCCAAGGAGGCCGCCCGCACCTGCGCTCTCAACGCTTTGGCCGCAGTCGATGCCGAGGTCGGTCTCGACAATGTCACCCGCATCGTGAAGGTCGTCGGCTTCGTCAACTCCGCCGCTGAGTTTACCGGTCAGCCAGGCGTTATCAATGGAGCCTCGGAACTCTTCGGCGACGTCTTCGGCGAACGCGGCCAGCACGCTCGCTCGGCAGTGGGTGTGAATCAGCTTCCGCTGGACGCACCCGTGGAAGTTGAAATCATCGTTGAAGTAACCCAGTAGATGCTGTATTTGCTGTCGTGACCAGTGGGGATGTTGCGTTCTCCGGGTCGTCGTAAAGCGTGCTTACACCCAAATGAGCCGAATTGGAGGGCGTAGCGCGCTCCCCGGATTGCGCAACCACGTAGGATAGAGGACATGGAGCATCCTGCGTATAGCCAACTGCGTCAGATTTCTCAGTCTGTGGGCGTCGTTCTGTGCCCGAACCCCAGCTACTCTTCGCTGGAGGGTACGAACTCCTACGTTATTAAGGCTGAGGGGGATAGCCGCAGCATTGTCATCGATCCGGGTCCGGAGGACGAGGGACACCTGAACGTCCTCCAGCGCTATGCCGGCGACGTTGCGTTGATTCTGCTGACGCACCGTCATGGCGACCATGCTGATGGCGCCGCACGTTTCCGTCAGCTCACCGGCGCGCCGATTCGTGAGCTGGAGTCTCAGTACTGCGCGGGAGGTCAGGATCCGCTTGTCGACGGCGAACGTATCGTCCTCGACGGAGTGACTCCGCAGATTGAGGTCGTGGCAACCCCTGGTCACACCGCTGATTCCGTCTGCTTCTTCATCCACACTGGTGATGGCGAGGACGATGTTGAAGGCATCGTTACCGGTGACACGATCGCTGGCCGCCACACCACTATGATCTCGGAGACCGACGGCGACCTGGGTAAGTACATGGAAACCCTGAAAATGCTGGATTCGCGCGGCAAGGGTGTTCGTCTGCTGCCTGGTCATGGTGCTGACCTGCCGGACATCACTGTAATGACGCAGAAGTACATTGAGCGTCGTAAGCTGCGCCTTCAGCAGGTGAAGGATGCCGTTGCCAAGCTGGGCGACGAAGCTACGGTCGACCAGATTGTGGATGAGATTTACACGGATGTCGATCCGGTGCTGCGTCATGCTGCTGAGCAGTCGACTCGTGTGACCCTGCGCTACCTGCGCGATCACGGGGAGTAATTGCTGGGCTTCGGCTTTGGCTTCGGCCGGTTGCTGGGCTGGTCTGGGCTGGGCTTAATTGAGACTGGGCTGAAGCCGAGCTTGAGTGAAGCTGAGCTTGACTCACCGCATGAAAAGAGCGTGTGACCTGCAATTTTGCGGGTTGCGCGCTTTTTGTTTGGGGTAGTGCTGGTTGGGGTGGGCTAGTGCCGGTTGGGTGGGTTGGCCTCGTCGGGGCCAGCTCAATCACTTATCGATGAGGTATCCACTTGTCGATGAGCTATAGCGCGCGCATAAGTGAACAGCGCATCGATAAGTGATTGATGCAAGGAGAAATCGGTGAATGGTGCATCGATAGGTGCCGGGAAAGCATCGATAAGTGGCAGAAAAGCGTCGATAAGTGCGCCAAACTTGGCCGGCATGGCAGGCCGGCATGCCAGGTCAGCATGCCAGGCCAGCGGGGAAGACAACAAAAATCCCGCGAGTCTCATGCGTTTCATGTGCTCCTACGGGAACCGAGGAACCAAAAGCAGAGGCTGCGGGATGTGAGTCGTTTGGGCAGCGCAACAAGCGCCACAAGCTAACGTGCGCAACAAGCGCTACAAGCGCAACAAGCTAACGTGCGCGGCGGGCCAAACGCTCCGTATCGGAGATGAGCACGGACTTGCCCTCAAGGCGAATCCAGCCGCGGTGGGCGAACTCTGCCAGAGCCTTGTTAACGGTCTCTCGGGAGGCGCCGACGAGCTGTGCGATTTCCTCCTGAGTCAGGTCGTGGTTCACGCGGAGAGCAGAACCTTCCTGAACACCGAAGCGATTAGCCAGCTGAAGCAGGGACTTAGCAACGCGACCAGGGACGTCGGTGAAGATGAGGTCAGCCAGTGAATTGTTGGTGCGGCGCAGACGGCGGGCCAG
This sequence comes from Corynebacterium sp. 239_CJEI, assembly GCF_001055995.1. Taxonomy (NCBI): domain Bacteria; kingdom Bacillati; phylum Actinomycetota; class Actinomycetes; order Mycobacteriales; family Corynebacteriaceae; genus Corynebacterium; species Corynebacterium sp. 239_CJEI. The sequence goes on along the minus strand of NZ_JVOW01000013.1, from coordinate 30,292 downwards.
CATGCGCAGCAGCTGAGCTGGAACATCAGGGTGTGAACCAACCCATTCCTGCAGCTGATCGGCACTCATGGACGCGGCGGAAACTTCGGTGACGCAGACCGCCGAAGAGGTGCGCGGGCCCGGGTCGAAGATGGAGAGCTCGCCGAACATGTCGGATGGGCCCATGATGGTCAACAGGTTTTCACGACCGTCGGCTGAGCGACGAGCCAGCTTCACCTTGCCATCAATAATGATGTAAAGCCGATCGCCCGGCTCTCCCTCATTGAAGATGGTGGTTCCACGCGGGAAGCGAACCGTCTCGAGCTCGCCGAGCAAGGCCTGCACAGCCTCCTGGTCGACTCCCTGAAATACACCGGCCCGGGAGAGAATCTCCTTGACGTCATCCACGGTAAAATTCTCCTGTCTTGGGCCACTAACCACCGTAAATACAGGCCAGCAGCCGCCAAATTAGCACTCGACTACAGATTGCAGTGGCCAAACAGGAAGAGAAACTACCCCGTCCCACTAGTCCCACTACTTTCGGTCTTTCCCGGTAACGCCGCTGCCAGCCTTCAAGGCAGGTTCATCCCTGGGCGAATTTCACGACAAATCGCCTCTACAGATGCATCCCAAAACTACGCCGTCACCAAGATGTGATAAGCACCACTGTAGCAAACGAGCCACTGCGCCTGTGGGGAATTCTGGTGAAAAGCCGCTGAACTGTGTATTTATAACTAATAATTCGCTAACGGTGTTCCAAGATGTGGTGGGGCATGACTTCTTTGGTTTTTGACCGAATATGCCCGAGCCGCTACCGGTTCCATCCGCATCCCGGACGAATCTAAAGATTCGGCCCGCGAAAGGTGCGCACGCGAATTGCAATCCGGGGTAGCCGATACACTACGACCATGGATACGACTGGCAAGGCATCGTCGTTAAGCACGCACCAGATAAACAAACCCCAGCCCACGCACCCGCAGGGATCCCTGACGTCGAAGAAGCGTCGGGCGGTGGGGGCGCATCCGGCGGCGCGAGGGAAGGAGACGCGCCTGGGTATGGTGCGGCGCGCGCGGCGGATTAACCGCACGCTGGCGGTGGCATACCCGAATGCTCACTGTGAGCTGGACTTTCGTAATCCGTATGAGCTCGCGGTGGCGACGATTCTGTCGGCGCAGTGTACGGACGTGCGGGTGAATATGACCACGCCGGCGCTGTTCGCTAGGTACCCCAGCCCTGCCGATTTGGCGGTTGCGAATCAGGAGGAGGTCGAGGAGCTCGTTCGGCCGACGGGTTTCTATAGGAATAAGGCTGCGAACATTATCGGCTTTGCGCAGGGGGTGATGGAGCAGCACGGCGGCGAGGTCCCGGGCACGTTGGAGGAGCTGGTGAAGCTGCCGGGCGTGGGGCGAAAGACGGCAAACGTGGTGCTGGGGAATGCTTTTGGGGTGCCGGGTTTGACGGTCGATACGCATTTTGGGCGTCTGGTGCGGCGCATGGGGCTCACAGAGCAGGAAGATCCGGTGCGCGTTGAGCACGAGATGATGGAGGTGCTACCGCGCGCGGAGTGGACGTGGTTTTCGCATCGCCTGATTTTCCACGGTCGCCGGGTGTGCCATTCGCGCCGGGCGGCGTGCGGGGCGTGCTTCTTGGCGGCGGATTGCCCGTCGTATGGTGTCGCGGGTCCGGCGGAGCCGGAGACGGCGGAGAAGTTGATTAAGTCAGACGACAGGGAATGGCTTCTCTACCTGGCCGGTCTTAATGACGGCTACAGTGGGGAGAAACTTTCCGCGCTTGACGACGGGGATAGCGCGCGCAACACCACAGCGACACAGGACTAGTCGAGGAGCACTTTTCGTGAATGAGCAGGGCGGTCATAGTCACAATGGTGGCCACTATGAGGATCGGCAGGCGGACGTTAACCGTTCGGCATCGCTGATTACGCTGCTCATCGCGGGAGTTAGCATTGTGGGTCTGGTGATTTTCGCGATTGTGAATACCACTAGTGGCAATGACGAGACCGATGGTGGTGGGACCGGATCTGGTGTGAGTGTCGGTGCGGATGGCGCTGGCAATGGTGATGGCGCTGGCAGTGATGGTGAAGTGGATGGTGCGTCGGCAGCGCCAGCGATGTCGAAGGATGAGATCGCGGCGGTAGCGGGTAGTGGCTCACTGACCGGTGTGCGCTTGCCGCTGTTGGCGGAGTCGGGAGACTCGGCAGGCCAGGACAACGAGGCTGGGCAAGTGGAACTGGTGGACATGGGGCAGGTCGTCGAGGGCAAGCCGACAGTGCTTAATGTCTGGGCGTGGAACTGTGCGCCGTGTCGCCAAGAGCTACCGCTTATTGAGCAATGGGCCAAGGACAATCCGGACGTGCAGGTGGCGACGGTGCATGCGGCTCGTGAGGCGGGGCGTGGCCAGGCCTTCCTGCAGGAAATCGGAGTGAAGCTACCGACCTACTCGGACACGGTCGACGTGGTCGGACCAGCGTTGAATCTACCGCGAGTTGTGCCCATTACCGTGGTGTTTAAGGCAGATGGCACAGTGGCGACCATTCATCCCGGTGAATTCACCGATGCGCAGCAGATTACTGATCTCGTGCGAGGTGCGTTGAAGTGACTAAGGGACAGTCGTGGAATCGCGACGCAAGCTCGGGGCTGTATCTGCCGAAGTGGTTGACCAATAGTTTGCCGCCGCATCTAGTCAGCGCTGATTACGGTGCGGCAGGCCACGCCAGCAGCGCCAGCCACGACGCAACAGACCACTCGGAGCAGAAGGTGGCCCGTCGCTCCGCTTCGTCGTCAAGCGTGAAGCGTGCGTTTGCGAAGTTGCGGCGAGACTCCTCGACGCAGGAGAAACCGTTGCGGAATCCGGCGCGGTCGGCGGTGTTGGTGCTGATCAGCGGTGATGCGGAGGCGCACCAACGGCCGGAGGATGCCAGCGTGGTGCTTACACACAGGGCGACAACCCTGCGTAAGCATGCAGGCCAGATGGCTTTTCCGGGCGGTCGTGTCGATCCCGAGGACGTGGATGAAATCGATACCGCGCTGCGTGAAGCCGAGGAAGAAACCGGCCTGAACCGAGAGACGGTGACACCGGTGCGGGTGCTGGACTCGATTGACATTTCGCGGACTGGCTTCGCGGTGAATCCGGTGTTGGCGTATTGGCATGCACCGCATCCGCTGCGTGTGGTCGACCCTGCAGAGACGGAATCGGTGCTCAATGTGCCAATTAGCCACCTGACGAATCCGGACAACCGCATGATGCTGGGCTATCACGGCTGGACAGGACCGGCATTTAAGGTTGGTGACTTCGTCGTTTGGGGCTTTACCGGCGGCGTGCTGTCCTACTTGCTAGACGTGGCCGGCTGGTCGGAACCGTGGGACGACACCAACGTGCAGAAACTTTTGCCGGTGCTCGCGCGTTCCGCTAATGGTGAAAATCTGTCCGTACTGAAGGGAGGCCGACGATGATGCCTGCAATCGCTGTGTTTGACGTTGCGCTGCTGGCGGTTTTCATTTTCGCGCTCGTCGTTGGCTGGCAGCAGGGCGCCGTCTCGTCGATTATGGCCATTTTGGGCGTTGTTCTGGGCTTGGTTATTGGTGTGCCCTTGGCGCCGCTAGCTATGGCGCAAGTCGAGAACCAGTCGGGGAAGGTTCTTCTGGGCCTCGGCACAGTGATTCTGTTCGCCCTGATCGGTCATGCGGTGGGAACAGTGGCAGGGCAGTCGCTGCGGAATACCATTCGCTCGCCGTTGGCAGTCGGCCTGGATTCGAGCCTCGGTGCCATCGTGCAGTCCGTGACGGCGCTGGTAGTGACATGGATGATCGCCGTACCCCTGGCCACCGCCGTGCCTGGGCAGTTTGCCGACTGGGTGCGTGAGTCCAAGGGCATGAACCTCATTGACCAGGTCGCGCCCGACGAATGGAGCGACGGCTTCAGTGGCATCCTCCGTCAGCTCCGCGATGATGGAATGCCCGCCATCGCTCCGCCATTCGGCTACAAGCAGAACGTCCCCGATGAACCCGCCGATCCCAATGTGATTTCGCAAGGTGTCGTCGACAGTATTCGACCGTCCATCGTCCGCGTCTTGGGCGAGGCCCCGCAGTGTGAGCGCTTGCTGCAGGGCACGGGCTTTGTCATCGCGCCGGATCTGATTCTGACCAATGCGCACGTGGTCGCCGGCGCCACCACTGTTCGGCTGGAAACCGTGGTCGGCATGGCTGACGCGAATGTCGTGCACTACGATCCGCTTGACGACGTCGCCCTGCTCCGAACCACCGACCTGCCCCTGGAGCCCATGCAGTGGGCAGATCAGGAAGCTCGTCCGGGCGATGACGCGGTAGTGCTGGGCTTTCCCGAGTCCGGGCCCTTTAAGGCCACACCTGCGCGCGTGACGGAGAACATCATTATTCGAGGCCCGGATATTTATTCGTCGACTCGGCACGAGCGTCAGTCCTATGTTCTGAAGGCGGATGTGCGCCACGGCAACTCGGGCGGACCACTGATTACGCCACAGGGGCAGATCCTGGGCTTGGTCTTCGGTGCCGGTGTGAATAATGACCAGACTGGTTACGCGCTGACGCACGCCGAGGTCCAGCCACACATTGATGAGGCGATGGATAACTACGGGGCCATCAGCACGCAAGAGTGCGTGGCGGGGTAAGCGGCAAGTTGTGTGTCTGTGGGCAGGGCAGCCCCCAGCCCCAGCCGCAGGAGAGTTCTGGCTAGCTTCAGCCGAGCCGGAGCCTAAGATCCCTCCGGCAACCAGTGCAGGTGATCCCTGATTGCCTGCACCACAGCCTGCGGTTTTTCTACCGGCAGGAAGTGCCCACAGCCCGGGATGACGCGCACGTGGGTGGAGCTGAGCTTCACCAGCGCAGGTGGGGTACGAGTGTCCTGCTCGCCGACGAGCAGCACAGTGCGCTCATCGCTTTTCGAAGAACCCTCCATCGCATCCAACCACTTGCGGAAGGCAGCCGGAGCCGGTCGCGTCCACCAGTTCATGTGAGCCAGTGCAGGGCGGAGTGCACCACTGGCCAGGCTGTCAGCCATGAGTTCCGCGGTCTGTTTCCCCTCAGAGGTCTCGGCGAACCCCTCCCCGGCGGTGGACATGGACTCGCGCACGATGCGCTCAATGAGCCGCTGCTGGCGAGCCTCAGCGGCCTGCGTGCTGAACTTATTGCGACGCAACCGCGGTACCCGTGGCCGCGAGTCCCACCACGAACGGCGCAGCAGCGGGGCAAGGCTATTGCGGAAGTCCTCCGACCACGGGCTCTTCAACTGGTTGAGCCACACCTTCGGATGCGCAGCACCACAACCAATAATTCCGGCAACAAGATTCGGCTGCCGCGAGGCCAGCGTCCATGCCACCCCCGTGCCGAACCCCTGACAGACCAGCAGCGCGGTCGAGTGCCCCAACGAGCGAATCGACGAGGCGATGTCCTGGGCCGCCTCAAACGGATCGTAGCCATGCGGTGTTCGGTCGGACTGACCGTAGCCACGCATAGAAATAGCCACAGCGTGCACGGGGAGGGGGTCTCCCGAGTCGTCGTTAAGCATTGGCAAAACCTCGCGCCATTCAAACCAACCGCCAGTCGAGCCGTGAATAAACAACACGAGCGGATCGGAGGGGCGGCCGCACTCGGCGATGTGTAGGCGCTGGCCGCGGACGTGAATGAGACGATGACGCCAGGGGCCGGTAAGAGAATCGCTGAGGGAGGTCATGAGGGGAAATACCTTATCCGAAGGGCTTGAACCGGACTGAATAAAACAAAAGGGCGAGACCAACAAGTCCCGCCCAATTACTTTTTAAGCCTTTAGGTGTACATACCGTTCGACTGCGAAGACTTCTTCGCGGACCCCGACGGCACGACCCCCTTCAGCTCCTGCATCGACTCGATGGTCTTCTCCGGCTTGCGGATCGACTTGACCTTCTTCAGACCCAGCAGGGCCGCGACACCGGCGATGACCAGCATCAGAACGAAAACGATGAGGAATGCAGCCCAGGTTGGCAGCCAAAGATCCAGCAGCCAGCCGAGGAAGAAGAAAAAGAAGAACGAGGAGTACAGCGCGACGACGCCGGCAACCGCGAAGAAGCCACCGCCAACTGCACCCTTCTTAGCCTCGCCAGCAATTTCAGCCTTGGCCAGCTCAATCTCAGAGCGAACCAGAGCGGAAACCTGCGTAGAAGCATTAGACACGAGCTGGCCGATGCTGGCATCGCCCGAAGCGTTGCTATCCACATCGCTCAGCGGGATAGCGGTAACACGCGGTTCGGTGCCGTCGGTAAAGAGACCCTTCGTATCGTCGTTGCTCACGTGTACTTCCTCCTACGCAGATGGTTGGAAAAGATGGTTTGAAACTTTAAAACTGCAGTTACAAACTGCCATACTACCTCTCATTGTGGGTAGAGCGCGCCACAAGGGCGAAAAAGCCAAGAACTCGTTGAAGTTTTTCTCATCTTTGACCATTTCTATATAAGTTTGTCACTTACTTAGCGGTGAAGAATTAGGGTGTGGGATATGAACAATCAGCCTGAGAACGTGCGTGGAGCCGATGGAATTGGCGCTGGTGCTGGCAACGGTGTGGGCAACGGTGCCGGCACCAGAAAAGGCGGCCTAGCTGGCATGAGCCTGGGGGTGTCCTCCGTGTCGGCGAAGAAGCGCGCAGAGCGTGAGGCAGCGCAGGCGAAGGCATCTGAACCGGATGCCGGCGGTGCTGACAGCGCTTCCGCCGCTGCTGTCCCGCAGCTTGACCCCAGGGACCCCCTCGCGCCCCTGTGGCAGCTCGACGGCGTTGCACACGCGGCTGATGTCGCGGCCAAGGCCATCCAGGCCGTCCACAGACACAAGGCCAACCTGCGCAAGCACAACGTCACCGGCTCCGAGTCGGTCCTGCGTGGCGCTCGGGCATCGGCGTGGCTAGAAGGCGGCGAGCCATCGCTTCCCGACGACGGCAACATCACCGATCCCGTACTCGCAGCAGCCCTTCGGGTTGCCGACACCATTTCCCCGGAGTCAATTGGTGAGACCACCCGCGTGTGGCAGCGCGCTCCGCAGCAGGTGCTGGCCAAGTTTGCGTTGAACGCATCGCCCGCAGGTGAGACTGAAGACGGTTCCGAGGCGCGGATGAAAGCCGGGCGTCCGGTTGGTGACGACAAGCTCTCGTCCGCGATGAAGGAGCAGCGTCTGCACGTGCTCGGTGACTTCATCACTGGCCGCAGCCAAATCCATGCTGGCGTGCTCTCGGCGATTGTGCACGGTGAGCTGCTGACTCTGCGCCCCTTCGAGTACCACAACGGCATCATCGCCCGCGCCGCCTCGCGACTGACAACTGTCGCAACCGGCCTGGATCCGCGTGGCTTGGCCGTGCCCGAGGTCTACTGGACCCGCCACCGCCAGGAGTATGTCGAGGCCGCAGAGGGGTTCGCGTCGGGAAGCGCCGATGGCCTGCGTGCGTGGATTCTCCTGCACCTGGAGGGGCTGAAGGCCGGTGCCGTGGAAGCGCGCGGTATCGCCGAAGCGGTGTAGGCGGGCCGGCTGCCGGATGATGGGTTAGTCGGCCTTTGGCTCGTCGTCGTTTTTGCGCAGTGCCAATAGCGTCGCACCCGCGCCAAGCGCCAGTGTGACGCCGGCAAGAATTGCAGCATTGCGTTTCGACGGCGCGCGAAACAGCGGGACGGGATTCCGAAATTGGCGCACAGGCCACTCACGTTCCGTCGCAATCTTGCGCAGAGCGCGATCGGGATTGACCACAACGGGATGGCCGACTGCAGACAGCATGGGCTCATCAGTGATGGAATCCGAGTACGCAAAGCATTCGGCCAGGTCGAACTGGCGCTTTTCCGCTATCCGACGCATCTGCACGGCCTTGTTTTCGCCTCGGCAGAAGAACTCCGTTTCACCCGTGAAGAGCCCATCGCGGACCTCCAGCTCGGTGGCCACCACGTTGTAGACACCGAGCGCCTGCGCAATGGGCTCAACAATCTGCCGGGCTGATGCCGAGATAATGAACACCTGATGCCCCTGTGCGCGGTGTTTACGAATGAGCTCCAATGCCTCGGCGTAGATGTACGGCGTGATGTTCTGCTCTAGGGTTTCGATGGCGACCTGGCGCAGCTCCCTGGCGCTGTGACCAGCGATAAGGGCGGAAAACTGCTCGCGGGTGGCCTCCATTTGCGCCTCATCGTGCCCCTGCGACATGTACAGGGCATGGCTGAGCGCCATTTGCAGCATGTCCGTCGGCGAAATGATGCCGCGCTCGAGGAATTGCTTGTTGAACGCATATGCCGAGCTCTTGGCAATAATGGTTTTATCCAGGTCAAAGAACGCAGCGACGCGAGAGTCAGCGGTGGCGTGGAGGCCTGCAGCGATTTGGGCATCTTTAGAGCTGCTCGTGTCCGTAGAAGCGCGCGGCTGCGGCGTTGTTGAAGCCTTGTTCTCGCCGGTGTTCATAGACTCCGAGCTTACCCATGGATGTCGGGCACGGGGAGAGCATTATGAGTGTTTAACTGCTGGGTGGGGGACTGGGGGATTGGGGCAGTGGCGGTCGTGGGGGCTTGGCGGCGATTGGGGCGCGGCATTTCCTGGGCGCGATTAATCGAGGAAACGTGACATCGAACATATTGGGCATTAAATCCTTTGTAAGGTATTTGCAGATTCCTCGGGATATGTAATACTTGGACGTGGCTGGCCCCTTCTTGTTCTTTTTAGAAACAGACTGCGAGGCCGCCCCGGCTCAATCCCCCCCCCGAGCCGGTTAAAGACGCCTCGCGCCAATCCCCCCCCCGGCGCGGGGCGTCGCCCCTTTTTGGCCCAATGGTGAGGGGTATGTAGTAAAAATTGCGGGCTGCAAATGTGAAACTGAATGAGTTTATGACACTTTCAAGCCATTTTTCGTGCCATTTTTGTCATAAACGCAGTCACTAACTTGCATTGGCTAGGCCGCGCAGTAGTCATGCTACGCAGTAGCATAAGGCAAAGGCGACGTGGCGTTCTGCAGTTATCCACAGTCTGAAAATTATCCACAGACAGCGAGGTTTTGGCCCCTTGTGGGCATCATTGAATCCGCCCTGTAGTGCACGCTATGGCCATGGCGATCAAGAAACTGTCCATGGCTCAGCGAACCGAGGCTCCAACAAATCCAGTAGTCAACGCCGTCGATGATGAAGCGCTGCGTGAAGAGGTTGCGCTCATAGTCGCTGCTACCGGTCGTGACTGTGTGCAGGAGACCGTGCCACCTGTGGCTGCAGCGTCAGTGGCCGCACAAACATTTGCTTCGCCGCCAGCATCACTATCATCATCAGCCCCAGAGCCTTCCCCATCGTCAGTATCGACAGGAGCGGGAGTTTCATCGGCCCTGTGGCGTCGGGCACCAGCGGTGTTCGTCGATGCACCGGCAGCCCGAAGATTAGCCGGGCGGCCTCATTGTGAGGGAGCAATCTTTCTGGTCCGCAGTGATACTGAGGCGGAAGATGCGCAGGTAGCGAAGGTTTTAGCTCCTGTTTACAGTGCTAGTTTGCCCGCGGATAACGTCGATATTGTCGAGCTGCTCGGCCGTGGCGACGTACGCCCGGATGCTCCGAATCCCACCAATCACCAAAACGGCTCGAGCCTCCTGAACCACCATCAGAACCCAGCGTCACCTGCAAGCACCGACGTGATTACGGCACCGGGTACAGAGCCCGTATCGAACACGCCGGCGACTACAACCGACTCCACGGCAACGTGCCTGATGTTGGTTCCTGCGGTCGGCGGTGCCGGGGCTTCCATTGTTGCGGCGGCGAGTGCATTGGTTCTTTCCCGCGAAAGGCCCATCTGTTTGGTGGACGCGGACGCATTGGCAGGAGGCATTGATCTGGTGCTCGGGATGGAAACGGAACCGGGACTGAGGTGGCAGGACTTCTCGGCTGCTGATGGCCGTCTCGACGGAGCGGCACTCTACGAAGCACTGCCATCCTGCCCGCGATCACCCGCTCTGAAAGTGTTGACGTGGACTCGCAGTCGCACGCCGGAGGCGGCTTACAACCACACCTCGGCGAACAACAAATTCGACAGCGCCGACAGGCCCGACAGAACCGACAGGCCCGACGATGTCCGGCACATTGCCAGCACCATTAGTTGCCTTATTCATGCCGGAATTACGGTCATCGTGGACTGCCCGAAGCAGGTGGAGTACGTCACCACTCTCGGCGCGCTTGCCGATGACACCGTCATAGTCCTGCCCACCTCCGTTCGAGCCATCGCAGCCGCTGGGCACTTGGCGAGCATCTGTGCACAGGCGGGGTTCACCCCAAATCTTGCAGTGAGGTACCAGCAGCACCGCGATATCAGTGTCGAAGAGGTGGAATACGCTCTCGACCTGCCCATTGTTGGTGAGATTGAGTACTGCAAGAAGGTAGCTCACGAGATAGATGTGGGCGGGCTCGCAGGAACCGTCGGCAAGCTGACGCGGGGATTGGAAGCGATGTTTGCCCTTGTCGGCGGTGGTGGCGATGGATGACGTCAGGCTGTTAGCGGCGGTGCGGGCGGCGCTTGCGGAGCGGCCTGGGGTGGCATCGCATAGCGAGGTCGCCGACATCATTCGCGCAGAGACCTCGGGGGTTGTCTCCGATGTGAAGGTGCTGGAGATTCTACGCACGATTCGCGAGGAAACAGTGGGCGCGGGTGTGTTGGATGCGCTGTTGCGACGCCCGGGTGTCAGCGATGTGCTGGTAACCGCGCCGGGCGAGGTCTGGGTCGACGCGGGCAACGGACTGGAGCGCGCCGAGATTTCCTTCGCGGACGAGGGCGAGGTGCGCGCGTATGCGGTGCGGCTCGCGTCGCGGTGTGGACGAAGGCTTGACGACGCGCAACCCTGGGCTGACGGCCATATTCCTGGTGGTGTCGGCGGCTGTGGTGTGCGAGTTCATGCGGTGCTTTCACCACCGTCGGCGACCGGCACTCAGATTAGCCTGCGGGTGTTGCGTCCGGCTCGTCGCGGACTTGCGGAGCTATGCGATGTCGGGCTATTTCCACCGGAAATTCTGCCGGTGTTGCGGGGAATCGTGGCGAGACAGCTGTCGTTTATTGTCGCCGGTGGCACGGGTGCGGGAAAGACCACGCTATTGGCGGCGATGCTCTCAGAAGTTAATCCTGACCAGCGCATTGTGTGTATCGAGGACACTCCGGAGTTGCAACCTCAGCACCCGCATGTGGTGAAGCTGGTGACCAGGGCCGCCAACCTGGAGGGTGCCGGTGCGATTGGGCAGCAGGAGTTGCTGAAGCAGGCGCTGCGCATGCGTCCCGACCGCATTGTTGTCGGTGAGATTCGAGGCGCCGAAGTGGTGGATCTGCTGGCAGCGTTGAATACGGGGCATCGCGGTGGGGCGGGGACAATTCACGCCAACCGGATTGGGGATGTCGTCGCGCGCTTTGAGGCCCTGGGGTTGATCGGTGGCCTTGGTCGCGCCGGGCTACATGCGCAGTTGGTCTCGGCGGTGCAGGTGGTGTTGGTGGTCGAACGCGCTGATGTTCGCCGGCTGGCACAGATCGGGCTGCTACGCGGTAACCCACCGGAGGTGGTGGAGGTCTGGACTGCTCGGGACGGGCCGGGGGCGGGGTGGGAAACGTTGCAGAAGTTGCTGGTCGGCAGGGAACAGTCGGTGGAATAACCGGTGGAATAACCCGGGGGCAAAGTCAGGGGATTAGACGGGGAGATTAACAGCTATGGGGGAGGGATTTAGCATGACCGTACTCATTGGGGGTGTAGCTGCGGCAGTCGCTATCTGGCCGGACAGCTCGGCGGCGGTGCGCTCGCGAGCGCTGGCAGGCCGTGCCCGTGAGGTGTCCCGTGGACTGAAGTGGTTGCAGCGCATGGTTGGACTTGGTGCTGGTTCCACGGGGTCGAGCGCCGCAAGCACTAGCAGTGCGAATAGAGCTGCAGGGCTATCGATTCTCATCGTTGCAGGCCCGGCACTTGTGTTGCTGTGGCTCGCCGGGATTCCAGGCGTTGTAGCCGGGCTGTTGCTGGGCCGCACCGCAGGGGCAGTAGTGCGCGCTGTGAGGGAGAGGCGCTGTGAACGTCGGGAAGCGGACAGCGCTGCGGTAGCGCTGGAGACCTTGACCGCGCAGCTGCGCGCAGGAGCGGCGGCATCAAGAGCACTCAACGCGGCAGCAGCGGAATTGCGCAGGTCAGGGGATGTGACTGTGTTGGCCGATCATCTCGCGCACGCGGCGCATCGCGCGAACTTCGCCGACCCGTGGGAGGGCGAAGAATCTTCGGAGCAACTGCGCCGGATTGGGCGTATGTGGACGGTGGCGCAGCAACACGGTCTGAGTTTGGCTGGGTTGCTGGACTGCGCGCGGGGTGATCTGCAGGCTCGTCAGGCGCATCGCTCACAGACGTCTGCCGCGCTGGCGGGGCCACGCATGACGATCGCCATCTTGGCATCACTGCCGGTGTTCGGTTTGGTCATGGGGCAAGCTTTCGGAGCGTCCCCATTCGAGTTCCTCAGTCGCGGCATCGGAGGAATTGTGCTGGTCATCGGTGTCGGGCTGGTGTGCGCGGGCATCGAATGGGCGGTCGCCATCATCGATCGTGCGGAGGCCGGACAATGATTGCCGCCGCACTTCTCATCGCCGTCTACCTCTGCTTGCCGACGTTCAATCCCGTCCGCAGCCGACTGCCCGAATTGGTAGCCGAGTCGGATGCTCGCGCGCGAGGAAGCGTACGCCGACAGGTGACCAATCGGGTGGCGCAGATTGCCGCACAGGTGCGGGAACGTGTGCGAACTGTCATTGGCGGTGAGCGCATCAGCCCGGCTGTGCTGCTCGATGCCGCAGCGGCCCTCGACATCATTGGTGCTTGTTTGAGCTCCGGTATGCCGTTGTCGCAGGCCATGGCAGCAGCTGCCGATGGTGCAAACCCTGAGCTGGCCGAGCCACTTCGACAGTGTTCCGCCAGGTTGTCCGTGGGCGCGCACTCCGCTTGGGACAGCCTTGCTGCCACACCCGCGCTCGTGCCCCTGGCGACGGCTGGGCGCCGAGCAAGCGAATCCGGCACCGTTCTGGCGCAGGCGTTGGAGGACACCGCTGCCACGTACCGCAGTCAAGCGCACGATGCGGCGCAAGCCGTCGCCGAAAAGGCTGGTGTCCTCATTGCCGGGCCGCTGGCGTTGTGCTTTCTACCCGCGTTTGTGGTGCTGGGTTTGGTGCCCACCATCGCTGGGCTTGCCGACGAAATGTTTGCAGGACTGATGCCGTCATGAAGCGTGGACACTTCTGCGCCAAGCCCCGCGCGCTGGCACGCGCCGGATGCAGTGCTGGTTGCGCTCTCAGCTGTGACTTCGGTTGTGCGCGTGGTCCGCCTGCCGCGCCGCATTCCAACACGCATCAACCCGCATCAACGCGCGTCAATGCACATCACACCTCACAACTGACCTGTCACTCGACATCCACACAGGGGAAACACTCATGACCACTCAAAACTCCAACCATCCGACCAACCTTCCAACCAACTCTTCAACCAATCCGCTGACCGCTGCGCAGTCCCAGCTGCGCTCGTATTTGCACAAGCGTCTGCACGCTCTGGCAACTGAGGAAAACGGCATGTCAACCGTGGAATATGCTCTCGGAACTATTGCGGCCGCAGCTTTCGGAGCCCTGCTCTACACCGTCGTGACCGGCGGCGATATCACCCAGGCGCTCACCGACATCATCGAAAGGGCGCTCAACACCGATGTCTAGCCGCATCCGCTCTACGCTTCATCGCCTGTGCGTCGGCGACGAAGGCCAAACCACGGTAGAAACCGCTTTCGGTCTCGCGGCACTGGTCACGGTCATGGCCACGGCTCTGTCCGGGCTGGTCACCATCGCAATGTACCTAGGGCTTACCGACGCAGCCGGAGCCATCGCACGGGCTGAGGCACGGGGCGATGCGGAGACAGCAGCCGAGCTTCGCGCCGACGCAGATGGGCAGGTCGCGATATCGGAAACCTCCGGTACCGTGCGCGTGACCATTCGGCGCTCAGCGGGGCCATTTTCGCTGGAAGCACGCGCGGTTGCACTGCGGGAGAGAGCGGCATCGTCATGAGAAACGTGACAGCCCGCCTTCTCCGCGAAGAAGAAGGTTCCACCACAGTCGCAGCCGCACTGTTCATCGCCGCTTTCGTCGTTCTGACTTTGGTCGGAGTTACGGCCGGGGTGAGGGTGGTGCAGGCGCGGCAGGCAGCGGTAGCAGCGGATCTGGCCGCGGTGGCCGGCGCTGTGGCTGCGCAAGAGAGCGACGATGCCTGCAAAGCTGCGGGGTCAATCGCAAAAGCTAACCACGCACTCCTTGTGACCTGTGAGATTGATGGGGAGGACGTGCAGGTCAGCGTCGAACGAAAGGAGAGAAAAGCCACGTCCAGGGCAGGGCCGGTAGCGGTGGAGGATGCTGCTACTGGCCGTCGTTAAGCGCGCGCGACACCCCACTGAGCACCTTGATTGCGCCGGCCTTGTCCAGCGGATCGTTGCCATTGCCGCACTTGGGCGACTGGATGCACGATGGGCAGCCGGATTCGCACTCGCAGGCGGCGACGGCATCGCGGGTTGCGCGAATCCACTGAGCGAAGGCCTCGTAGCCACGGTCGGCAAACCCCGCACCACCAGGGTGCCCGTCGTACACAAAAACGGTGGGCTGCTGGGTATCGGCGTGCATGACCGTGGAAACACCGCCGATGTCCCAGCGGTCGCAGGTGGCAATCAGTGGCAGCATGCCGATAGCCGCGTGCTCGGCTGCGTGAAGAGCCCCCGGCGCGATGTCGGAGCCCACGCCCCAGGAGCGCAGGGTGGACTCGGGCATTGTGTAGGCCACGGCGCGCGTGACCAAACGTTGCGGAGGGTAGTCAAGTTCAACACTGTCGAGAATCTCGCCGGTATCCAGGCGACGAAGATAGGAGGTGACCTGGTGAAAGACCTCGACCTGGCAGGAAGCGACCTGTAGGCCCTGGTAGTGGCGCATATCGTCAACATCGAGGATGCGGATGGTGGTGTCCATGCGTGAGCTGGTGGAATAGCGCGGCTGCTCGGGGTGGACCAGGGCGACGAGGCTGTCGAAGTCCAGCTGGTCGACAAGGTAGGACTCGCCGCGGTGCAAGTAGACGGCACCGTCGTGAACCTGCTGCATCGCACGGCCAAGATCGATGGTGCCAAGCAGTCGGCCATCGGTCTGGTCGACGATAGCTACTTCCTGGCCATCGCCGCCACGGACGTTCACGGCATCGTGAGCAGTGGCAATACGCGGCCCTTCATCGCGGTCGGTTGGGTAGTAGACGGGCTCTTGTCCTTCCCAGGTGCGCTTGCGCAACCAGCCTGCGGACACCATGTCTTCGGCTACGGGCATGGTTCCCCACGCTTGAAGCTGACTGGTGGTTACGGGTTTCTCCACAGCCGCGCAGTAGAGATGTGACCACACCACATGTGGGTTGCGGGGATCGAAGACGGTCTTTTCCACCGGCCTGCCCAGCAGTGCGGACGGGTTGTGGACCAAGTACGTGTCCATGGGGTCATCGCGAGCCACCAACACCACCAGTGCGCCCTGACCACGACGACCCGCGCGGCCGGCCTGCTGCCAGAATGAAGCGACCGTGCCCGGGAAACCGGCCTGCACCACCGCGTCGAGGCCACCGACGTCAATGCCCAGCTCCAATGCATTGGTGGTGGCCACACCTAGCAGGGTGCCGTCATCGAGCATGCGCTCGATGTCGCGGCGCTCTTCGGCCAGGTAGCCGGCGCGGTAAGACTCGATGCGCTCGGCGATATCGCTGCGGTGGCGCTTCTCCAGGCGCTCGCGCACGCCGAGCGCTACCTTCTCAGCACTGCTTCGCGAACGGGTGAAGGTCAGGGTGCGGGCGCCCTCGACAAGCAGGTCGGCCATGATATCCGCGGCCTCGGTCGGGGCGGGGCGGCGCACGGGTGCGCCGTTCTCGCCTTGGAGGTCGGGGAGCAGGCCGGGTTCCCACAGGGCGATCGTTCGCTCGCCGACCGGGGCGCCGTCTTCGGTGATGGCCTCGACAGGCTCGCCGATGAGGCGACGAGCCTGGTCAGCGGGGTCGTTGGTCGTCGCAGAGGCAAAAATCACGGTCGGCGAGGCACCGTACTCGCGGGATAGCCGCAGGAGGCGACGCAAAATCTGAGAGACGTTGGCGCCGAACACGCCTCGATAGGCATGGCATTCGTCGACGACGATATAGCGCAGGTTGCGCAGCATCCGCGTCCACCGAACATGGTTGCCGAGCACCGAAACATGCAGCATATCGGGGTTGGTAAACACCCAACGGGCGTGGTCGCGGATGGCGCGCCGGGCGTCTTGTGGGGTGTCGCCGTCGTAAAGCGAAATCAGCGAACTCAGTGACGCCGGTGCCATCGCGCGTGCAGTGTCCAGCTGATCGGCGCCCAGCGCCTTGGTCGGAGAGAGGTACAGCGCGGTGGCCGCGGGGGTGGCGGACAGTTCTGTGAGCACGGGCAGCAGGTAGCCGAGCGATTTACCCGACGCCGTGCCCGTCGCGACGACGCAGTGCACGCCCTCGCGGGCGAGGTTCGCGGTTGTCGCCTGATGAGTCCACAGGTTTTCAATTCCGCGATCTACCAGCACTTCTCTTAGCCAACTTGGCACCCACTCAGGCCAAGGCGCAGTCACGCCAGCGCGCGCAGGAAGGTCCGCAATGTGCGTCACTGTCGCCCGCGGATGCGCACGAATAACCGGCCCCAGCAGCTCCCGCCCAAACGACTCCACCGACACCACCCTTTCCTGTAAACGCGCACTTCATATGCTTGACGACGCTTCCTATCAGCCACATTCTCGCTATTCGACACCCCAGTTTCTCCGGACTCCGAACACGGGTTTACGGGGGTGGCAAGAAGCTGTTCCTAATCGGCGCTCGCGCCCCAAACGTGGCAGACTTTTTGAGTGTATCGCCCGCCAAAGGGCACCCTGAAAAACCCGCACGAGGCGAAAGGGTGCTTTGGCCGTGTTTACCCCATCGTGTGTGGCCGGATGTGCGTGGCGAATACTTGTTTTATCGAATCCTGAAGTTGGGAAGTTTTGTAATGGCACAGGGTACTGTGAAGTGGTTCAACTCGGAGAAGGGCTTCGGGTTTATCGCCCCAGCTGACGGTGGCAACGACGTGTTCGTTCACTACTCCGAGATCCAGGGCACTGGTTTCAAGACGCTGGAAGAGAACCAGGCAGTCGAGTTTGAGATTGGTGAGGGCCAGAAGGGTCCGCAGGCTCTGGACGTGAAGCCTCTGTAAGTCAACCGTTTCCGGGTTGAACTGGGTTATTGTCTGGTTTGGCGCGCGGAATTTTTGGCTTTTCAAGGTCCATGTTGTGTTCATGGGGTGAGCCTTGATTCTCCCACGTGGAAAGTGATTTCTGCGTGGGATTTTTGTATTTCTGGAGGGCAGTGGTTCGTTCCGAGTTACTGACTACGTTTATGACAAAAATGGCCCGAAAAATGGCTTGAAAGTGTCATAAACTCATACAGTTTCACATTTGCAGCCCGCGATCACGCGGCCGCTGCGGCGGCTGCGCCCGCTGCGCCCGCTGCGGCCAGCCACTGACAGCCACTGGGATAATCATGGCTAGCCGCACAGCAGTCGTCGGGTCGGCAACTGCCGGCCACCGGGGATCCCCCACAGCAGCCCCTTCAGTCACACCCAAAATCCGCCCGATACTTGAGGAATCCACGCGACAAACTAGATTGTGTGTACGGTATTCCTTATATTCTTCATATTCTTTCCAGATAATCTTCCGGGGAGAACGCGGCCGGGAACTGATTTGCACTGATCGGAACCGGTTGGAACCGATTGCGGGCCTCTCACAGCTGAAGCCCAGCCAGAGTCCGGCCAAGAACCCCAAGATTTAAACGAAAACAAGAATCTAAACAGTCAAAAACATTCAACGTTGCAGGATAGAAAAACTTCTATGGCGAATTCAGACGGCCTCAAGCGCCTTGTAATTGTCGAGTCGGCGACGAAAGCTCGCAAGATTCAGCCGTATCTCGGCGATGATTACATCGTGGAGGCGTCGGTGGGCCACATTCGCGACTTGCCCCGTGGCGCAGCCGACGTTCCGGCTCGTTACAAGAAGGAGCCCTGGGCTCGTCTGGGCGTGAATGTCGACAACGGATTCGCTCCGTTGTATGTCGTCAGCGCTGATAAGAAGAAGAAAGTCGCTGACCTGAAGGCCAAGCTCAAGGAAGTCGACGAACTCTATCTCGCAACGGACCCCGACCGTGAGGGCGAGGCTATTGCCTGGCACTTGCTGGAGGTTCTCAAGCCCAAGGTGCCGGTGCGCCGCATGGTGTTCCATGAGATCACCAAGCAGGCCATCTTGGAGGCCGCGGCCAACACTCGTGAGCTGGATCAGAACCTGGTTGATGCCCAGGAAGGTCGCCGTATCCTCGACCGCCTCTACGGCTACGAGGTCTCCCCGGTGCTGTGGAAGAAGGTCATGCCGCGCCTGTCGGCAGGCCGTGTGCAGTCGGTGGCAACGCGCGTCATCGTCGAGCGTGAGCGCGAGCGCATGGCGTTTATCTCCGCTGAGTACTGGGACGTCGCCGCAACTCTGGACACCGGTTCGGCTTCCTCCGATGCCAACCAGCCGAAGGAATTCGTCGCAACCCTGACCAGCGTTGATGGTCAGCGCGTAGCGCAGGGCCGCGACTTCGATGACCGTGGCCAGCTGAAGAAGTCTGAGGGCATTCGGGTCGTCGATAAGCAGCTCGCCGAAACTCTGGCGGCGGACCTCGTGGGCTCTGAGCTCAAGGTCGCGTCGGTGGAGGAGAAGCCGTACACGCGCCGCCCGTACCCGCCGTTCATGACGTCTACGCTGCAGCAGGAGGCGGGCCGCAAGCTGCATTACACCTCTGAGCGCACGATGCGTGTGGCGCAGCGTCTGTACGAAAACGGTCACATTACCTACATGCGTACCGACTCCACGACGCTGTCCAAGGCCGGCATCGACGCCGCGCGTAAGCAGGCGTTGGAGCTTTACGGCTCGGAATACGTCGCCGATGCGCCGCGCCAGTACTCGCGCAAGGTGAAGAACTCGCAGGAAGCGCACGAGGCAATTCGCCCGGCTGGTGAGACGTTCGCAACGCCAGGTCAGCTGGCTGGCTCGCTGGATGCCGAGGAGTTCAAACTCTACGAACTAATCTGGCAGCGCACCGTCGCCTCGCAGATGGCCGACGCACGCGGCACGTCCATGAAGGTCACCATCGCCGGTGCTACCGACACGCACGCCGTCGAGTTCGCCTCCACCGGACGCACGATTCGTTTCCCGGGCTTCCTCAAGGCATACGTCGAGGTCTCCGCGCTTTCCGACGGTCGCAAGGTCGCCGACAACGCCGAGAAGCGTCTGCCACAGTTGACAGAAGGCCAGGGCCTGACGGCCACGGACTTCAGTGCCGACAGTCACTCCACCAACCCGCCTGCGCGCTTCACTGAAGCCAGCTTGGTGAAGAAGATGGAGGACCTGGGAATTGGGCGTCCGTCGACCTACGCGTCGATTATCAAGACCATTCAGGATCGCGGCTACGTCTACTCCCGCGGCAACGCTCTGGTGCCCTCGTGGGTGGCCTTTGCCGTGGTGGGGCTGATGGAGGAAGCGTTCTCCGATCTGGTCAACTACGACTTCACCTCCGAGCTGGAGGATGAGCTCGACGGCATTGCTGCGGGCAATAAGGATCGCACGACCTGGCTGACCGGTTTCTACTTCGGCGATGACAAGGATCACCGCCACAAGGGAGCCGACGCTATTGCGACCCACGGTGGTCTGAAGAGCATCATCGATGTGAACTTGGAATCGATTGATGCTCGGAAGGTCAATTCGCTCCACCTTTTCGACGATGCCGAGGGCAACCCGATCATCGTTCGCGTTGGCCGCTATGGGCCGTACCTGGAGCGTACGCGCCCGGGGGCCGGTGAAAACGGTGCCGACGAGGTGCAGCGCGCCAACATCCCGGAGGCCATGACTCCGGACGAGCTGGATCTGGCCGCTGCCGAGAAGCTGCTGGCGATGCCGCAGGGCGGACGTGAGCTGGGCATTAACCCGGCCAATGGTCGCATGATTGTCGCTCGTGATGGCCGCTACGGCCCCTACGTCACCGAGCTGGTCACAGACGAAGAGCGCGAAGGTGTCGTAGCCAAGGCTGAGGAGATTATCGCAGCTGAGCGCGCCGAAGAGGACGCTCAGCGCGCTGCCGAGGGCAAGCGGAAGAAGAACTGGGAAACCAAGACCGCCGCCAAGCAGAAGGAAAAGCGCACCGCGGAAATCATCGAGGAAACTCTGAAGCCGAAGACGGCCTCGCTGTTTTCCTCCATGGAGCCGTCGACTGTCACGCTGGAAGAGGCTCTGAAGCTGATGAGCCTGCCGCGCGAGGTCGGTGTCGATCCGGTCGATAACGAGGTTATTACCGCTCAGAATGGCCGTTACGGTCCGTACCTGAAGAAGGGCACCGACTCGCGTTCACTGGCCAACGAAGAGCAGATCTTCACCGTGACTTTGGACGAGGCGCGTCGTATCTACGCTGAGCCGAAGCGACGCGGTCGCGCTGCTGCGAAGCCACCGCTGAAGCAGTTGGGTGACAACGATGTCTCCGGTCGCCCGATGTCGGTGAAGGATGGCCGCTTTGGGCCCTACGTCACCGATGGCGTTACCAATGCCTCGCTGCGCAAGGGTGATACACCTGAGACACTGACCGATGCCCGCGCCTGCGAACTGCTGTCTGAGCGTCGTGCGAAGGAAGCCGCCGATGGTGGCACAAAGAAGGCGGCGAAGAAGTCGACTCGCAAGACCACGAAGAAGGCTGCGAAGAAGACCACCAGGAAGGCGGTCAAGCGCACCACCAAGCGAGTGGTGAAGGCGACGCGCCGGGGCAAGTAGGGCAAGTAGGTCTTAAGCGCCCGCCGTACCTGGCGAGCCCGCCGCATCCGGCGCACCCGGCGCATCCTGCGGAGCCGGTTTGGGGCCACCGACCCCGGCCAACTCCGCCCGCATCGTCGGCCCGTACGACAGCCGGCGATGCACCTTTTCGAACGGCCCCTGCATGCCGCGACGCTCCATCGCCCACGCGGCGAACAATGTCACCAACCAGACGCCCACAGCAATGAGAGTTTGCACGAACGCGCCCATGTCGCGCGGGATGTCCAGCATAAACGGGTATACCAGCACAAAGAAGATGACCGACTGCATCAGGTAGCCCGTCATCGAACGCTTGCCGAGCGCCACAATCGGCACCAGCCAACCAGGTACAGCGGCGCCCTCGTTCAGGCGTCGTTGGAGCGGCTGCAGTGCTAACGCCAGCCCGGCTAGGATGCCAGGACCGGCGAACACTCCGGCAAAGTTATTAATTACCAAGAAGGCCATGTGCTGTCCGGCTGGAAGAACACCAATCGCTGCCAACCCCATAGGGATGCCGATGCCGAAAGCCACGACCACAGCCACCACGAGCCACCGAATAAGCAGGGGGCGGTGCGCGTCAACGTCGTCAAGCACGCCCTTGCGAGCCCACACGAAGCCAATCATCATCACCGGCAGGTAGAGGAACAGCTGCAGTGGCAGGGTAGTGATGCTCATTGTCAGGACCTGCAGATTCGCGGCGAGCATATCCAGGTAACTTGTTTCAATCGCACCGCCGTTGACGAACTGGCTCATGTCGGAGCCGACGAACTCGGCGTCGGGCATCGCAATTACGAATCCCAAAAACAGCAGGCTCAGTGCAGCGTTGATCGTCAGCGCAATCCACGCGAGAATCGTCAGCACCTTGTTGCTGAGGCCCATAAGTAGCCCGAGGATGATGCCGCAGATGCCATAGAGAAACATGATGTCGCCAAAGAACAGAAACAGCATGTGCGCAACGCCGAACAGCCCCAGGAACGCATAACGCTTTACGACGACCACCCGCGCCCGCGACCGTGGAAAGTTCCTCCTGGCCAAACTGCGGACGATGAGTCCCACACCGAAGCCGAGCAGCGTTGCGAACATCGGCAGCCCGCGGTTATGCGCGGTCACTGCGGTAAACAGCACGGTGGCCTTGTCGGCGATGCTGTCGCTTATGACGCCGCCGAAGAATGCTGCGGGCAGTTCGGGATCTGCAACCAGCCAGGCGGTGGCAATGTTCGCGATCGCGATGCCGAGGAGAGCGAACCCGCGCGCAGCGTCGGGGACGAGCATGCGAGGTCTGGGGTTGGGGCTAGAACTGGGGCGGCTGTCAGTCATTCCTCCAACGTAAAGGATTTGCGGGAGGGTACGCAGGTTGGCGAGACCGACGAGTCCGCTGCCCCCTAGGCCTCGTCGGCAAGCGTCGGGCGCACCGGGCGCGCAAGCTGCGTCATGTGCGTACGACCGCGCAACTCCACGGACTTCAGGGTGGTCCAGCGAGCCTGCTCGTCCTCGTTGGCCAGGCGAATAGTGGAAGCCGTGGCCAGCACGCGGCCCGGGGTGTCCTTGGCCAGCTCGGTCAGACGGGCAGCCTGGTTAACCGCGTCACCAATGACCGTGTACTCAAAGCGGTCGCGGGCACCGATGTGGCCGGCGACGACGTGCCCGGCGGAGACGCCGATACCTGCGGTGAGTTGGAGGTCGAGCAGTTCCTCGCGCAGTTCACGGGCGGCTGTGAGGGCGTGTCCAGCAGTGTCATCGAGGGGCAGAGGAGCACCGAAGACGGCCAGAGCCGCGTCACCCTGGAACTTGTTGATAATGCCCTTATTGCGGTGCACACAGTCAACAACGTGGTCGAAAAACGCATTGAGCTCACGGACAACGACTTCTGGTGAGTTCTTCTCCGCGAAGTTGGTCGAACCAATCACGTCCACAAACAGCACCGCGACGAGGCGATTCTCGCCGCCCAAAGTCGGCTTTTCTTCCAGAGCCTTACGGGCGACCTCAGACCCGACATAGCGGCCGAAGAGGTCACGGACCCGCTGACGCTCCTGCAGGCCACGCATCATTTCATTGAAACCCGCCTGGAGGACGCCCATCTCGGAGCCGTCGTAAATAGGCACGCGCGTATCCACCTGGCCCTGGCGGACCTTGTTAATCGCGCCCGTGAGATCACGAATCGGGTCGACGATGGACATGGTGGCCAACATCGTGCCGAAATAGCCGGTAATCAGAGCCAGAATTGCCAGCGCGGTGATGGTGGGCAGCAAATCTGCCGCGTCATCTGTGAATAGGCCACGGCGCTGACCTATCAGCACAAGCAGGATTGCTACCACTGGAACACCGCTGGTCAACACCCACGTCTGGCGCAGGCGGTGGCCAATCGGCGGCTCCAGCGAAGAATCCGGAGCCCTACGCGCCAGCGCCTCCACGGCAACCGGACGCACCATGCGCTCCGCAATTAGATAGGTCAACAGTGCCACCATGGCGCCACCGAGCACCGAGGTGAGCAGCACCATCATGCCAATCTTGCTGTCATAGGCGAACGCAACTCCACTGAAGACAATCACGCCCAGAGACCAGATGACGGTACCCAAAAGTGCCTGATAGACAGGCACGCGCATGACCAGATATCGCACCCGCCGCGGATCGTGCATATCCGGATGACGCTGCCATTTCACCAGCGGTTTGAACAGAATCCAGGTAGTGCCGATTCCCGCAATAATTGCTAGAACCAGGTAACCAGCCAGGGCATAGATGACCCCATTAGCCAACCGCGGCAGGTGAGTTTCTTGGTTCAGTGGCAACAGCATGCCGAGGAACAAGCCGACAATCATGGCTCCGACAAGGTTGCAGACGAAGATAAATGAGGCATAAGCAGGCCACATTGTCCCGCTTAGCCATTTCAGATTTCGCCAGAGCCGTTGCATGATTACTACCTTAGTGGCAACCCCGGATTGCAGGGAGTAGTTACCTCACAAGAGTCCCGTGGGGCGCGCTAGAGTTGGGGCCATGACAGAGCCCATGACAGAGCGCAGCGTGTTTTCTCGTATGCCCGAAACCGGTGGGGTTCGCCAGCGGTTGCAGGCTGCTGTGCGCGCTGCGCATTATCGCTTTGCCAATGGTCAACCGCTGGCAGGCGATGGGGCGGAGGTTTCGCCGGAAGGTGGGGACGCGGGGTCGTCGTTAAGCGATGTGCCACGCGACTCGGACATGACGCACGCCTGGCTGTTCACGGGACCTGCGGGGTCGGGGCGGTCGGTGACGGCGACGGCGTTTGCGGCGGCGCTGCTGTGCACGCGGCATGACAGCCCCGGTTGTGGCGAGTGCGAGGGCTGCCGGACGGCGCTGGCGGGAACGCATGGCGATATCAAGATCGTGCGCCCGGAGGGCACCATCATTTCGGTGGCGACGGTGAGGGATGAGCTGCGGCCCTGGGCCTACAAGATGCCCACGACGGCGGATTGCCGCGTGCTAATCATCGAAGACGCCGACCGGCTCAACGAATCCGCCTCAAATGCGCTGCTCAAGGTGGTGGAAGAGCCGCCTCTGCGCACCGTCATCATCATGTGCGCACCAACGACGAACGCGGAGGATTTCTCCGTTACGCTCCGTTCGCGCTGCCGCCATGTCTATGTGCCGACGCCGCATATCGACGACGTCACAAACCTCCTGCGCGCCGAGCGGCCAGAGCTTACCGACGAGCAAGCGATCTGGGCCGCGACAGTGTCCAATGGTCACATTGGGCGTGCGCGTGGCTTTGTCTCCGATGAGGGCTCGCGTGCCTGGCGGGGTAAGGCCCTGGATTTCGTAGAGGCCGTGTTCGACCCGGCAAAGTCGTATTTGGCAGCACGAGAGTTAGCCAACGAAGTGGCTGGCGAGGTGAAGCGGCGGATGGAGCCACTAGAGGCTGAGGAGCTGGAGAATCTCGAGCGCTCGTTGGGTGTAGGTGCGTCTGGCAAGGGGGCGCAGGCGGCGCTGCGCGGCTCTAAGGGCGTGATCAAGGAGCTGGAGGATAATCAGAAGCGGCGGCGCAGGCGCGCGGAGTCAGATCTGATTGACCTGTCGTTGACCGACATTATGGGGCTTTACCGTGACGCCCTGGTGCTGGCGTTTGGGGCGGAACGTGCTGGGTCTGCTTTTGACGCTTCTGTTTCAGATTCCGGTGCTGATTCCGAGTTTGGGGATGGCTCCGTCTACCTCATAAATCCAGACCGTCGTCGGACAGCCGCAGAGCTAGCCCGACGTCTTCCGCCGGAGGCGATATTGGCCTCCATCGATGCTGTCACCGAGGTGCGCGGCATGCTCGTGACTGCAGTGAAGTTGACGGTCTTGATGGATGAATTAATGGCTAAATTGCAGATCGCAGGGCAGGTTGGTCGCAGGTAAGCCGGCAGAAGCGCCTAATTTAGCGGACTGCAGGCCCCATTTTGGTAGCGATGGGTGCAGTGCAGTAGTATTACCGCTTGTACATTTTGTGCAGGGTTATTTCTGCTTGCTTGAAAGCTCGGCGCAATGTGCGTGCCGCCTTAGCTCAGTCGGTAGAGCGTCTCACTCGTAATGAGAAGGTCGCGAGTTCGATTCTCGCAGGCGGCTCCATTAAGCCCCAGCTAGAACAGTGTTCCAGCTGGGGTATTTTCCTATCGTAACTGGCTAAGTCGTCCCAGACTATCCGTGCTATTACCGAGTGTAGACAGGGCACAGACTGAGAACGCCGAAGAGGTGGATCGGGAGCAGAAATTAGAATGGTTCCTCGTGGATAAGGGACAGGAAGAGATCATTGAGCGGCTCCTAGAGAAGAGTAAGGAAGCTTTTGCTCTTGCAGTGGAGCTGTACAACAGGCCAACGTTGAAATACCACGCGGAGACCTGTTCAATTTTCCTCTGCAACGCATGGGAGTTAATGCTCAAGGCCTACCTGATTCGAGAGCGGGGAATCGAGTCGATCTATTACTCGGACGAATCTGGAAAGACAATTGCTCTAGCAGACTGTCTCAAGAAGATTTTTACGAATGATAAGGACCCACTGCGCGTCAACATGGCGGAAATCATTCGCTTCCGCAATGTCAATACCCACTTCATCACTGATGAATATGAGATTTTCATCGGACCGTTTCTGCAAAAATCTGTCATGAACTATGCAGATAAGCTCCTCGAACTTCATGGCGAATCCGTTAGCGATTTAATACCGGAGAATCACTTGACGTTGGCCGTGCGCCGCGGTGCAATTGACCCCGACGTGATTCGGACGAAGTACGAGCCTCATGTCGCAGAGAAGCTTCTCAAGATGAGTCAGCTAGCCGCCGACGCGGCAGGAACCGGGGAAGGGGGTGCCGCTGCCGTCATCTATGAGACAAACCTGCGCATCGTCAAGAAAGCGAAGGATGCCGATCTTAACGTGTATGTCGACAAAGACGCGGAAGCCGGCATCACCATCGTTAAAGACATCCGAGACGCTGCCTCCTATTACCCTTACACAGTTGGTAATGCAGTAAAAGAGGTGCGAAATCGGTTAAGAAAGTCGAAAACCACTATTTACTTCCGAGGCGAGGAAAAGTTATTCAACCGATGGCACTTCAATCTCTTCAATAAGGTATTCCAATTTAAAGAGGATGACAGGTACGCACACGATCGCAGCACCGCTGGAGAACCCAATTCATCCTGGACATACTCTCAGCGAGCAATCGAGTTTATCGTTGCACAACTCGAAAAAGAGCCAGGGACGTGTATTGATGTCTTGCAGTCCAAGGTGAAAACAAAGTAAAAACGCCAACCCTCGGAGCAAAGGAATTCTCAGGCCGAAGCCCTACTCCCATTCGGGAACCCAGCTTTATCCTTCTCGGGTTGACGCTGTACCTGCCAGAATAGTGGGGCGCGAGGCCTTCTACAACACAAATCTTCCCGGTGTGCTCAAAATGGTTTCAAAATACCAGGTAAACGCGGCGCAAGAATTTCGGGAAAATACCACCGGTAATTCAGTTGCACTAGCCAGCGTCTGCAATCACGCACAGCCCTTCGCACTCGCTGTTTATTTCTGCTTGCGCCGGTAGTACACCTGGCGGCGCACATGGGCGACGACATTCCCCTCCTCATCAAGGATGTCCACGTCGAACCAATGTAGGTACTTCTCGCCGTTGGCCGTCTTTTCTTCGATGAGCGCGTAGGTCTCCTCGGGGATGCGCATGTCAGCGGTGACCGTGCCGCGGCCGGGTTTCAAGTACTTAATCTCACCAGCGGCGTCCTAGATCCGGTACTCCTTGCCCAAACGGTGCATGGAAGCGAGCATGAAGAAGGGATTCGTCATGGCGGAGAGCGTGCCACCGAAGGCAACGCCCATGGCGTTCTTGGTCAGCATGTTTGTCCTGTGGCTGACAACGACGCGGGTTCCATCATCGGCGAATTCCTTGATCCTTATGCCGGTGCCCAAGAAGGGCGGCCAGAACCCCATGAAGCGCTTGAGCTGGCGTGCAGAAAAGTTGGACATGAGAAAGCTCCGAGTAAGTGGTGGGGCAGGTGGGCTAAATGGCCACAACTCTACCGTCGTGGGACGGGGAGCGCCCGCACTTTGATTCGCCGTATCGTCTTTCTATAGGTAGTGCCAGGTCATGCACTGTGTACAGGAAAAAGTAGTGCTAGCGCTAGTGCCTTTCGCTCTCGTGGGAAACACAATATAGAGAATGAAAAAGCTTGTGGTTGGCATGATTGCCGTGGTGGCCGTGATTGTGGTGGTGTCTGTCGGGTTTGTGGGATTCATGCAGTGGGTAGACGCAGACAGCGTGACCGGTGATGACGGCGTGGCTGCCGGATACAGCGCTGAGACGGGTGGTCCGTTGGAAGCATCGTTTGCGGGCGAGGGACCGCACGAAATCGACGTGCGTCGTGACGGTGACGTGACCGTTGTGGCACCGACGGGCGCGGGACCATTTCCGGCGGTAGTCATGGCTAATGGCACGAACACGCCGCTGAGCAGTTACCTGCCCGTGGCGGAACACCTGGCTAGTTGGGGCTTCGTGGTTGTCGGCGATGAGACTCCCCAAACTGGAACAGGGGAGAATGTCGTGAACTTGATCGAGCATTTGCCGGAACTGGATTCCCGTGTGGACCGATCACGGGTCGGCATTTTCGGACACTCACAGGGTGGTGCGGGTGCCATCAACGCTGCGGCCCACACGGAGGTAGCAGCCGTGTATGCGGCGAGCCCGGCCTCCCACAAAGTGGCAAAGTCCAATGACTGGGACTACACCACCGCGAACGTAGAGGCACCGTTGTTCTTGATGGCGAGTGATGGCCGTTCGGACCGCTGGCTTGTTAGCCCGTGGTCAGACCTGGAGAAGAGCTTTCAATCAGCTGGTGGACCGACAGTCATTGCCCGCCGCCTGGGCGCGGATCATAAGGACGTTCTAGAGTTCGGGGACGGTTACGCCACCGCGTGGTTCCGCTACATCCTCGCTGATGATTCTGACGCACGAGATGTATTCGTTGGCACCTCACCAGCGGGCGTCGGTGAGCTAGCAAGCAACGAACTCTGGGACCGAGTGGCCACCCGCGGCTGGTAGTTCGCGGGGTCTTTCGCCATACCACGCGGTGTACCGAACATGCTAAAAGCAACCTGCGCTCACACGCCCCTTCGGAGGAGGCGTGGTTCACAAAAATCGGCAGCCCTGATAAATCTCAAGTGAATTGTCAACAGGGCTGCGCCACGCCAGCCTGTACAAGCAGAATCGAAATCACCCTCGTGGATCTCGCCGGTATTTACCGTCATGCGCTCATGCTCAAAGTCGGTGCCGAGGTGGAGATGACCCACCCGGATTTCGCGGGCTTGGAGGGCGAGCTTGCCCAGCGCGTGACCGAGGACGGCCTGCTTGCTGCCCAATCCGTCATCCGCACCTGCCGCGAGCAGCTGCCGCAGAACGTCACCCCGCAGGGGGGGTGTCCCTATGTTTTTGTCAAGTGCCAGACCGATGTTGACGAGCACAGTCTTGGGAGTAGTTTCTTAGGCGTGCCTAGGAGCCGGCCAGCGTGTGCTGGTCGGCTTCGTCTTTGGGGCTTTATGCGGCGACGGGGCGTGGCGGGATTTCGCGGAAGAACTCCTTGTTTTTCAGCATCGCGTAGATGACATTGCATCGGCGTCGTGCCAGGCAGATGACTGCTGCGTTGTGGCGTTTTCCTTCAGCGCGTTTGCGTTCGTAATACCGCCGTGACGGTTCGTGGCTGCGGATAACTGCGAATGCGGAGTAGAACAAGGCGTTTTTCAGTCGTTTATTGCCTGACCGTGCCGGGAATTCACCTCTGATCGACGAACCGGATCGTCTAGTCACGGGTGCTATTCCAGCATAAGCAGCTAAGTGGCCAGCACTAGCGAAGTCGGAGCCATCACCGATCGCAAGAAGGATCTGCGCTGCGGTCTTGATGCCGACTCCGGGCATACTCATCAAGACCTCACAAAGAGGGAAATCAGCGAGCATCTCTTCAACCTGCTCAGCAATGGTGTTTCGTTGCTCTTTGAGGGCCTGGATGTTTGCAGCCAGTTGAGGAATTACTAACTCGGCGGCATCGCTTCCAGGCACGGTGACTGTTTGAGCTTTCAGCGCTGTAAAAATGTCGTCTACCAGCGGGGTGGGGTCTTTACGTGTGCGCTTGATCATCCAGTTCAACACTCGTTGGTATCCGGCTCTTTTTAGCCCCTGCGGTCCCTTGTAATGGATCAATAATTCCAGGATCGGCGTGCGAGTCAGGGTGCTACCAGCAAAAACTCGTTCCAGGCTGGGGTAGATCTGGGTGAGGACACTGCGAAGCCGATTGACAGTGCGAGTGCAATCGCGGGCGATGTCATCATCGAAGCCGGACAGCATCTTTAGGGCGGAGAGTACCTCATCATTGCGGTCGACGGCACGTAGCGTGTGGGGCATTGTGCGGGCGGTGTCGGCGATGATGAATGCGTCGCGTTTGTCTGTTTTTGCACGTCCCGGATAGAGATCTGCAGCTTTGCGCATCGCAAGACCTGGCAGGTATCCGACTTCGCAACCGCAGTCCCGGGCTACAGCAATCGGTAGTGCGCCGATGGTGTTGGGTTGGTCGACGATCACGAGCACGGTGCCAAGCTTCTGAAGCTGGTGAAAAACGCCTGCTAGTTCGGATTCGAGTTGAGGCAACGGTTTGTCGAAGACCTTGTTGCCATCACGGTCTAAGGCGCAGGCGTGGTGTTCAGATTTGCCGACGTCTAACCCAAGGAATATGTCGATGGAATGCTCCGGAGACATGATGAGCTCCTAGAAAACGAGATGGGTATGGCGTTGTTCCAGTCGCTGGTGTCATGACCTTCGTTGCAAGCACCCACGTTACAAAGAGACCTAGTTTAAAACTGGCCGTGTCCCTATCAGCTGTCATCGAAAGTCCTGGCACCCGGCGGCAAC
>NZ_JVOW01000012.1:0-8665 GCF_001055995.1 Corynebacterium sp. 239_CJEI | reverse complement strand
GGGTTAAGTAAAGAAAAGTGTGTCCGCATGCCACCATAACCCCAGACCACACACCACAAATCACCAAAGAATAGCTCCCCGAAAGCTATTACCCACACCATCCCACACCTCCGGCCACATTTGTGCTAACCGCACACCGGTTGGATTAAAGGATGACCACCAACCGCCCCAGCTGCCCACTATGCGGCAACAACACAAAGAAAAACGGCACCACCAGCAAATCAACCACCCGTTGGCGCTGCACCCACTGCGGACACTCCTTTACCCGCAACACCCAAACCCACAACAAAAACACCGCCACCATGGCTTTGTTCATCCAATGGGCCACCGGCACCCAATCTCTAACCACCTTCGCCGCACACCATGGCGTAACCAGGCAAACCATGCACCACCGATTCCGATGGTGCTGGTGGATCATCCCCACACCCACCATCGACTCATTCCGCATCCATGACCAAATCTTCCTCGACGCGACCTATCTAAAGTCCGGATGCCTCCTGATCGCAGCCAGTAAAACCCACGTCATCAACTGGACCTGGGCCAGACACGAAACCACCGCCGCCTACACCGAACTCCTACGCCCCATTGCCGCACCACTAATCGCAGTCACAGACGGCGGACAAGGTGCCCAATCAGCCATCCACCACTGCTGGCCAACAACACGCATCCAACGCTGCCTCGTCCACGCCCAACGAACAGTCCGCCGCCACACCACCAGCAACCCCCGCACCGATGCCGGCAAAACCCTCTACCGCCTAGCCCTGAAACTCACTCGCATCACCGACCTTGACCAAGCATCCACATGGGTCGCCCACCTGCACGAATTCGACCACACCTACCGGGAATGGATGAACGAGAAAACCACCATCAAAGACCCCGTTACCGGCGCCTACACCAAGGTCTACACCCACCAACGCGTCCGAGCGGCCTATCAATCATTGCTATCTCTGCACCGCAGAGACCTGCTGTTTACCTACCTGCAACCCCCACCAACAACCATCGACCCCGACAACCTTGCAGCAACAACAAACAGCCTCGAAGGTGGCATCAACGCCCCCATAAAAGAACTAGCCCGCAGACACCGCGGACTATCACTACCGCATCAACGCACAGTGATGGATTGGTGGCTGTATCTACATACAGAAGTCCCTGACGATCCGGTCAAGATCGCCAGGGACCAACGATGGGGTCAAGACGCACTTTCCACAGCAACAGACCTGATCACCCACAACACCACAGCCACTACCAATGACATCGGTGCACCAGCAGAATACGACACCGCCATCGACACCAGCTACCAACACAACCTCGGCATCCAAAAAGGCTGGATCAAATAACCGCAACACGCCCGGAAAAGACACACTTTTCTTTACTTAACCCTGATTTGGCCCCAGAATAAAGAAGACCCCTACCGGCGTTGCACCGGTAGGGGTCTCTTCTTAGTGGCGGGGGCAGGATTCGAACCTACGACCTCTGGGTTATGAGCCCAGCGAGCTACCGAGCTGCTCCACCCCGCGTCAACTGTCCTGGCTTTTACAAGCACTCACAGCGGGCGCTGGTCTCTCTGACCAACGAGAAGTAACTGTAGCACGACGCTCCCAACAAAGACCAATCCCCAGTTCATAGCCGGTTTCGCTACAACCTGGGGAGTCTTCGGACCATAGAAACCTATGATTCTCGGTTAACTACTCGTTGCACGTCTTACTGGCCGTTGGCCTTCTGGTAGTCAGCGGCAGCGCGGTCGAGCTCGGCAAGTGCCTGGCCCTGTGCCGCGTAGTCACCGTTCTTCTGTGCGTCGTTAAGCTTTTGCAGTGCGTCGGAGATACGGCGAGCGGCGTCGTCACGCGCGGCGACATCAACCTTGCGCTCTTCCTTCGGTGCCTCGTCGTCGGACTCAGCGTCAGCGGCATCCTTGTCCTTATCCGCCGACTGCTCCTCAGTCTCTTCCTCACCGCGGACCTTGGTCGCGGCGGAAGCATCGATACCGACCTGACTCAGAGCCTCAGTGACCGTGGCGCCGTAGCCCACCTGACCGCGGTAAGCGACGAGAATACGCAGCAGCTTCGGGAATGCGGTCTCCTGGCCCTTGCGCTGGGTGTAGACCGGTTCGACGTAGAGAATCTCGCCATCGCCGACCGGCAGCGTCAGCAGGTTACCGTTGGTGACCACGTTCGTGCCCTCGAGCAGAGTACGGTCCTGGGCGACCTCATCTGCGGACATCATCGTGTCCTGCGCCTGCCGTGGACCCATGGTCTGGGTGTTGGTCGGCAGGGCACGGATGGTGATTTGACCGTACGTCTCCGGATCGGAGGAAGCGCTCATCTGGGCGGCGAGGAACTCGCGCTCCAGACCGCGGAAGGCGGAAATCAGCTGGAAGCTCGGCTTTCCGGTCTTCGGATCGGAAGCGACAACGTAGTACGGCGGCTGGGAGAGATTCTTCTCTTCCGGTGCGGTCGGATCGGACGGGACGGACCAGAAGGAATCGTTGGCGAAGAACACACCCGGATCGCTGACGTGGTACTTGGCCATCAGCTCACGCTGGACCTTGAACAGGTCCTCCGGGTAACGCAGGTGCTCCTGCAGTTCTTCCGTAATTTCAGCCTTCGGCTTCACCACGCCTGGGAAGACACCCTCCCAAGCCTTCAATACGGGATCCTTCTCATCGAACTCGTAGAGCTCAACGGTGCCATCGTAGGCATCGACGGTCGCCTTGACCGAGTTGCGGATATAGCTGACTTCGCTGTTCGGCAGCGGGCGTGGAGTGCCATCCGGGTTAATGGAGTCCTGCGTGGTCTCCTGAAGACTCATGCGCTGGGAGTACGGCATCTTGGCCAACGTGGTGTAGCCGTCGACGATCCACTTCATACGGCCATCGACTACAGCCGGGTACGTCTTGGTGTCGGTAGTCAGCCATGGGGCGACCTTCTGAACACGGTCACGCGGATCGCGGTTGTAGATAATCTTGGAGTCCGACCCAATGCGGTCGGACAGCAGGATGTTGAGTTCCTGGTAACGGGTGGCGAAAATCATGCGGCTGGCAAGTCCGCCAACGCCAACACCGCCCTCACCGTCGTAGGTGAAGTTTCGGCCGTCAGCATCGTACTCGTAGTCCTTGCCGTCACCATTGCCGCCGACAATCGCGTAGTCGGCATCGCTGTTGGCGATAACCGGACCGTAGTAAATGCGCGGCTGCTTCAGGTTCAGGTTCATGCCGTTCGGGTCCTCGGACTCGAACAGATCAGCCACGGTGTACAACGGGTAACCACCGCGGGCGGAACCGGACTCAGAGGCAACCTCATCGACCTTGTTAGCCGGCGCGGCAACGAAACCATTGCCGTGGGTGTAGACCGTGTGACGGTTGATCCAGTCAGTCTGGTTGCCCTGCAGCGTCTGCGGGTTCAGCTCACGAGCAGCGACGATGAAGTCACGGGACGCGCCATCAATCTGGTAGCGGTCAATGGCAAGCGGATCGGAGAAACCATAGAAGTTCTTCAGCTGGCGCTGCTGCGTGAAGGTACGTGGCAGCACTTCCGGATCCAGAATTCGGATATTGGCCAGAGTAGCGGCATCGCGCGAAATCGAATCCGCACCTTCCTTCGCGGCTTCCTTATCGCCTTCCTTTTCAGCCGGAACACCCCAGTCGCGCTCGACCTTCACCTTGTCGTCAGTAAGCCCGTAGTGGTAGCGCGTCGATTCAATATTGCGCGCAATGTACTCGCGTTCCTTGGAAGCGCGGTTCGGGTTAACCGAGAACTGCTCAACTGCCATCGGCCAGGCCACGCCAATCAGACCGGCGGAAACCAACATCAGCACGGTGGCAAACGCTGGGATGGAAAGATTGCGCAAGAAAATGGCTGCGAAGAATGCAGTGGCCACGACAATTGCGATGACCAGCAGCGTAATTTTCGCCGGCAGCAGCGCATTGATATCGGTGTAGGAACCACCGGTGAAGGTCTTCTGCTTGTTATTCAGCAGTTCATAGCGGTCCAGCCAGTAAGACACAGCCTTGAGCAGCATGAAAACACCGGCCCAGCACGCCAACTGCGCACGAGCCGCATTGGAAACGCGGGTCTTCTCCCCTGTAGTCGGATTACCTGGGCGGATACCACCAAGGAAGTAATGCGTCACCAGCGACAGCAGGAACGCAATAACTACCAGGACAACCAGCGTCGACACGATGTACGACCACAGCGGCAACTGGAACGCATAGAAGCCCAAGTCCTTGCCGTACTGCGGGTCTGTCTCACCGAAGGACTGTCGGTTTAAGAACAGCTGCACCGTCTGCCATTTGCCCTGCCCCACAAGGCCACCGAGTACGCCGAATACAACAGGCAGCGTGGTGAACATCGACTTCGAACCAGATTCAGCCATCCGTCGGTACACTGCCTGCGGGCTGCGCGGATCCGTCAGCCCGAGGTCGACGGGACGGGAGCGCCACGCCAGCCACATAGATAGAAATGTCAGTGCGCCCGTTATCAGGCCTACGGTGATAAACAGGACGATACGAGTGAGCCACGTGGTGGCGAATACCCCTCGATAGTCCACTTCACCGAACCACTGAAAGTCCGTATAAAAATTGACGGCGATTGGAATAACAAAGGTCAGCGCGGCAATCACCAACACGGTAATTGCCAGCCACCCCGGGCGGCCACCCGCCGATCGTCTCGGTCGAGTCTGGTTTAGAGACAACGTCTCTCCTGTCCAAGTTGAACTTGACTTGCCAGCGAGCTGGTAAGTCGGTCGTACGCTTATCTGTCATCTACTCTAAATAAAGTTCCTAACATTTGACTAAGGATGCTGTTAATACAGCGTTGCCAGGAAAGGGGCGTCGTCAAGCGTCATGAGCGAAAACAGCGGAACCCAGACTCATCTCAGCCAGCAGGCACTCAATCGCGCCGTACGCGAGGCTGTCGAATACGTCCACGCCGAAGGTTGGGACCGCGCCCCGAGTCTCTTCGCCCTCGTCCCCACCGCCGCGCTTGCCGACGTGCTTGCCGACGAGCTGATTGACAGCGCCCCGCGGACTGTCGTTGCGCAGGAACCTCTCCCCGAGGGAATTGAAGGTGGTAGCCCTGAGTTGGCGGACTTTATCGCTCGGACATCGTGGCCGGCAGGTGTCGTTGGTGCCGTGCTGGCGCAGGAGATTATGGTGATTGCCCCGGAGCAGGCGGACAGTTTTGAGGGTGCATCACTGGATGAGGTGCGGGCGCAGGCGGATGGTGAGGCGGCTCGTCAGGCACGTCTTTTCAGTGGTGTTATCAGTGAAGGTCCACACCTAACGCTGATTCAGCCGCGCCCCACAGAAGCGGAACTGGATGAGCGTGGCCCCTTTGCTGAAGATGAGATTGAGCTAAAAGATGGTTCTGGGGTAGCCGATGGTGTCATCGCTGCGCTGTATTCCACGTTCGGAAGTAACTCATAACTCCACCTACCAGCGATAAGAGACAAACAAGAGGCGTTGAAAGAGTCGAATATCCATATAACTAGCTGGTTCCGGTTGACATCAGGACTAGAACCTAGTTGTATAACAAAGTGATAAAGGCACGTCTCTAAGTATCTGCTCAGGGTTCTGTCGGACTTGGTTCTGTCGGACTTGGTTCTTCCAGGGACGGTCTGTGGCGAAGAAATCGCGAGTGTAGCGCGAGTTTTTCCTTCTATAGGTTTTCAACTAAGAGGTTTTTAATTATGAAGAACAACGTTGTTCGCCGTGCAGCAGCCTCGGCAGCTGCAGCTTCTGCGCTGGCAGCCTCCCTCCTGACTGGCGGTGTTGCCAACGCTCTCCCTACTGGTAACTACGTTGCCTTCGGCGATTCCTTCGCTGCTAACCCGGGTCAGTCCGATCCGGCCGTACCGGGCCGTGGTGGCTGCCCGATTTCGGTTTCGAACATCGGCTCTCACGTTGCTCGTGAAACTGGCCTTGAACTGCACGACTACTCCTGCAACGGCACTACCGCTTTCATGCCGACTCAGCCGCAGAAGTCCCTGATGGGCCAGGTTGACAACGCCATCGCTCAGGGCTCCCTCGGCCCGGCTACCCAGCTAGTAACCATCTACGTTGGCGCCAATGACGCGATGCAGGGCGCTGTGCTGCCAATGCCGGTTCAGGATGACCTGTACACCACCAACGTTGTGGCCGCTGTGGAGAAGATCAAGGCCGCTAACCCAACTGCTCGCGTCATGCTGATTGGTTACCCGGCTTTCACCTCTAATGACCCGACTCACTACGCTTGCCCGGTTAACGCCGCAGGTTTTGCACCGCACATTCCGGCTGCCGGTATGCACCACTTTGAGATGGCTCTGCAGAACCGCCAGATGCGTGCTGCCGCTGAATCCGGTATCGGTTTCGTCAACATGAAGGAGGTCACCAACATCGACGTCGCAATGTGCGGTCCGGACGGTGAGCGTCAGGTCTCCGCAATTCTGGATACCGATGTTGCTTCCTACAACATGACCAACCACCCGACCTTCCACGGTTCGGCAGTTGCTGGCACCACTATCGCCAACGTCTACAAGAGCACCTTCTAAGGTCTTTCGACGTCGCTCAGACGTCTTCAAGTACAACGAAAAATCCCCGGTCGTAATGACCGGGGATTTCCATTTGTGGAGCTGCCGAGAATTGAACTCGGGTCCACCGCCAACTCGCCAGGGCTTCTCCGTGCGCAGTTCGCACGATCGCCTCTACTCGACCCTTCGGCTCAGGCAAACATGTCCGAATGACGGGCCCAGCCGCAAGTAAGAAGATCCCCGATGAGCCTTACGGCACACCCATCGGGCGAGCCCTTTTAAGTCGATGCCAGGGTCCGGACCAAAGGGCAAGCCCGGTCTGACAGACACGCTAGTCGCTTAATTAGGCAGCGAGAGCGTAGTCGCGCTGAGTGTTCTCGGCGCTTAATCAGTTGCTACGACGCTTAAACGGTGGTCTCTAGCCTGCACCGGCACGCTTCCCCTGGCTCACTGTACGGTGTCGAAACCATGTCAGCCCCGTACAATGCCTTCGAGCACGGGAAAGTGCGTTGCGCTCAAAGGATGTTCAAGAATAACGCTTTACGACGGGAAAAGTCAACAAGCTTCGCCGCAAGGCCCACAGCCCGTTACCTTGTGAGTGTCCCCGATAATGGGGATAGTCGCTGGTCCGGTATGGCTTACCTGCCCTGTAGTTTCCATAATCCGGGGGGTGTTGCCGCCGGGTGCCAGGACTTTCGATGACAGCTGATAGGGACACGGCCAGTTTTAAACTAGGTCTCTTTGTAACGTGGGTGCTTGCAACGAAGGTCATGACACCAGCGACTGGAACAACGCCATACCCATCTCGTTTTCTAGGAGCTCATCATGTCTCCGGAGCATTCCATCGACATATTCCTTGGGTTAGACGTCGGCAAATCTGAACACCACGCCTGCGCCTTAGACCGTGATGGCAACAAGGTCTTCGACAAACCGTTGCCTCAACTCGAATCCGAACTAGCAGGCGTTTTTCACCAGCTTCAGAAGCTTGGCACCGTGCTCGTGATCGTCGACCAACCCAACACCATCGGCGCACTACCGATTGCTGTAGCCCGGGACTGCGGTTGCGAAGTCGGATACCTGCCAGGTCTTGCGATGCGCAAAGCTGCAGATCTCTATCCGGGACGTGCAAAAACAGACAAACGCGACGCATTCATCATCGCCGACACCGCCCGCACAATGCCCCACACGCTACGTGCCGTCGACCGCAATGATGAGGTACTCTCCGCCCTAAAGATGCTGTCCGGCTTCGATGATGACATCGCCCGCGATTGCACTCGCACTGTCAATCGGCTTCGCAGTGTCCTCACCCAGATCTACCCCAGCCTGGAACGAGTTTTTGCTGGTAGCACCCTGACTCGCACGCCGATCCTGGAATTATTGATCCATTACAAGGGACCGCAGGGGCTAAAAAGAGCCGGATACCAACGAGTGTTGAACTGGATGATCAAGCGCACACGTAAAGACCCCACCCCGCTGGTAGACGACATTTTTACAGCGCTGAAAGCTCAAACAGTCACCGTGCCTGGAAGCGATGCCGCCGAGTTAGTAATTCCTCAACTGGCTGCAAACATCCAGGCCCTCAAAGAGCAACGAAACACCATTGCTGAGCAGGTTGAAGAGATGCTCGCTGATTTCCCTCTTTGTGAGGTCTTGATGAGTATGCCCGGAGTCGGCATCAAGACCGCAGCGCAGATCCTTCTTGCGATCGGTGATGGCTCCGACTTCGCTAGTGCTGGCCACTTAGCTGCTTATGCTGGAATAGCACCCGTGACTAGACGATCCGGTTCGTCGATCAGAGGTGAATTCCCGGCACGGTCAGGCAATAAACGACTGAAAAACGCCTTGTTCTACTCCGCATTCGCAGTTATCCGCAGCCACGAACCGTCACGGCGGTATTACGAACGCAAACGCGCTGAAGGAAAACGCCACAACGCAGCAGTCATCTGCCTGGCACGACGCCGATGCAATGTCATCTACGCGATGCTGAAAAACAAGGAGTTCTTCCGCGAAATCCCGCCACGCCCCGTCGCCGCATAAAGCCCCAAAGACGAAGCCGACCAGCACACGCTGGCCGGCTCCTAGGCACGCCTAAGAAACTACTCCCAAGACTGTGCTCGTCAACATCGGTCTGGCACTTGACAAAAACATAGGGACACCCCCC
>NZ_JVOW01000011.1:0-54481 GCF_001055995.1 Corynebacterium sp. 239_CJEI | reverse complement strand
GGGTTAAGTAAAGAAAAGTGTGTCCGCATGCCACCATAACCCCAGACCACACACCACAAATCACCAAAGAATAGCTCCCCGAAAGCTATTACCCACACCATCCCACACCTCCGGCCACATTTGTGCTAACCGCACACCGGTTGGATTAAAGGATGACCACCAACCGCCCCAGCTGCCCACTATGCGGCAACAACACAAAGAAAAACGGCACCACCAGCAAATCAACCACCCGTTGGCGCTGCACCCACTGCGGACACTCCTTTACCCGCAACACCCAAACCCACAACAAAAACACCGCCACCATGGCTTTGTTCATCCAATGGGCCACCGGCACCCAATCTCTAACCACCTTCGCCGCACACCATGGCGTAACCAGGCAAACCATGCACCACCGATTCCGATGGTGCTGGTGGATCATCCCCACACCCACCATCGACTCATTCCGCATCCATGACCAAATCTTCCTCGACGCGACCTATCTAAAGTCCGGATGCCTCCTGATCGCAGCCAGTAAAACCCACGTCATCAACTGGACCTGGGCCAGACACGAAACCACCGCCGCCTACACCGAACTCCTACGCCCCATTGCCGCACCACTAATCGCAGTCACAGACGGCGGACAAGGTGCCCAATCAGCCATCCACCACTGCTGGCCAACAACACGCATCCAACGCTGCCTCGTCCACGCCCAACGAACAGTCCGCCGCCACACCACCAGCAACCCCCGCACCGATGCCGGCAAAACCCTCTACCGCCTAGCCCTGAAACTCACTCGCATCACCGACCTTGACCAAGCATCCACATGGGTCGCCCACCTGCACGAATTCGACCACACCTACCGGGAATGGATGAACGAGAAAACCACCATCAAAGACCCCGTTACCGGCGCCTACACCAAGGTCTACACCCACCAACGCGTCCGAGCGGCCTATCAATCATTGCTATCTCTGCACCGCAGAGACCTGCTGTTTACCTACCTGCAACCCCCACCAACAACCATCGACCCCGACAACCTTGCAGCAACAACAAACAGCCTCGAAGGTGGCATCAACGCCCCCATAAAAGAACTAGCCCGCAGACACCGCGGACTATCACTACCGCATCAACGCACAGTGATGGATTGGTGGCTGTATCTACATACAGAAGTCCCTGACGATCCGGTCAAGATCGCCAGGGACCAACGATGGGGTCAAGACGCACTTTCCACAGCAACAGACCTGATCACCCACAACACCACAGCCACTACCAATGACATCGGTGCACCAGCAGAATACGACACCGCCATCGACACCAGCTACCAACACAACCTCGGCATCCAAAAAGGCTGGATCAAATAACCGCAACACGCCCGGAAAAGACACACTTTTCTTTACTTAACCCCCAGGATTCACAACCAACCCCACCACCGACACAATCAACGGCCCCGCCTGTGCCTGAGCGTTAGTCTCCTGCCCCGGACCGCCCGGCATCTCCGCTGAGGTCTCGGGCGTCTCCGGTGTCGTCCCCGCGTCAGCCGCGTCCTGCACCGCAGGCATCTCCACCTGCGGCGTCGACGGCCACACCACCGCAGCGATTGCTCCAACAGCCAACACCGCAATCACAAGGCACGCAGCCATCGCCACCCGCGGCGTCACCACCGCCCGGCGCGTGGAAAAGTCCACCGCCATGCGCTTGTCTTGATCAATCGGTTCCAGGTAGTCCGCCAGCCGATTCCGCAAATTCGTCACGATGCGCACACTAGCGCCCCGCACCACGCCCCACCTTGACGAAAGCACTCATCAAGGCGTCATCTGTGGATAAAAAATGACCTGCGGAGGTTATCCACAGGCCACATCATCTTCGCAGTTCAGCAACTACTTCTTCTTCTCGTCGCCGTCATCATCACGCTTGTCGCTTGACGACGACTCCCGCGATTTCTCCCCTTCGGTGCCAAATACAGCTCCCTCAGGATCGGACTTATCGCGCAACGCCAAATCAGAGATAGCTTTCGCCAGACGCTCAGCCTTGTCCAGGGCTGCTTGGCGATTCTCACTCCACGTTGGCAATTTCGAAACAGCCGTGGTGAAAAGCGGAATTCCCTGTTCATTAGTCACGACTGTGCGATGGATTCGTTTATTGCGGTTGCGACTGGCAGCCGGATTCTCAACTACTTTCACCTCAGCCTGGTCGGTGATTGGCTCACCTGGGCCCGTGGTGCCAGCGTTTTCAGCCGAACCGTCCGTGTCAGCAGAGTCACCGGAATTGTCTATGTTCCCGGAATCGTCGTCTACCGCGTCTGCAGCCACAGCATCAACAGCAGGCGCGTCACTCTCCTCCACACTGTGGAGCAGCGCTGTCACGCCCATCTCTGTTTCAAAATCCATGGCATTCGAATCAATCGAGCCACCGGAGACCATGCCAACTGCATAGGCTCCCTGCCCGACATGAGCGGTAAGAGACTCCGGCAAATCCAGGATTCTAAACCGGGTATCGTCGGGTAGCTCTTCGGCAAGCATGGCCTGGAGCTCGTGAACGTCGTCAAGCGCATCGGAATGATGCAGCAATACCGCAGGCGGACGGTTCGCCGATGACGCGGACCGCACCATCTTCGTGGCGAAATCCACCATGCGCTGCTTGACCTTCGCCTCTGTCCGGCACTTGGCGACCAGCGCTAGTGAGCCATCTTTAATACCGACGATGGGCTTGATAGCGAGAGCCGTGGAGAGCATTGCTTGGCCTGCAGAGATGCGACCGCCACGGCGCAGCGAGTCAAGCTTCGGTACGAACAACCAGAGTCGATAGTGCTGCAGCACATCACGAGCTACATCGGCAACCTCATCACGACTGGCCCCGGCACGCGCGGCCTTAGCTGCCGCGATGGCAGCGGCACCGACTCCAGCTCCGACGGTGTCGGTATCGATGATGGTCACACGGTCCAGCGCACCAGCAGCGGTGACAGCGTTAGACCAGGTAGCGGACATTCCCTTGCCAAGATGCAGGGCGACAACGCCAGCGTCAGAACCATCCTTGTTGGAGCGTTCCAGCGCACGCGCATATGCGGCGCACAACTTCAGTGGACTGACTGCCGACGTGGTGACGGCGTCTTCATTGATGTCATGGCCGATGGGAACCACGGTGATGTCGAGCTTGCGGGCAACCTCCGGCATCAGGCACGCGGTGTCATCGACAACAATGCGAACGCGACCGTCACCGGGCATGGCGGCCTCCTGAAGAATGAGAAACCTGCGACTCCCGCTCACGGACCTTCGCGTTAAAAGCATTCAGGTACCAGGAGGTCTCACCATTGACGCGCGTGCGCTGCTCCATTTCGACCCACGCAGTGTTGCCCAGGCCGTTGAACGTGCTGAAGTAGTCGCGCGGCATCTGCAGCAGGGCTGCGGTAGCGGCAGCAATGGCACCACCGTGGGATACGAGCACAAAGGTATCCGACTCCCAATCGGGGTTAGCCGCTAGCTCAGCAATGACCGCCAGCATTCGGTTGGAAACCTCAAAACGGGTCTCGCCGCCCTTGGGCGCCCAGTTGAGATTATGGCGCCAGTGGTCACGCATACCGGGAAACGCGGAGTCAATCTCGTCGTAGGTGCGCTCTTGCCATTCACCGAGGTTGGTCTCACGTAGCCGCCTATCAAAACTCAACTCTGCACCGGTGGCCTCAGCTAGCGCGCGGGCGGTGTCCGCTGCCCGGGTCAGGTCAGAGGACACGATTTTTGTGATTCGCGGTTCAGCCTCCGCCAGGTACCGCGCCGCAGTACGGGCTTGCTCGCGACCAACGTCGGAAAGCTGCGTGTCCAGCTGTCCCTGAATGCGGCCGGTAGCGTTATACGAGGTCTGCCCGTGCCGCAGCATAATCAGGCGACGTCGAGCAGCAACATGTGCCTCGCGTGAGCCCGCCACAATTAAAACTCGTCCGTGTCCGGGTTTTCGGCAGCCAGCGGAATCTCGTCGATAGAACGAGCATTGCGGGCGGAATCTTCGCCGTCCTCGTTGCTCGGCTGCTCGATGCCCTCGACCTCGATGCGCGGGCAATCGCGCCACAGTCGATCCAGGCCGTAGAAGTCGCGTTCTTCACTGCGGAAGACATGCACGACAATGTCGCCGTAATCCAGCAGCGCCCAACGTCCCTCACGGACACCTTCGCGGCGAACCGGCTTTGCGCCGAGGTCACGCAGATCGTCCTCAATTTCGTCGACGATTGCGGCAACCAGACGCTCATTGTCAGCACTGACCAGGACGAATGCGTCCGTAATCACCACCGGGCCAGAGACATCGAGAACAACGACGTCCTCACCCTTTTTGCTATCGGCGGCCTTCGCCGCGGCGGTCGCCAGCTCAATGGCGCGTGGTTGTGCAGTCACGAAAGACTTCAGCTCCTTGTGATTAAAAGTCGTGAAAAACAGCGTTTGTACTTGTAACTTACCGTCTCAGCGGGATTTTGCTAACTTTCAGTCCGCGGTATCGGACTTCGCATCCACCGATGCCGCATCCTCGGAGGTCGAGTTCACCGATGCGGGGCCCACAGAACCAACCGTGCCCTCAGCAGACTGGTACAGACCCCGCTTAGCGATGTACTGCACCACGCCATCCGGCACCAAGTACCAAACAGGGCGTCCTGCCTCCGCACGCTTTCGACAATCGGTAGAAGAAATAGCCATGGCGGGAATCTCGATGAGGTGCAACCGTGAAGCGTCGATTCCTTCCAGGTCCTCTGCCCGCAGGTGAACCCCTGGACGAGTGACACCGACGAACGTTGCTGCGTCGAACATCTCCTCCCAGTCCCGCCACGTCATAATCTTCTGCAGCGCATCGGCACCGGTAATGAAGAACAGATCCGCATTGGGATAGATGACCTTCAAATCCCGCAGCGTATCGACGGTATAGGTCGCACCCGGCCGGTCAATATCAACCCGCGAGACCGAAAACTGCGGGTTCGACGCAGTGGCAATGACCGTCATCAGGTAGCGATCTTCGCTGTGAGAGACCTTTCGGCCGCGCTTTTGCCACGGTTCACCCGTGGGCACGAAAAGCACAAAGTCCAGGTCAAAACGGTCTGCCACTTCGCTCGCGGCAACCAGGTGACCATTGTGAATGGGGTCAAAAGTGCCACCCATTACGCCAATGCGCTGCCGGGGCGCTTCCGCCGACTTCGCTGTCAACGCGGCGTGTACTCGCGACCGCACACTTTTCTTGCGCTTAATCATGACTGGCACTTTACCCGGGCACTACGGACGAGTCTGTCCACGACCAGCCAGAACCCACTTGCTGCTGGTCAACTCCGGCAGCCCCATGGGCCCACGGGCGTGCAGCTTCTGGGTGGAAATACCAATCTCTGCGCCGAAACCGTACTGCTCACCATCGGTGAACGCAGTGGAGGTATTGACGCTGACAGCGGCAGCATCAACACGGTCGACGAACTCCTGGCACACGCCCCAGTCACGTGCAGAGATAGCTTCCGTGTGACCCGAGGAGTACTCAGTGATGTGATCCGTCGCGGCCACCACACCGTCGACAATGCGTGCGGCAATGTCTAGCGAAAGGTACTCATCCGACCAGTCTTCTTCCGTCGCAGGAATGACCTCACCGGTCCACCCAGAGGCCGCCAGATTATCGACATCGCCGTGGACCGCAATGCCCGCGTCGGCAAGCGCGTCCAAAATGCGGACCTGATCCTGCGCGGACAGCGCCGAGTCAATGAGAACCGTTTCAGTGGCGTTACAGACGCTCGGACGGCGGGTCTTGCCGTTAATCATCAGCGCAATCGCCTCGTCGATATCGGCGGAAGCATCGATGTAGATATGGCAGTTACCGGTACCGGTCTCAATGGTCGGCACCGTTGCCTTCGTCACGACGGCCTCAATCAGACCGGCACCGCCGCGCGGAATCACTACGTCAACCAGGCCGCGGGCAGTGATGAGATCCTGCACGGAATCGTGGGTCTCACACGGCAGCAGCTGAACAAGGTCCT
This sequence comes from Corynebacterium sp. 239_CJEI, assembly GCF_001055995.1. Classification (NCBI taxonomy): domain Bacteria; kingdom Bacillati; phylum Actinomycetota; class Actinomycetes; order Mycobacteriales; family Corynebacteriaceae; genus Corynebacterium; species Corynebacterium sp. 239_CJEI. The sequence continues at coordinate 48,519 of NZ_JVOW01000011.1, read as the reverse complement.
CCGGTGCATCGTGGTTGGCCAGCACCTCACGCAAAACCGCGACCAGCTGCGTGTTGGAGTGGACGGCGGACTTGGAGCCACGCAGCAAGGCCACGTTGCCCGACTTCAGCGCCAGACCAAAGGCATCGACAGTAACGTTCGGGCGAGCCTCATAGACCATGCCCATCACGCCCAGCGGAACGCTGACCTGGGAAAGCTTAATGCCGTTAGGAAGAGTGCTTCCCCGCAGCACCTCGCCTACCGGATCCGGCAGGGCCGCAACCTGGCGCAGCCCACCGGCAATACCCTCAACACGATTGGCGTCAAGACGCAGGCGATCCAGCAGGGAGTCACTAAAACCACGGGCCTTACCGGCCTCGATGTCCTTGGCGTTGGCTACCAGAATCTCTTCAGTACGGGCGACCAGCGCATCTGCTGCGGCCAGCAGGAGCTCGTTCTTGCGTGCCGACGTAAAGCGAGCCAGCTCTCCCGCGACAGCCTTGGCACGCTGTGCCTTATCTAAAACCTCGGCGCGCTCAGCAGCACGCTCCGGGCTAAGAGCCGAATCCTCGGCAATGCCCTGTTGAATGGTGTTAGCAGTTTCGTTCGTTTGAGCAGTCATGCCTACCAGCATAACTAGAGTGAGACATCATTTGAAGGAATTAGCTCAGCAACCCAAGGAAAGATGTAATTCATCAACAGCAGGAACACGATGACGGCAATCACGATGGTGATGATCGCTTTCACCCACCACGGACCCGGCAGGGATCGCCAAAAAGCTGCGTACATCTAGTTGACCTCCTTGGTCTCAACACCGGCGAGAACCGCGTGAATAATGAGCCGATGAGTGTTGTCCCACTGCGGATGGCAGGTAGTCAGCGTAAGTAGAGTCGCGTCACCGACCGGATTGAGGACATCGGCGCGGTCTGGAGTGACAATGTGCTGGCCGGGAATCTCGGGGACGTTAGTTCCTTCTGGCACGCAGTCGAAGCTTTCCCCTGCGCCAGCCATACCGTCGACCGGCAATACCTTGTAGCGGTAAATAGCATCACGCGTCTCTACGGTGATGTCATCGCACGTCTGCAGGCGGTCAATGTTGTCAAAGGGAGCTCCGTGGCCGTCACGATGGGCGGCATAAGAGCTGTTGCCCACCTGCCCCGGAAGGGCTGTGCTCGGATAATGGCCGGGGCCACCGCGCAAAACTTCCTGAGAGACACCTTCGAATACGACCAAATCGCTAAAACCGGCCTTAGGAGCGGAAATCATCGCCACCGCAGAGCCAGGCACCCAGGAGCCCTCAACAGCTGGCTCCGTGCCTTCTGGCGCCTGAGCTGCGGCCGATGCCGGTGCGGACCATGCCTGCTGCAGCTCATCACGAGCCTGCTGCTGAGCTTTCCCAGTTTCAAGACCAGACCAGTACAGCAGATAAAAGGCGAAGAGCGCCACCAGCACTCCAGCTGTCAAGAGCAACTCGCCGATGACGCCAATAATTTTCGATAACACACTTAGGATTATGCCCGAAAGTTCCTCATCCAGGCAGTCCGCGCTCAGGCGCTCCTCCCCCCAGCCAGTCCGCACTCAGCTAGTCCCCACTCAGCCGGTCTTTGCCGAGGCACCTCTGTCCGGGCGCGCCCAGGTGCGCGTCTTTAAGCGCTGCAGCTCTCAGCGCAACGCTCTCCTAAGCGCGGGAGGCGAAATCCGACAGGTAGTCGGCATGGACGACAGGCTTCTGCATGTCATTCGGCAATTCCTCGGTGTGGTAGCCGATCATGCCCAGCAATTCTTCAGAGTCATAGTTGACCTCGCCGCGTCCGATGACCTCACCGCTCGGGCCAATCAGGTCGACGATGTCACCAGCGGAGAACTCACCGTCAACCGAGGTGATACCGACCGGGAGCAGCGACTTGCGCATGCGGGTCACAGCGTCGACCGCGCCGGCATCCAGGCGAAGCAGGCCCGAGCTATCCGCTGCGTAGAGCATCCAGAACTTCCAGGCGCTCAAGCGGTTGTCCTTCGCGGCGAAAGCGGTTCCCACATCTGCCTGGTCCAGTGCTCGCTCAATGTTGGACGCCGAAGTCAGCAGCACCGGCACCCCAGCACGCGAAGCCAGGCGTGCGGCAGACACCTTCGAGGCCATTCCACCGGTGCCCAATGCCCCACCGTCACCGGCGATAACACCACGCAAGTCGTTACCGCTGCGCACCTCTGGCACAAAGGTTGCACCTGGATCGGCCGGGTTGCGGTCGTAGAGGCCGTCGACGTCGGAAAGCAGAATCAGTGCATCGCAGTACGCCAGGTGACTGACCAGGGCGGCCAGGCGGTCGTTGTCGCCGAAGCGGAACTCCGAGGTCGCGACCGTGTCATTTTCGTTGACAATTGGCACTGCACCCAGCTGGCGCAGGCGGTCGATAGTGCGCTGAGCGTTGCGGGCACGCGAACGCACACCTGCATCGTCCGAGGTCAAAAGCACCTGCGCAGAAGTGCGGCCATAGCGCAGGAAGGAGCGTCCCCACTCCTGTGCCAGGCGCACCTGCCCCACCGCTGCAGCCGCCTGCTTGGTCGCCAAATCAGTGGGACGCGAAGTCAGCCCCAGCGGCCCCATTCCGGATGCCACCGCGCCGGAGGACACGACAATGACATCGCTAAAGCCCATCCGCTTTTCCAGGGCATCGGCAATGAAGTCGATGCGTTCGGGATCGGTACGACCGTCAGATCCGGTCAACGAGGAAGAACCAATCTTCACCACGACACGCTTCGCGGTCCGAATTGCCTCACGAGTCTCGGAATCGAAACCGCCTTTGGTTCCCGGAGATAAATTCTCAGTCGCCTTTTCAATCTCAGCGACGGTGGACTCAGGATTGTTGTGAAGCAGCTCGTCGACCTCCTCACGGGAAATCGGCGCGTCCGATTCAGACTTCGGGGTAGCTACCGGGGCATCTAATGCATCTGCTCCAGTGACGTCAACATCGTTGGCAACGGTGTCGGAAGGGATAACTGACTCACTCATTTCACTAATGGAAAACATGACGGTCTAATGTAATTCTGACTATATAATTGTTTAAACAATTAATGGCAAAATGCAAGTTTGAAGTCTTCGCTTGCCGACGACGCTGGCGCCCGCGACTATGAGTACCGGTCGCGAATAGCCTCTTCGCCATCTCCGAAATCGTACTCGTCAATCAGACCACGGCGGGCCTGCGATGCACGCTTACGCTGCTCAGCGCTAGTGCGCTCGTTGACGTAGAGACGATCGTCGGTACCACGGCCACTCGGCACGAAGTCATCGGTGCCCGCGACCTGCTGCGGGTACCACTCGAAGGTGAGATAGGAAATCGTCACCGGGCAGCCAACCGTTGCCCCAGCCTTTGCCAGGGCATCTTCTACACCAAGCTTGGCCAGGCGGTCAGCCAAGTAGCCGACTGCCTCGTCGTTTTCGAAGTCCGTCTGGTTAATCCAGCGTTCCGGCTTACGGCCACGCACAATGAACCCATCTGGGGTATTCGGATCGCGCTCGATGGTGAAGTCCGCGCCTTCGCGCTTCTTGCCACGCACACCTTCCGGACGGATGACCGCACGGGGCTCCTGCTCTGTTGGCAACGGATGCGCCTTGCGGTAGGCGGCAATCTGATCCTTCAGGCCGTAGGTCAGCTCCTTGAGTCCCTCGTGCGTCACCGTAGAGATCTCATAAATCGGCCAGCGGAACTTCTCCAACTCCTCGCGCTGCATGTCAATCATCTCGCGAGCATCGGGCAGGTCAATCTTGTTCAGCACGATGACGCGCGGACGCTCTGCGAGGTCCCCAAGCCCCACGTCGGCCTTCAGCACCGACTGGTAGTTGGCGAGTTCCGCCTCCAACGCCTTGATGTCAGAGACCGGATCGCGGTCGCCCTCCAGCGCAGCAGCGTCCACCACATGCACCAGCACAGCACAGCGCTCAATGTGACGCAGGAAATCCAACCCAAGACCACGGCCTTCAGACGCCCCCGGGATAAGGCCCGGCACATCTGCGATGGTGAAGGACTCGTAGCCAACGTTGACCACACCCAGGTTCGGCTGCAGCGTGGTAAATGGGTAGTCACCAATCTTCGGCTTAGCAGCGCTCAAGGTGCTGACCAGCGAGGACTTTCCGGCTGACGGGAAGCCCACCAGTCCAACGTCTGCCATGGATTTGAGCTCCAAGACAAGATCCTTGGCCTCGCCAGGCTCACCGAGGAGAGCGAAGCCCGGCGCACGGCGGTTCTTGTTCGCCAGCGCTGCGTTGCCCAGGCCACCGTAACCGCCTTCAGCGGCGATGAAGCGGTCCCCCTTACCGGTCATGTCCGCCAGCACTTCCCCATCCTCGGTCATCACAACCGTGCCCTCCGGCACTCCGAGAACCAGGTCCTCGCCGCGAGCACCATTGCGGTGATCACCCGCGCCGGGCTTACCGTTGGCAGCCTTGATATGGGGGTGGAAGTGAAAGTCCATCAGAGTATGGATCTGGGGGTCTACCACAAGCACAATGTCGCCACCGTGGCCACCGTTACCGCCGTCGGGGCCACCCAGTGGCTTGAACTTTTCACGCAGCACCGAGTTACAGCCGTGACCGCCGTCGCCGGCCTGCAAATGCAGCACGACACGATCTACAAAACGAGACATAAAATCACACACACTTCCGAGCGGAGAGCCATCTTCTAGTGCCTGGAGTAATGCCCTAATTTAAGCGAGCCGACGGGCAGAAGTCTAGGCGGTAACAAAACGCTGCCTCGCAACCTAACGGCGCGAAACAGGACATAAACAACAAAAGAGCCGATTACCTTTCGCAGTGGGAAAGGAATCGGCTCTTCTGCAAGGCAGTTAAACCTGCCTCAAATTCAACGTTGCAGTAATCCTATGCGGACAACCGAAGGTTGTTCTTAGGAGTTGTTCTCAACGATGCTGACAATGCGGCGGTTGCGGCGGGTACCGAACTCGACTGCGCCTGCCTTCAGAGCGAAGAGAGTGTCGTCGCCGCCACGGCCAACGTTCTCACCCGGGTGGAACGAGGTACCGCGCTGACGAACGAGAATCTCGCCTGCCTTAACCTGCTGGCCGCCGAAGCGCTTCACGCCGAGGCGCTTAGCTTCGGAGTCGCGGCCGTTGCTGGTGCTGGATGCACCCTTCTTAGTAGCCATGATTTTCTCCTAGGGAAAAGCTAATTGGAATTTCGGCGGTTTACTTGGAGACGCCGGTGATCTTCAGAACAGTGAGCGGCTGACGGTGGCCGTAGCGGCGCTTGTAGCCAGTCTTGTTCTTGTAGTGCATGCCGCGGATCTTCGGGCCCTTGACGGCCTCGACGATCTCTGCGTTAACGGTAACGTTGGCAAGCTTGTCGGCATCCGCAATGACATCTGCGCCATCGACGAGCAGAACCGGGGTGAGAGCCACGGACGAACCCGGCTCACCCTCGATCTTCTCGACCTTGACGAGGTCACCTTCGGCAACCTTGTACTGCTTGCCGCCGGTCTTGACGATCGCGTACATAGGAGGGCTACCCCTTTATCTGAGAAACTCGACTCAAGGAATCCTTGTAATTCCTTGACTGGACAATGGAATTGCGATTAGTTGCGTGTGCAGAACACTTCAGGGACATACCCGAAAGCCAAATCCGAGTAGATTTCCCCGCTCTGGCCGTTTCCTTACCGCCAGCACCTCAAGCGCCAGCGGGCATGACCAGATACGCCTACTAATCAGCGACTGGTCAAGAGTAGCGAAAAATCCCCCTAAATTACAAACTGCCCGAGTAAGACCCTGTCCCCCATTGGTTTTCACGGTCTTCTCGGGCAGTTTCCGAAGCCACTTTCCACCCCCTGCTTTAGGGGACGAAAAACAGCCTCCTATCTGGCCTTATTCCAGATTTTTAATACCTAGTTCCGGCCGCTTCGGCGCACCGCACGACGCACTCGGCGGCGACGATTGGCCGGTTTCTTCTGCGGCACCGCAGCACCGCGATTAGCCTGCTTCTGCTCTGGCTTAGTAGCGCGGTTTGAAGTGCCCTGTCGCTGCTTCGGCGCAGTCGCTCCAGCATCGCTTTGCGACGAGACCCTGCGCACCGCCCGACGGCGATTACGGCGAGCTCCCGTGCCCTGGACCGCTACCACTTCAACCCGCGACTTGCCCGAGCGACGGCCACCGCCACTGCGGTTGGCGCTGCGGTTGCTGTCATCGTGGTTGTCTTTTGCACGATCTCCGCCCTTGCTGCCTTCTGCGTCCGCCTTTGGCTTAGTGGACTCGAAGTCCTCGCGACGCGGTGCGCGATCCGAGCGGGAGTTACCGCGAGTCGGACGACGACGGCGTGGGGAACGCTCGAACGCCTCCTTAGCCTCCTCATAGGTCTGGGACTCCGTGGCCGCAGCCTTGGCGGTCTTGTTAGCGTTGCCACCCTTGTCATCCTCGGCTGGCTCCCGCACATCTGTGGTGGAAGCTGCCTGGGACTCGGTCTGAGGCGCAGTGGTCTCATCCACAGCCGTACGACGAACAGCGCGACGACGGCGACGTCGAGCACTGGCGCTGCTGGAGCGTTCAGCGTCGCCACGGCCTCCACGGCCGCCACCGTTATCGGCGATGTTGGCGCGCTCAGCACGAGCCGGGCGCTCCGAACGCTTGCGACGATCGCCATGTTCTTCGTCGCGGTCATCAGCGTCGCGTGCAGCCGAATCAACGGCGACATGCTCCGCTACCCGGCGACGCGTAGCCCGACGGCGGCGGCGCTGTCCCTCCTGCGGCATGTAACGGTCATCCGATGGCTCTTCCGGATCCTTCTCACGGGCTTCCGCAACAGCTGCGGCAGCCAGAGCAGCCAGGTCATCGGAGCCCTCCGAACGCTCGTTGCGCTCATCACGCTCGCGGCGCTCCTGACGGCCATTGCCGTCCTGTCGCTGCTCATCGTTTCGGCTCTGGCTCTTACGAACCCGGCGACGACGCGGTGGCTTCGGCTCATCGTTCCCAGAAGAGACGATGACAGCTTCGACAGCAGCTGCAACTCGCTTGTCGGCTGCGTCTTTATCGCGCTGGTTGGTCTCCGCGTCGTCGTCACGCGTTGCCTTGGAAGTGCCGGCCTGGTCGCCCTGATCGCGGTGCATGGCGAGCGCGGCCGGGTGGTTGGCCGGATTGTGCTCCGAGCGCGACTTGTTGCGGCGCTTGGACTTACCCTGCTCTTCGTTGCGGCGACCGTTCTTGTGACCACGGCCCTGATTGTCCTGCTCGACCGGGTCGATGTGGATAATCAGACCACGGCCATTACAGCAGCTACACGGCGTGGAGAAGGTCTCCAGCAGGCCTGTGCCCAGACGCTTGCGCGTCATCTGGACGAGGCCGAGCGAGGTGACCTCGGAGACCTCGTGACGCGAGCGGTCGCGGCCGAGCGCCTCCTTCAGACGGCGCAGCACCAAGTCCTGGTTTTCCGGCAGCACCATGTCGATGAAGTCGACGACGATCATGCCGCCCAGATCGCGCAGACGCATCTGGCGGACGATTTCCTCAGCGGCCTCCAGGTTGTTGCGAGTGACCGTCTCTTCCAGGTTTCCGCCAGCACCGGTGAACTTACCGGTGTTGACGTCGATGACCGTCATGGCCTCGGTGCGGTCGATGACCAGCGTGCCGCCCGAGGGCAGCCAGACCTTGCGGTCGAGTGCCTTGGCCAGCTGCTCATCGATGCGGAAGTGCTCGAAGACATCAGCGCCGCCGTGCTCCTTGGCGAAGTAGCGCTGCAGACGCGGCTCCAGCTCCGGTGCCAGGTCGCCGATGTAGTCCGTCACTGTGTTCCACGGACGGTCGCCCTCCACCACAAGACGCGAGAAGTCCTCGTTGAAGACATCGCGGACGACCTTGACCAGCATGTCCGGTTCTTCGTACAGCGCAATCGGCTTTGCCCCGCGCTTCGCCTTCGCCGCCTCGGAGGCTTCCCAGATTTCCTGCCACTGCGATTCCAGGCGCTTAATGTCGGCCTGGATGGCCTCCTTGGACACGCCCTCGGCCGCGGTGCGAATAATCGTGCCCGAGCCCTCCGGCGTAACCTCACTCAGAATCGACTTCAGGCGCTTGCGCTCCGGCTCCGGCAGCTTGCGGGAAATACCCGCGCTCCGGCCGCCCGGCACGTACACCAGGAATCGACCAGCCATCGAAATGTGAGTGGTCAGACGCGCGCCCTTGTGACCAATCGGATCCTTGGACACCTGGACCAGAATCTGGTCGCCGGCCTTCAGCGCATGTTCAATCTTGCGCGAACGCGACTTCGTGCCCAGCAGCTTCCAGTTCAGGTCACCTACGTAAATGACACCGTTGCGGTCGGTTCCGATATCGATGAACGCCGCTTCCATGCTGGGCAGGACGTTCTGCACGCGACCGAGGTAGATATTGCCGATCTGCGTGGTCTGCGTGTCAGAGGTAACGAAGTGCTCGACCAGCAGGTCATCTTCCAGCACACCCACCTCAGTGACAATGCCCGCGTGGTCATGGCGCTTGCGCTCACGCACCACCATCGTGCGCTCCACCGACTCACGACGAGCCAGGAATTCCGCCTCCGAGATTACATGGCGCTTGCGCGATTCCTCACGACGCTCGATACGGCGACGTCGCTGCGCCTCCAGGCGAGTCGATCCCTTAATCGCCTGCGGTTCCTCGACCTCTTCGCGGGTTTCCTCTTCCTCGCGCTCTGTGTTTTCGGTGGTCTTCTCCGCCTGTTGCGCGTCATCATTACGACGCCCACGTCCACGACGGCGACGACGCGGGCGCGGCTGACGCTCCGTTTCGCTTGACGACGAGCCGTCCTGCCCCTCCCCCGCGTTGTCATCGGTGCCCTGGTTGGAGGCACCGCTGTCAGCCGAAGCTGCATCCTCGGTGGCCGAATCCTTGGCCGAGGCCGGAACAGCCTGCGGAGCCAGGAAGATAGGCGCAAACGCGGTCTGCTCTTCCGCAACCGGCGGCTCCGGAACTGCCGGCGGCTCGATATCTTGCAGGGCTTCGTCCTGAGTTGCCTGCGTATCCTGCGGCTCTTGCGTTTTCTGCGGCTCTTGCGCTTCCTGAATTTCCTCTGCTGCTGGAGCGCTGGTCGTGCGGACCGCACGGCGAACTCGGCGACCACGACGTGTGGTCACTGCAGCGCTCTTTGCAGCAGGTGCTTCGGCGGAAGCTTCCTCAGCGGAGGTTTTCTCAGCGGTCTCGGCTACGGTGTCGGAAGCCTTTTTGTCGGCAGCCTTCTTATCGGACGCCTTCTTCGACGACGACTGAACGACAGCCTCAACAGCTTCCTCGACGACCGAGTTCGAGTCCTTCGGCTCGTCCTTCGCTGCGGTTTCTTCCGGAGCGCCAGCGGTCTTCTTCACAGCCCGCTTACGTGTTGCCCGCTTCTTAGTCGTGCTCTTCTTCTCTGCGCTCTGCTTCTCTTCAGCCTGCTTCTCTGCGCTCTGCTTTGCCGAGGATTTTCTAGCCGAGGCCTTCTTGGTGTCCTTCTTCTCGGTCACTTCCTCGGCAGGCGCTGCGTCCGACTCCGCTTCGCTCTTGGCTGCCTTCGGCGCAGCCTTCTTTGTGGCCTTCTTCGCAGCCGACTTCTTGCCGCTCTTCTTCGCAGCTGGCTTCTTCTCGGACTTAGCTGCAGTTTGCTCGTCCGACTTCTCATCTGCCGCGTTCGGCTTACCTGCCGACTGTTTTTCCTTCGCGGCTGGCTTTTCGCCGGTTGGCTTGGTCGCAGCGGATCCGTCGTCAAGCGAGGCATCCTCTGGATGATCACCGATGAAATTCAGCACTGCGTCGAGCTGATTTTGATTAATGGTGGACGCAGCGGACTTTACGACGATCCCCGCGTGCCCCAGTGCTTCGATGGTTTCCTTCGAGGTCAACCCCAAGCTCTTGGCCAGGTGGTGGACTCGGGTTTTCAGAGCCGCTGACTCACGATCAAATTCGCGTGCCTTAGCGACAACATCCTGGCTGAAATTTGCCACTGTATTTGTTTCTCCTTGACACCCCACCACGCAAAACCCGACAACAGGAAGCACACTCTTTGTCATTCCATGTGCGCCTACATCCGTTGTGGCCTTGGAAACCAGGCGGAGCAACGATGTTGCGACAGCCACTTCATTTGCGCCAAATGCGCAGATAGAGGGCCGAAAACGATGAACAATTATGAAAGTCTTATTGGCAGGCCTACCGGCTGACTCGGGGATTCAGCGATCACATGCGGCATATTTCATCCGCCGGAGCGAACTCCCGGGCACTACTGCTGCTGTCCATTGTCGCACATATCGAGCAGGTGGCGCGCACCGACATTGGTGGCGGCGGGCCAATCCGAGTTACTGACTGCGTTTATGACAGAAATGGCCTGAAAAATTGCCGGAAAGTGTCATAAACTCCTACAGTTTCACATTTGCAGCCCGTGCCCGCATTCACACGTGCAGCCCGCTGAAGGGCCGCCCCACGGTCGTCGACAAGCAAAAAGCGCCGAACCGGCAAACAATTGCTTGCTCAGTTCGGCGCCAGTTCAACGCTCACGGGTCAATGCTGAACCGTCAACGTTTAGAGGTTCGGGAACCAAATACCAATCTCGCGCTCAGCGGACTCCGGGGAATCGGAACCGTGAACAACGTTGTTAGCAACCTCAAGTGCGAAGTCACCGCGGATGGAGCCCGGAGTTGCGGCCTCAACCGGGTTAGTGCCGCCAGCGAGCTGACGCCAAGCAGCGATTGCGTTCGGGCCCTCGATAACACCAGCGACCAGCGGTGCAGAGGTGATGAAATCAACCAGCTCACCAAAGAACGGCTTATCGACGTGCTCTGCGTAGTGCTCCTTCGCAGTTGCCTCGTCAGCAACACGGAGGTCAAGCGCGACCAGCTTCAGGCCCTTACGCTCAATGCGGGAGATAACTTCGCCGACCAGACCGCGGGAAACGCCGTCCGGCTTGATCAGAATAAGAGTACGTTCAGTCATGGTGAGCATCATACTATGACAAACCCCGCTGCACCGGAGTGGTGGTGCAGCGGGGTGAAAGTCGCGACTACGAGCGCGGGAGATCTACGAGTGCTGGGTGGTCAACAGACCGCGCTCCATACGCTGGATGAGGTTCTTCCGCAGGTGCAGAATGTAGGCCCACACTAGTGCGAAGAAGATACCCACCACGCCCATCGACACGTGTGTGAAAATAGCCAGCACACCAAAGACCTGCAGTACAATGTTGGCCTTCAGCGCCCAGGGCTGCTTCTGCAGGAAAGCCATCGCAATCAGAGCCAGGCCCAGGATGGTGATGTACGTAACCGAGAAGGTCTGGTTAATCTGACCGTCGGGAATGCGCGTGACCACAGTCAGACCAAGCAGCACCGAGATAGCCTGCATGATCAGCGTGCCGGACATAACACCGCGCAGACCCTTCAGCGGGTCCTTAGCCGGATCGTGTCCCGCACCGAGCGGACCATACTTGCCGCCCTCACTCAGGTCACGCCCCTCGCGGTAGGCGCGCAGGGCCTCGCGGTCGGCAGCGGTGTAATCCTCCGCGCCATTGCCCTGTGGCTGGCTCGCCTGAGATTCGCTCATTGCGGGTCCTTTCCAAATAGTGTCCGGGCCTCGCCCGCGGTAACAACAGATCCAGTGACAATCACACCGGAACCAGAGACAATACCGTCACCGGTGTCGGTTTCCTCAGCCAGCGCGACAGCTAGCTCAACGGCGGACGGCAGAGTTGGCACGCGATGCACGCGCTCCTCGCCGAAAATCTCCTCCGCAAGGTCAGCCAGGTCGTCGTAGTGCAGCGCACGCGGCGAGGTGTTCTGGGTGATTACCACTTCTTCGAAGTACGGCTCCAGCTCCACCAGCAGCCCACGAGCGTCCTTCTCCCCCAACACCGACAGCACACCAATGACACGGCGGAAGTCGAACTCAGCGGAGAGCGCCGTGCGTAGCGCACGGGCACCGTGAGGATTGTGGGCGGCATCGATAAACACCGTCGGGGTCGAACGCACGCGCTCCAGGCGGCCGGGCGATGCGACCGTCGCAAAGCCTTCGCGAACCGCATCAATGTTGAGCGGACGCCCCGGACCTGCGCCGAAGAACGCCTCCACCGCAGCCAGTGCTGTGGCTGCGTTACGCGCCTGATGCGGACCGTGCAGCGGCAGATGGATGTCGTCATACTCGCCGGCCAGGCCCTTGAGCGTCAGGTTCTGCCCGCCGACCGCCAGCTGATGACTGACGACGCCGTACTCAACTCCAGCGCGGGCGACGGAGGCGTCCATTTCCACGGCACGTCGCAAAACGACGTCCATTGCTTCCGGCTCTTGCTCGCCGACAATGGCGACATTGTCCGGTGGCGTGAGCAAGTCGTCCTTGTTCCACCGCGACTTGATGATGCCGGCCTTCTCAGAAGCGATTTCAGCCAGGGTATCGCCGAGGTACTCCGTGTGATCGAGACCGATTGGGCAGATGACTGCCACGTCGGCCTCCACCACGTTGGTCGCATCCCATGTGCCACCCATGCCGACTTCCACCACGGCGACATCGACAGGAGCGTCGGTGAAGGCAGCGTAGGCCATGGCCGTGAGGACCTCGAACTTACTCATCTGCGGGCCGCCCTTTTCGGCGGACTTGGCGTCAACCATTTCCACGTAGGGCTGAATCTCGCGCCAGATGCGCACGTAATCGCGTGGATGAATGGGCTGGCCATCGATGGCGATGCGCTCGGTAACCAGCTGCAGATGCGGACTGGTGGTGCGGCCGGTGCGACGACCGAGAGCGCGCACCAGCGACTCAATCATGCGCACAGTGGAAGTCTTGCCATTCGTGCCGGCAACGTGAATGACCGGAGTGGCACGCTCAGGATGGCCAAGGATGTCCATCAGCATCTCGATTCGCTCGAGCGACGGGTCAATCTTGGTCTCCGGCCAGCGCTGATCCAGCTCGGCTTCCACCTCTGCGAGCTCGCGCAGCTCCTCGGCGGTGGCCTCCAGCGGAGCCGGCTCATTGACTGGGCGATCCACATCCACCGGCAGGCTCAGGCCTTCCTCGGACACGGAGACCTCACCGAGGCGCATGTCATCGGGCATGCGGTCATCAGCCATCACACCGGCGATTTCGCGAGGTTCGAGGTCCTCGACGATCTGGGAGTCAGCCGGATCGAATTCGAACTCAGGCGCTGCAGTGGACTCCTCTCGCAGCGCAGACTCTTCCTGCGTCACCGAATCGTCGCCGCCACCAAGATTCAAACGAATCTCCCCTGCAATCTCATCGTGTGATTCAGCACCCCGAGGTTCGATATCCCGTGGTTCGGTCATGCCTGCGGAAGTCCCTCCAAACGAGCCTTAATGCGGTCAATTTCCTCCAGTGCGAACTGGTGGCGAGTCTTGATCTTCTCCACGACCTGCTCCGGAGCCTTGGACAAGAAGGCCTCGTTGCCGAGCTTCTTTTCGGTGCCGGCCAGTTCCTTCTCGGCCTTGGCCAGGTCTTTTTCCAGGCGCTTGCGTTCAGCGGCCACGTCGACGGTGCCGGAGGTATCCAGCTCGATCAGGACCGTGGCCTGAGACAGGCGCACCTCAATGGAAGCGGTAGCGGTGAAGCCGTCCTCCGGTGCCTCAGCACGAGCCAGCGAACGAATCATCTCTTCCTGAGCAGTCAGATCAGCATCCGCCAGGTTCATGCGTGCCGGCACGCGCTGCGACGGCTTCACACCCTGGTCATTGCGGAAACGACGCAGCTCGGTGACCAACTTCTGGGCATCGGCAATACGACGTGCGGCAACCTCATCAACAGCAGCGCCGTCGGTGGTCATGGTTGCATCCGGCCAGGCGGAAATAACCAGAGAGTCCTCGAAGCCCTCCGCGCCGTCGGTAAGCGCCTTCCACAGCGTCTCCGTGACGAACGGCATGGACGGGTGTAGCAGACGCAGTAGCGTATCCAGCACGCGGCCTAGAACCAGACGAGTGGAGGCGGCTCGGGCGGCCTGCTCCTCGGTCATGGTCTCGCCGTCATTCAGGCGTGGGAAGTCAACCTTGGTCATCTCCAGGTACCAGTCACAGACCTCGTCCCATGCGAAGTGGTAGAGGGCCTCGTTGGCCTTGGAGAACTCGTACTTATCCAGCGCAGAGTCGACTTCGGCGCGGACCTGTTCCAGGCGGTCCAAGATCCAGCGGTCGGTGTCGGTGAGCTGGTCACGGTCCGGCAGCTCGCCCACGTGGGCACCGTTCATCAGTGCAAAGCGGGTGGCGTTGAACAGCTTGGTAGCGAAGTTACGGGAGCTCTGTGCGGCGTCGTTACCGACCGGCAGGTCAGAGCCCGGGTTAGCGCCACGAGCCAGCGTGAAGCGAAGTGCGTCCGCACCGTAATCACGCACCCAGTCCAGCGGGTCAATGCCGTTGCCGAGAGACTTCGACATCTTGCGACCCTGCTCATCGCGGACCAGACCGTGCAGGAAGACATCCTTGAACGGCACCTGCGGACGACCGTCGCGACCCTTGCCCAGCGGTGAATCAGGCAGGGTGGCAGCAAAGGTCGAGAACATCATCATGCGCGCGACCCAGAAGAACAGAATGTCGTAGCCGGTGACCAGCACGGATGTCGGGTAGAACTTCTCCAGCTCTGGGGTGGCGTCCGGCCAACCCATCGTGGAAAACGGCCACAGCGCAGAGGAGAACCAGGTATCCAGCACATCCGGATCCTGCGTCCAGCCGTCGCCCGTCGGGACCTCATCATCCGGGCCGACACAGACGACCTCGCCATTCGGGCCGTACCAGATCGGGATGCGGTGGCCCCACCACAGCTGACGGGAAATACACCAGTCGTGCATGTCATCGACCCAGTCGAACCAGCGCGGCTCCTGCGAAGCCGGGTGAATAACCGTGTCGCCCTCGCGAACAGCATCGCCGGACATCTTGGCCAGCTCATCGACCTTAACGAACCACTGCAAGCTCAGCAGCGGCTCAATCGGCTCACCCGAGCGCTCCGAGTGACCAACCGAGTGAACATACGGGCGAATCTCCTTGACAATGCGTCCCTGCTCACGCAGCGCCTCCGTCAGCGCAGTACGGGCCTCTGCACGATCCATGCCGTCGAAACGCGTGCCAGTGTTGAAGATACGGCCAGTAGTGTCGATGACCTCCGGCATATCCAGGTCGTGGCGCTGGCCCATAGCGAAGTCATTCGGATCGTGCGCCGGCGTGATCTTCACCGCGCCGGTACCGAACTCGCGGTCCACGTAGTCATCGGCGATGACCTGAATCTTCAGGTCCTCGCGGAACGGGTGGTCCAGAACCTTGCCCACCAGGTGCGTGTAGCGCTCATCCTCCGGGTGCACGGCAATTGCCACGTCACCCAGCATCGTCTCCACACGGGTCGTCGCCACAACAATGGAGTCCTCCCCATCGCCGTAGCGGAAAGACACGAGCTCGCCTTCAGCGTCCTCGTACTTGACCTCAATATCCGAGATTGCAGTCTGCAGCACTGGCGACCAGTTGACCATGCGCTTGGCGCGGTAAATCAGGCCGCGGTCAAACAGTTCCTTAAAAATCGTCTGAACCGCACGGGACAGGCCCTCGTCCAGAGTGAAGCGCTCACGTGACCAATCCAGGGAGTCACCAATCTGGCGCATCTGGTTGCCGATACGTCCGCCGTAATCGTGCTTCCACTCCCAGACCTTCTCCACGAATTCCTCGCGGCCGTAATCGAAGCGGTCCTTACCTTCGGACTCCTTCAGCATCGCCTCGACCTTGGTCTGCGTTGCGATACCCGCGTGGTCCATACCCGGCAGCCACAGCACCTCGTAGCCCTGCATGCGCTTACGGCGCACCAGCGCATCCATCAAAGTGTGGTCCAGTGCGTGGCCCATGTGCAGCTGACCCGTCACATTCGGCGGGGGCAGCACAATAGAGTAAGCCGGCTTGGAGCTAGACGGATCAGCCTCGAAATAGCCAGCGTCTACCCAGCCCTGGTACAGGTCCGACTCCACGTCAGCCGGGTTCCACGACTTGGGCAACTTATCTGCTCTGTTTAGGTCCACGTTGTTCTCAGTCACGCGTCACATCTTAGCGCCTTGCCCGGATTTGGTTTTCCAGGGGCTTTACGACGGCCCTTGCGCCCCACCCATATCTGCTATCAGCGACTTATGCACCGCCGAATTCAAGCCTTATTCTCGCTCCGAACCAAACCGTGATTACCGCGCAAAATAAAAGCGCTCTCTTGTGAAATCATCACAAGAGAGCGCCTCTAAACGGCCGTTGAACAGCTCTTAGACCAGCAGGTCCTTAACAGCCTCGCGCTCTTCGCGCAGTGCCTTGACGTTGCGCTCGATGCCAGCGCGCTGAACCTCGGAGAGATCCAGGCCCTCAACGCGAACCCACTCGCCGTCCTTGGCGTAGCACGGAACACCAGCGACCAGGCCCTCGTCGATGCCGTAGGAGCCGTCGGACGGAAGTGCGACAGAGACCCACTCGCCCTCTGGGGTACCCGTGACCCAGTCACGCATGTGGTCAACTGCGGCAGCTGCAGCGGAAGCTGCGGAGGAAGAACCGCGGACCTCGATGATTTCTGCGCCACGCTTCGCGACACGCGGGATGAAGTCCTGCTCGACCCATGCAGCGTCAACCTTGTCGGAGACCTTCTCGCCTGCAATGGTGGCGTAGGTGATGTCCGGGAACTGGTCTGCGGAGTGGTTACCCCAGACGATCATGTTCTTGATCTCAGTGGTCGGAACACCAATCTTTTGCGACAGCTGGGACAGGGAACGGTTGTGGTCCAGGCGCATCATGGCAGTGAAGCGCTCTGCCGGGATGTCCTTAGCGTGGGAAGCGGCAATCATGGTGTTGGTGTTGGCCGGGTTGCCGACAACCAGAACCTTGATGTCGTCTGCTGCATGATCGTTCAGTGCGGCACCCTGCGGACCGAAGATCTTGCCGTTGGCACCCAGCAGTGCGGAGCGCTCCTCGCCCTTGCCGCGCGGCTTTGCACCGACCAGGAATGCGGCGTTGGCACCGTCGAATGCCTTTGCCGGATCATCGGTGATGTTGATGCCAGTCAGAAGCGGGAAGGCGGAGTCAAACAGCTCCATGGCGACGCCTTCGGTGGCGTGCAGCGCCGGAGTGATCTCCAGCAGGTTCAACTCAACCGGGGTCTCAGGGCCGAAAACCGAACCGCTGGCAATGCGGAAGAGCAGGGAGTAAGCGATCTGTCCGGCGGCGCCGGTAACTGCAACCTTTACGGGAGTCTTGTTCACTTCAGGCCTTTCTCGAGAGAGAATCAATTCGCTGCCCACTCTAATGCGACTACAGAATTGGCGCAGACGGGGGCGATGCGCTCAGGCCATTTCTGAAAAACGGATAGCATTAGGCATGACTTACGGTCGTGTACTCATTTCACTAGAAAGAAGTCCGCGACTGACCAATTTCACCCCCGTTAGATAGCCAAAACCCCTTAGTCTCTCTCTAGTCCAAGCAAAGGATTTTCATGAAGTCTCCAGGCTCCTCTGATGCAATCCCCCATGCAGTCTTGGTGGCAGCACTTCAAGAATTCACCGCAAAGGGGTATGCAGATGCCCGTTTGGATGCCATTGCTGCCGCCTCTGGTGTCTCCAAGCGCATGCTTCACTACCACTGTGGTGACAAGTTGGGACTCTACAGGGCGACGTGGGCACATGTGCTGGAGACCGTAAGGCCTGACGACGACGACCTGCGCCCGCACTCCAATGTGCCGGTGGAAGCCCTGCAGCATGTGGTCGGTGTTATCTATGACTACTTCTCGGCGAACCCGCTCGCCGTGCGGTTCATCATCCAGGAAAACCTACATCCGGTCCTGCCGCTAGAAGGCGTGACTGGGCTTGGTGGTCAGAGCCCAATTGTTTTGGAGTTTGACCGCATCTTGTTGCTCGGCCGCGATTACGGTGCATTCCGCACTGATATTTCCGCACTTGATCTTTATATTCTCGTGCTGTCGCTGGCCACCTTCCCCACCCTGCACCAGCGGACTTTTGAAAACCTCTACGGCATTGAAATGCAGTCGACAGTGTTGTCGGACAAGCTGCGTGAGTTCGCTCAGGACACTGTGACCAGCCTGTTGACGTCCTCGCCTCGCAACGAACCGGGCAGCTCGTACACTTCCCTGCTGGCCTCCCATGGCGCCAACTCGTCCGCGCTTGGCGCAGAGGTCTACGGCGATCAGCCCAACCCAGAGACTCAAGACTTGACTACTGACGATGCCCCGGATTACCGCGACATCTACGGCATGGACGACTAGGGCTCCATACAGACATCAAAAACCCGGTTAGAGCGGCTACTCTAACCGGGTTTTTAGCTACCTTTACGCAGTCTTCTTATCCTCGCTGCGTTCAACGAGTTCCGGCGCTGCACCGTCCGTGATGCATTCCTTGTGGACAATGACCTCCGCGACGTCGTCACGCTCTGGTACCTCGAACATCACGGGAACCAGGATCTCTTCCATGATGCCGCGCAAACCACGGGCGCCGGTATTGCGGCTAATCGCCTTGGCAGCAATGGCGCGCAGTGCCTCATCGTCGATGGTAAGGCGCACACCGTCCATGTCGAACAGGTGCTGGTACTGGCGAACCAGGGAGTTCTTCGGCTCGGTGAGTACACGAACCAGCGCGTCCTCATCGAGGTTGGTGACCGATGCGATAACGGGAAGGCGGCCAATGAACTCAGGAATCAGGCCGAATCGAACGAGATCCTCCGGCAGTACGTCGCGGAATGGATCCTTCATGTCCTCGTCGTTAGCCGAGGTGACATCTGCTCCGAAGCCCAGGCCCTTCTTGCCGACTCGCTCCTGAACGACCTTTTCCAGACCGGCAAACGCACCAGCGACGATGAACAGGACGTTGGAAGTGTCGAACTGAATGAACTCCTGGTTCGGCAGCTTGCGCCCACCCTGCGGCGGCACGGCGGCTACGGTTCCCTCGAGAATCTTCAGCAGCGCCTGCTGCACACCTTCACCGGAGACATCGCGAGTGATGGAAGTGTTCTCGGACTTGCGCGAAATCTTGTCAATCTCATCGACGTAAATGATGCCGCGCTGTGCCTTCTCGACGTCGAAATCAGTAGCCTGCAGCAGCTTCAGCAGGATGTTCTCCACGTCCTCACCGACATAGCCGGCCTCGGTCAGGCTGGTGGCGTCAGCGATCGCGAACGGCACATCCAGCTTGCGAGCCAGCGTCTGTGCCAGGTAGGTCTTGCCACAGCCTGTCGGCCCCAGCAAGAGAATGTTCGACTTCTGTAGCTCGACGTCGTTGTCCGACTTGGTCTCTGCAGCACGAAGGCGCTTGTAGTGGTTGTAGACCGCGACGGCTAGGGTGCGCTTTGCCATGTCCTGGCCGATGACGTACTCATCGAGGAAGTCGCGAATTTCCATCGGACGCGGCAGGCGGTCGTCGTTGCCAGTTGCCTCGCCGCCGGTGTTGAGCTCCTCTTCAATAATCTCGTTGCAGAGCTCGATGCACTCATTACAGATGTACACACCAGGTCCGGCAATCAGCTTTTTGACCTGCTTCTGACTCTTTCCACAGAAAGAGCACTTCAGCAAATCCGCACTTTCTTGCATACGCGCCATGAGGCTCCCGCCGCCGCCTTTCCGCTTCGTTGCCAATAACTGCTTCAGACCAGCCTACCGTGAGTGTGCGCAAATACCGGCTTCCACGCCAGGGGCGAGGCGAATTTCACGCGATCTCGCCCGGTGCTTTACGACGGCCAGTGCGCAGCACTCCAAAGAGACCATGTCCCCATTTAGGCGTTGTGCTTGCGGTACTCGAAGACCTGGTCGATGATGCCGTACTCGACGGCCTCTTCAGCGGTCAGGATCTTGTCACGGTCGGTGTCCTTGCGGATCTGCTCTGCAGTGCGACCGGAGTGGCGAGCCAACGTCTCCTCCATCAGCTTGCGCATGCGCTCGATTTCGTTCGCCTGAATCTCCAGGTCGGAAACCTGGCCCTGGATTCCCTGGGTAGCCGGCTGATGAATGAGAACGCGCGCATTCGGCAGAGCTGCACGCTTACCCGGTGCACCCGCAGCGAGCAGCACGGCTGCCGCGGAGGCAGCCTGGCCCAGGCACACGGTCTGCACGTCGGGACGCACGTACTGCATCGTGTCGTAGATGGCCATCAGCGAGGTGAAGGAGCCGCCTGGGGAATTGATGTACATCGTGATGTCACGATCCGGGTCCAGGCCCTCAAGCACCAGCAACTGCGCCATGATGTCGTTAGCGGCGGTGTCATCGACCTGGGAGCCGAGGAAGATAATGCGCTCTTCGAAGAGCTTGTTGTATGGGTTGGATTCCTTAGCACCAAAGCTGGAGTGCTCCACGAAAGAAGGAAGCACGTAGCGCGACTGCGGCATCTGCATATTGTTCATCTCCATGTTGATTAAATCGCCTCTAATTATTCGCTACTGTCCGCTTTTAGCGTGCGGTGTCCTTGAGGGCGGTTACGACGTGGTCAACCAGGCCGTATTCCTTAGCCTCAGCCGCGGTGAACCAGCGGTCGCGGTCCGAGTCTTCCTCAATGCGCTCGACCGGCTGGCCGGTGTGCTGCGCGATCAGACGAGCCATCTCCTTCTTGGTGGCAGCGAACTGCTCAGCCTGAATGGTGATGTCGGATGCGGTACCGCCAATACCTGCAGACGGCTGGTGCATCATGATGCGGGCGTGCGGCAGCGCGTAACGCTTGCCCTTAGCACCTGCGGCGAGCAGGAACTGGCCCATGGAAGCTGCCAAGCCCATGCCGTAGGTAGCCACGTCGCACGGAACGAACTGCATGGTGTCGTAAATGGCCATGCCGGCGGTGACGGAGCCGCCCGGGGAGTTGATGTACAGCGAGATATCCGCCTCCGGGTCCTCGGCTGCCAGGAGCAGCATCTGACCGCAGAGCTTGTTGGCAATCTCGTCGTCGACCTGCTCACCCAGCCAAATAATGCGCTCCTTGAGCAGCTTGTCGAAAACCGTGTTCGTCGACATCTGGGCGTTATCGCTCATCTGTGTACTCCTTTTTCGTACGTGTGCGAGTTTTGTCGTTCATTAGAGGGTAACGAAAAGGGCCGCCCCTTTGTTTCGGGAACGGCCCTTGTTCGCTATAAGCGTTGCGGCATGAGGAACGCGCCGCGCTAATTGCGGGGCTTACTCAGCGGAAGTGTCCTCAGCCTTGTCGGACTCAGCCTTCTCAGCCTCCGGCTCGACCTCACCGAAGTACTCGTTCAGGTCGATTTCGTTGCCCTCGGTGTCCTTGGCGGAAGCCTTCAGGATCGAGGTAGCCAGAGCCTTGCCGCGGCGAACGTCTGCGAACAGGTTGCCGAGCTGGCCGGACTGCTGAATCTGCTGGATGAACTGGTTCGGGTCCATGCCGTAGGACTGAGCAGTGAACAGGATGTGGTCGGTGAGTTCCTGCTGGGAAACGTCCGGCTGGATCTCCTCAGCCAGTGCATCCAGGAACAGCTGGGTGCGAACAGCTTCCTCAGCGGACTTCTTGGAGTCCTCGTCGAACTGCTCGCGGGTGGTGCCCTGAGCCTCCAGCATAGAGTTCAGAACCTTCTCGTCGCCGCCGAACTGCCCCAGCAGCTGCTGCAGCTGGCCCTCGACCTGCTCCTTGACAACGCCCTCCGGCAGAGCGATGGTGGTCTGCTCCATAGCGGCAGCCAGAACCTTGTCGCGAACCTGCTGAGCCTGCTCACCCTTCTTGGTGTTCTCGACCTGGCGGGCCAGGTCTTCCTTCAGCTCGTCGATGGTGTCGAACTCGGAAGCCATCTGAGCGAAGTCGTCGTCAGCTTCCGGCAGCTCGCGGACCTTGACGGACTGAACGGTAACGGTGACCTGAGCGTCCTCGCCCTCGTGCTCGCCAGCAACCAGCTTGGTGGTGAACTCCTTGGACTCGCCCTGGGACAGGCCGACAACAGCGTCATCCAGGCCGTCAATCAGGTCGTCGGAGCCAACCTGGTAGGACAGCCCCTCGGTGGAAGCCTCTTCCAGCTCTTCGCCGTCGATGGTGGCGGACAGGTCGATGGAGACGAAGTCGTCCTTCTCGACTGCGCGCTCGACGCCGGTCAGGGTGCCGAAGCGAGCGAGCAGATTCTGCAGCTCAGCCTCAACAGCTTCCTCGTCGGCGACCAGTGGGTCAACCTCAACTGCGATGTCCTCGAACTTCGGCAGCTCGATCTCCGGGCGGACGTCAACCTCAGCGGTGAACTCAACGAGCTCGCCATCTTCCAGCTTGGTGATGTCAACCTCAGGCTGACCGATAACCTTCAGGTCCTCCTCGCGAACGACCTCGTCGTAGCGGGACGGAACCATATCGTTGAGCACCTGCTCCAGGATTGGGCCGCGGCCGAAGCGGGCCTCAATCAGCTTTGCCGGTGCCTTGCCCTTACGGAAGCCTGGAATCTGGACCTGCTGAGCCAGTGCCTTGTAGGCATTGTCGAACTCTGGCTTCAGCTCATCAAACGGGACCTCGACGGTAATCTTCACTCGGGTCTCATTGAGCTTCTCAACGGAAGACTTCACTGGTGCACTCTCCTGCAACTCGATGATTAATTCATAGACCACGGGAGTGCCCGTGATACTGGTCGGGGTAGCGGGATTTGAACCCACGGCCTTCCGCTCCCAAAGCGGACGCGCTACCAAGCTGCGCCATACCCCGTATGCGTCATTCGAAACCTAGCAGAAACCCCTTTGGAGCATCTGCACCGGGGCCCTCATAGTCGCGAAATCGCGTTTCCATAACGGACCCGTATAGATTTACCTGACGATTAATGAAATCACAAAACCACGCGTTCAACCAGGCTAATGCTCTGTCTGAAAACGCTTTACGACGCCATCGAGAGCCAACCTGCCAACTACTACTGGTTTCATGAAATCCATGCATATCACCGGGCGTTTGCATCTCCTCGGCGCTGCTTTTGGCGGCCTCGTTTACTGCAAACACTCCATTCGTCGGCCGACTCCCCAAAGAAGCCGCCTAAAACGACTGCCCCTTTGTTGAGTCGTGTGACAGTGTAATCAACGGCTATACGCCTGTTTCATATACCCCATATTGCTTTAGTTTCATTTTCTGTTTTTCCCGGCCACAGCCACTTTTCTTTAAATCCTTCGAGAAAAACCTGGCATCGATTTTTGTATGTGCGCTTTAACGAGTTAATATGCCTTGTACCAAGACACGGTCTGGTTGAGGCGAGTGCGCATCTAAACCGGATTTCTGTCTATGGGGATGTCGTATAGTGGCTAATACCTCAGCCTTCCAAGCTGAAGACGCGGGTTCGATTCCCGTCATCCCCTCCATGTGAAAGCACCCTCCGGCCAGCGTCGGAGGGTGTTCTTCTTTTTGACGGGATCCGTCCCGAAATCCGTCACAGGCATGTCACGACCGCGTGCGCGCGTCACGGTTTCATACAGCGTCGGTAACAAGTCGGTGGCACTGTCATGTCGGGTCTTTTGCCGTCGTCACGCACAACTAGTCCCGGCGGCATGAATCCTCGCATCATCGACAAGGACACCGGCGTCGAGCTGTGGACCGTCGCCGAATGCGCGGAGTTCACCGGTACCGCGCGCGGCACGTTCACCAGCTATGCGGGCCGTGGCAAAGCGCCGGTGCCGGCGGCGAAGCTCCACGGGCTGAACCCGCGGAACTCCGACGACGTGCGCGAGTGGCAGAAAGGCCACGAGGCGAAGGGCAAGTAGCCGGCCCAATCTCGGACCGGTCAGCCCGGCATGACCGGTCAGCCCAAGTAGTGGGCGGCGACGACGTTGGCGATCTCGTCGGCGTCGTTGTGGGCGACGAGCACGCCGTGGCCGTGGCCCGGCAGCTCGATGAGCTCGCCGCCCATGACCGCCTGCATCGCGCGGCCGCCCGTGCCGGTCACCGCCGCATCGCGGTCGTAGTGGAGCAGCAGCGGCTTCGACTCGAGGGCGTCGCCGCTGAGTTCCACGGCAGCGCCCTGCCCCGGCCAGCCGAGGCATAGCTGCCCCGACGACAGCGCATCGGCGTTGAGGCGGAAGATGTCGCCGCCGGTGAACTGGTCGAGGTACGTGCGGGGAATGCGGGACGGGTCGGCGGCGGTGACGTTGTCGTTGCAGATGATCGCCCGCTCGATGGTTCCCATCGCCTCGGTCTGCGCCATCATGTCTTCCGGGGTCACGCCCTCGGGTAGTTCGGGGGTCTCCACCTCGCCGGTGACCACGGCGTCGGCGATGTCGGGCCACATGCTCTCCGAGTACGTCGCCGCGAAGGTCTGCTGCAGCAGCACCGACTGATTGCCGGCGCCGGGGCGCATCAGGTTCGCCGCGAAGGAATGGCTGCGCCACGCGACGGGCAGAACGCCGTCGGCCAGCTGCATGAACGCCTCCGGGTCGTCGGCGAAGGCGGCGGGCACGTCGCCCACCTGCGTCGGCGGCGGGTAGACCTGACCCGGCGCGCCAACCTCCTCGTTGATGCGCTGCGACCAGCGCGCGTACACCTGCAGGGCGGTGGTGCCCAGGCCGTACTCGTCGTCACGGTCGGCGATCCACTGGAACATCGCGTTGAGAGCCTCGCGGCGCCACGGCTCGCGCGAGTCTCCGAGCCGAAAGTAACGGTCGGCAGGATCGACCGAGGAATCCAGCACCATCCGGCCCGTCTTGTCCGGGAACAGGGTCGCGTACGTGCTCATCAGATCCGTGCCGTAGGACAGGCCGTAGAGGTGCATGACGTCCTGGCCGAGCACGTCGCGGACATGGTTGAGATCGCGAGCGGTGTTCTCCGTGGTGATGGTCGCCGCGTATCCCGGTTCATTGGCTTCGCAGGAGGCGTACATCGCGCCGACCTGCCCGGAGAGCAGACCCGTCATCGGGATGTCCGCCACGTTGCAGTTCAGCGGGGTGCCCCAGGCCAGGCCGCGCGGCTCGACGGCGATGAGGTCGAAGTGCTCCCGGACGGCGGTCGGCATCCTCACGGCCTCGTCGGAGAACATTCCCAACGCGTCGCCGCCGGGGCCGCCCGGATTGCCTGCGATGACGCCACGGCGCTCCCCCGTCGCCGGAACCCGGCTGACAGTGAGGGAAATCGTCGCGCCCTCCGGGTCGGAATAATCACGTGGCACGTCGATGTCCGCGCACACGGTGCCCGGCGCGGTCATCGCCGCGGTCGGGCACGCGCCCCAGTCCAACCCGCCGAGATCGGCCGGACCGGCGGAGCCGCCGGCCGACGCCTGCGGCACCGACAGCAACGTGCCCGCCAGCGCGAGCGCCGTGACCGGGGCCAACGCCCTGCGGACGAAGGACGTCCGGGACGACGGGGCCGCTGAGACTCGGCTCGCGGACCGGGCCTCGGCACCGGTCTCCACAGAGGAGACGGCGGGGGACGCTGCGCCGAATGCGGCGGGGGACAACTTCTTCGTGGGGCGCACGGGGATAAACACCTTTCATCGACTGCAACGAACGGTATCAAACCGTAACGCCGACCGCACGCCGTTCAAGGCACGAAGATTAGGGCACCGGCCGCACGCTGTTCAACGCACGGAGATCAGGGCACGGACCGCACCCGGTACACCAGCACCGCACCGACGGCGGTGAGCGCGCCCGCGAAAACGTACAGGCCGGGGTACCCGCCGAGGTTCGCCAACGCGAAGGCGGCGAGCACCGGGGCGGCCATGTTCGGGCCGGCGACGGCGAGGTTCATGACGCCCACGTCACGCCCGCGCTCATCGGCCTTGGGCAGCACCTGGTTGATCAGGGCCTGATCGACGGCCATGAACACGCCCCACGACAGACCCAACAGCACCGCCGCGCCGACGACCATGGCGAAGCTCCCGGCGAACGCCATGATCGCGCAGGCCCCGGCGACGCCCATCGACGACAACGCCACGAACACCCGGCGCTTGCCCATCTTGTCGGACACTTTGCCCGACAGGATCGCGGTGACGATGACGCACAGGGCATACGCGCCGGTGAGGACGAGCACGCCGGCATCCGGATCGGGGTGGCCGATGTGATCGCGCAGGTAATAGAACAGGTAGAACAACGCGACCGAGTTGCCCGTGGTCACCAGGAACCGGGCGATGAACACCCACGTGAAGTCGCGGTAGAGCCCTCCGGGCACCTCGGCGACGGCGGGCACCACGGCGTCAGCGTCCCCGCCGGCGTCGTCAAGCACCGGAGATGCGGCCGCCTGCGACCGCACCCGGGACACGTCGCGGAAGCCCGGCAGGAACTGGCCGATGAGCACCAGCAGCAGCGCCGCGGTGACGATGTACGCCAGCCCCAGGTCGAACACCGTGGCCACGACGGTGCCCAGCACCACGCCGAGGGTGTACGTCAGCCCCAGCACACCCGAGACCACGCCGTACTGATTGTCCGGCACCGTATCCGGCGCCACCGCCTGGGCCGCGTTGATTGACGCCGCGATGGCCAGCTGGAACACCGCCCACCCGATGGTCAACGCCATGAAGCTCGGCGCGGCGCCCAGGAACACCAGCGACCCGGCCGCCGCCAGTCCGCCGAAGAGGATCCACGGGGCGCGGCGGCCCCAGCGCGTGTCCGTGCGGTCCGACAACCACCCGGCCAGCGGATGCCCGATGATGGAGAAGAACCCGCCGACCGCCATGAGGAGCGCGAACTTCTCCTCCTTCTCCCCCGGATGCCAGATGAGGATCTGCTGCGCCAACAACAGCTGCGTCGGCGCTGCCCACGAGATGTTCTGCCCCAGGTACAGCAGGCCGTACCGCACGATCCAGCCGGTGGTCACCGGCGTGCGCTGGGCGGGGTCGGCGGTGAAACGCCCGACGTCGGAGATGGCGCGTTCGGAGGAGCTCATCCCTGCACCCCATCCGGCTCCGGCGGCTGCGCCCGCACGTTGGGGTCGGTGTGTTCGTCCGCGACGGGGTAACGACGGCCTGCGGTGTAGCGCCGGTGCAGCTCCGGGGTGATCCGCCCGGTGCGGGCCAGCTCGGCCAGCAGGTGGCCCGACGGCTTCATCGTCCGTTCCTGCGTCTCGTAGTCCAGGTGGACGATGCCGAATCGCGGCTCTTCGCCGTCGGCCCATTCCCAGTTGTCCACGAAGCACCAGTGGTACCAGCGCTCGATGGGCACGTCCGACTCGGCGATGGCCCGCAGGTGCTCCAGGATGAACCGCGGCCGGAACGACTCCAGCCTGCGGTCGGCAGCCCCGGCGTCCGGGTTGGCGTAGTCCCCGGCCGGATTCGGCTTTTCGACGCCCGCGTCCACGCCACCGACCGACAGCTCCAGATCGCCGAGATCGCAGGTGCCGTTTTCGGTGATCCAGACCGGTCCGCCGAAACGCTCGTTCAGGTCGCGGGCGCATTCGACCAGGCCCTCGGGGTGGATTTCCCACCCGAGGTCGTTGACCGGAGCCCCGACGAAGGTGCCGTCGTCGAACTTGTCGACGGCCGTGCGCGAGTAGTAGTTCAGGCCCAGGAAGTCGTGGTGGCGGCCCGACGGCAACCCGCGGCCGACCTTCGCCCCGCCCAGCAGCGGATGGAACTTCCCCGCCAGATGCGCGTCGGCGACGATGTCCTGGAACAGATGCCGATTGATCCGCGCCAGGCCGCGGTGGATGGGGTTGCGCGGATTGCGCGGCGCGAACGCCCGTGCGTGGTGGGCGATGCCGACCTTCGCCCGATCCCCCTGGATGCCGTGGATGACCTCGTAACCGCGGATGTGGGACACCGCCATGTTGCGCAGCACGGCCATCGTGTCGCCCCACGAGCGGTTGCCCGGCGGGCCCGAGCGGAACATGTGCGCCTGGGTGGCGTACACGTTCGGCTCGTTGACGGTGATCCACTCGTCGACGAGGTCGTCGAGCGCCCGCACGGTCGTCTCCGCATAGCGCAGGAAAGCCGCCGGCGATTCATCGGAGGTGAAGCCGCCGCGCCGAGCGAACCAGAGCGGATTGACGAAGTGATGGAGCGTCACCAGCGGACGAATCCCCTTGTCCCGCAGGTCGGCAATCTCCTCACGGTAGCGATCCAGCACCGCATGGTCGAACTCCCCCGGCCGCGGTTCGATACGCGCCCACTCCACGCCGATGCGAGCGATGGGCAGACCCAGCGACGCCATGAGCTCGTTGTCCTCCCGCCACCGGTTCCAGTGGTCGGTGGCGCGCAGCGGGGTCGAACCATCGGCGATGTTGCCGGGCTCGCGGGCCCAATCGAACCAGTCGTTGTTCTCGTCACCGCCCTCGATCTGCCCGGCGGCCGACGCCGTGCCGATCAGCAGACCCCGCAGATCGACGTCGTGATGCAACGGCTTCGCGAGCGGCGACGTGCGCGGCTGAGGATGGAGAGTTCGGTCATTGGCAGGCACATTGGTTGACATGCCGACATCCTATGTCACACATCACGCCTAGTTTTTGGTTTTCAAACAAACTATTATGGGTTTCGCGCGTCGACGGGGTCGTCGTAAAGCAACCGAGTAGAGCAACCGGATCGTTCGCGAAAAATCCGCTCCCCCTGGAACGAATCGGAGCCCCGGCCCGTTGTTGACGATGTCCCCCCCCCCAAAAAAAATCAAAAATCACGTTAGGAACCCCACTTGTCAGCCTTCTAAGCTGAAGACGCGGGTTCGATTCCCGTCATCCCCTCCACGCAACCGGGCGCATTGCTCCCGGTTTTTACTTTCTGAGCCGACGTCCGGGGACCAGAAATTCTTCTGACCTCTGTTCAGGATCCAGTGCTACGGGTACTCTGGGCACCATGAAGCCCACCATTATCGATGCCGATACTGGACACGAACTATGGACCGCGGTCGAATGCGCTGCTTTTTCCGGCACCGCACGTGGCACTTTCACCAGCTACGCTGGCCGCAAGAAGGCTCCTGAACCCGTCGCGAAGCTTCATGGGTTGACCCTGTGGGATTCCGAAGAAGTTCGCGCATGGCACGCCAATCGGAAGAGCCGCACCAAGAGCACCGACTCCGCCGAATCATAGATACCTACCCATACCCAATCATTTCCTGGTTCCCGAGCTACATCTGTCGGACAGATATGTAAGCTCGGGAACTTTTTTCGCTCTACATGCGTTATCTCAAGTAATTACAAGCAGTACCCGCAATTTCCTTTTTGGAGGCCTAGCCCATGGGGGCTTTAATCCTGATCGCGATCACCGTCGGCGGCGCAATTATCATCGCGTCGATGGCTCAAAACCGCTCTAACAGGGCCTTTGATGCTCGCCAGAACAATCAATTGGAAGACGCCGTCGCAGACGCCCGCCGATGGATTGAGCGACTGGGCTCACAGGTATTGAACCTGGCTGGCACCGATTCGGCTTCCACGCAGGCTCTTGCTGACGCATCCGAGCGCTACAATGCCGCTTCCTCGCAGATTTCTACTGCGCGCACCCCGGCACAGGCGCGAATGGCCCGCGAATCGGCGCTGGAGGGCCTGCACTACATCAATGCGGCTCGCGAAATTATGGGCCTGCCGGCGGGGCCGACACTGCCACCGCTGGAGGGGCAGAAGGCCGCTGGTTCTGTGACCGAAACTCGCACCATTGAGCACGAAGGCCACTCGGTTACCGCCTCTCCATACGCCACCCCGGAAACTCCGAACTACTACCCCGGTGGTCGTGTCGCTGGCCGTCCGGTTCCGGCCGGTTGGTACTCCGAGCCATGGTGGAAGTCCGCGCTCCGCACCGGTGTCTGGACCGCAGGCTCGATGCTGCTGTTCTCTACCCTCTTCCACGGTATGGCCGGTGTTGCCTACGGCGCTGATGAGTTCGCCAGCGGCATGGGCACCGGCGCTGACGACTTCGGCGGCACCGAGGACTTTGGAGCCGAAGACTTCGGTGGCGACGATTTCGGTGGAGATGACCTTGGCGGCGACTTCGGTGGCGGCGGTGCAGATGCCGGTGACGCAGGCGACGGCGGAGGCTTCTTCGACGGCCTCTTCGGTGGCGGCGACGGCGGCGGCGACGGCGGCGGATTTTTCGACGGCGGATTCGACGGTTTCGATATTTAGAAAAAGCCCGGCGCCGCTATTTCGCTAAATCCGCAAAAGGATCGACAGTGCCGTCTGTCTGAGGCCGATACTCAATTTTTCTGGCGGCGAATCGACCAGCTTCCTTGCCAAGGATGCTGCTAATTAAAGCAACAGCCATATCCATACCTGCTGCGACTCCTGATGAGCTCCAGCGATCTCCGTCTTCAACCCATCGAGCCGCTTTCACCCACGTCACTTCGTTTCCGAACGAGGTAGCCCAATCAAAAGCCAACTTATTACTAGTTGCCCGCTTTCCTTCAAGAAGCCCAGCCGCAGCAAGCAGTGCGGAACCTGTGCAAACCGATGCCACTAACCGCGCCCGGGATCCGAGGTTGTTGAGCCAGTCCAAAAACTCTGCATCGTCAACTAGTGTTCTACTCCCGGCTCCACCAGGAACTAGAAGAATATCGACCGTTTCGAGGTCAGTGGCACAACGTGTGGCGATAACCTGCGCCCCCTGAGCGCTGGTTATCGGACCAGCAATGTTGGCGACATATTCGACCTCAATCTCTGGGACATGGCCAAAAAGGCCAACCGGTCCAAATACGTCCAAGAGCTCGAACCCGGGGAATAGCACAACAGTTACTCGGCGATGCGCTTCTTGATTTGTCATACGACAATTCCTACTCCGTCTACACATGAAAAAAGGTCTGGTCCCAGAGTTTTCTGGAACCAGACCCCTTTTTTATTCCTATCAACAGATAGCGAACAGCAATCCCTTTAAGCTTCTGGCAGCTCCGGGGCAACGCCAGTCTTTTCGTACTCTGCCAGAATGTCGATGCGGCGCTGGTGACGCTCCTCCTCGCTCCACGGCTGGGAGACGAAAGCATCGACGATAGCCAGGGCCTCTTCCTCAGAGTGCATACGACCGCCGAGGCCGATCAGCTGAGCATTGTTGTGCTCGCGGGCGAGCTTTGCGGTCTCCACCGACCAAGCCAGCGCACAACGAGCGCCCTTGACCTTGTTAGCAGCAATCTGCTCGCCGTTGCCGGAACCGCCGAGCACGATGCCCAGGCTGCCCGGATCAGCGACGGTACGGGAAGCCGCCTCAATGCAGAATGCTGGGTAATCATCTGCAGGGTCGTAGGTGTGAGCGCCGCAATCAACGACGTCGTGGCCAGCCTTCTCCAGGTGGGCCTTAATCAGGTTCTTCATCTCAAAACCGGCGTGGTCTGCACCAAGGTAAATACGCATGGCAGCAAGTTTAGCGGTTCCCACGGATTCCACGGCGCCTGCACCCGTTTTAGGTATTGCTTGACGACGTCTCCTGCGCAGCCGAATAGGGTGAAAAGTGACTGTATTTGCGTTTCAGCACGCCTTCGAAACCGGAAATTGGGTGCTTTTACCGTGTCTCCTGCGCCGCAAGCTCACTTCCAAGTCGATCCTGAAGCCCATGGCTCCCATGGGAATCATCACGCACCGGTGGTGCGAACGGTTCGGCATGACATCAACAAGAAACCATTTATTGTCATTTGGGAGGTCACGCGGGCTTGTGGCTTAGTCTGCAAGCACTGCCGTGCAGATGCGCAGCACGAGCCGCATCCTCACCAGCTTTCGACCACCGAGGGCAAGATGCTGCTGGAGACCTTGGCGTCGTATAGCAAGCCGAAGCCGCTTGTAGTGCTCACCGGCGGTGATCCTTTTGAGCGTGATGACCTGGAAGAATTGGTGCGATTCGGCACGGAGCAGGGCCTGAATATGTCGCTATCTCCATCGGTGACGCCGCGGCTCACGCCAGAGCGGATTCAGTCACTGCGTGAGGCCGGTGGCAAGGCGATGTCCATGTCGCTCGATGGCGCGACTGCCCAGACCCATGACAAGTTCCGTGGATTTTCGGGCACTTTTGAAAAGACGCTCGAAATGGCTCCGCACATCAACGAGGCCGGTTACCGGCTGCAGATTAACTCGACCCTGACCAAGGGAAATATTCATGAGGCGCCAGCGCTGCTGAAGACCGTCATGGAGATGCAGGCCAAGATGTGGTACGTCTTTTTCCTCGTTCCCACTGGTCGCGGTGCGGATTTGGGCGCATTGTCACCGGAGGAACGCGAGGATGTTCTGCACTGGTTGTCTGATGTGTCCAACCGAATTGCCATTAAGACGACGGAGGCGCCGCAGTATCGGCGCGTCGTCATGCAGCAGGAGGAAGCGAAGGAAAAGGGGCTGCCACCCTATGAGGGCGGCGAGCTCTACCGTTACTTGACCGAGGAAACGACAAAGCTGCTCGGTGCTGTGCCGGAAAAGCCACGTCGCCCGCGCTCCCCCATGGCCGTCAATTCCGGGTCAGGTTTTGCCTTCATTGACCACATCGGCGACGTCTACCCCAATGGTTTCCTGCCGTTGCACTGCGGTAATGTAAAGGCAACACCCTTCCAAGAGATTTATTCCAACTCGCCGGCTTTTAAGGCTCTCCGCGATCCTGATAATTGGCACGGCAAGTGCAGCGTCTGTGAATACCACAGCGTATGCGGTGGATCCCGCTCGACTGCTTACGCTTTGACCGGGGATTACACGGCATCCGATCCGACATGCATCTACATCCCGCCACGGTGGGCTGCCATGAGCGAAGAAGAACGGCAGGCCTCCACCGGGCAGAATGCCGAAGCTGGGGCCGCTCAGGTTTCTTAGCCGCATGCCCCAGCTGCTACAGGTTTCTTAGTCGAAGCGCGGATCCTCAGTGCGAGAGCGCTTAATTTCGAAGAAATACGGATAGCTGGCGACGGCAACCGAGCCGTCGAAAATCTTGCCGGCTTCTTCGCCGCGTGGGATACGGGTAAGCACCGGACCGAAGAAGGCAACGTCGTTGAGCTTGACCACCGGAGTGCCGACGTCGTTGCCGACCTCCTTCATGGCCTCTGCGTGGTTTTCACGCATGAGCTCATCGAACTCGGTAGTCAGGGCCTGTGCCAGGCGCTCTTCCGGCAGTCCAACCTCTGCGAGGGCTTCCTTAATCAGTTCGTCGAATGCGTGCTCCGGCTCGTCGACATGCGCGTGGCGATCGATGCGGTTTTCGTTGTGAATCTTCGTGCCCAGCGCGGTGTAGAGCTTGTCGACAGCCTCCTGACCATCCTGGGAGAACACTGCATTAAACAGGCGTGCCGGGGTCCAGTTGCACTGCATCATGAACTTGTACTCTTCCGGCAGCTCGTCGCGGCCTTCATTGAGTACCGACAGGCTCATCGGCTTCCACTCGACCTCGATGTCGCGGACCTTTTCGACTTCCTTAATCCAGCGGGATGTCACCCAGCAAAACGGGCAGGAAACGTCGAAGTAGAAAGTGACCTTGTCTCGATTGCTCATGTGAAAGTCCTCCTAAAGCATTGATTGACTTATCAACGACTATAGGGCGGAATTTTTTGGCTCGCATTCATGCATTCCGCGCATAATCGGAGTCTGACTCCAATCCGGGGTCGTGGTTACACTTGTCGCATGACTTCCACGAACCTAACCAGGACCGAAGCCGCCGACCGTGCGGCCATGCTCGAGGTGTCCCACTACGACATCTCTCTCGACCTCACTACCGCACCTGTTGGCGCGCCGCACAGCGCACCAACATTCGCTTCCAAGACCACAATTTCTCTGACGGCGAAGCGCGCTGGTTCCACCTTTATTGACCTGCGTGATGCGGTTGTTAAGAGTGTGACCATCGACGGTGTCGATGCCACGGAGGCCGCTCGTTATGCCAGCGAGACCGGTATTAACGTGGACCTGACCGAAGGCGACCACACCGTCGTTATCGACGCGGACTGCCGTTACACCAACAACGGCCAGGGCATTCACCGGTTCCAGGATCCTGCCGACGGCGAAACATACCTGTACTCGCAGTTTGAAACTGCCGATGCCAAGCGCGTGTTCGCCTGCTTTGACCAGCCGGATTTGAAGGCGACGTACTCAATCCACGTCGTGGCACCGAAGGGTTGGAAGGTTGTTTCCAACTCGGTGGCCAAGACCGGCGCCACCACCGATGTCCACGGCAATGAGGCCGATACCTTCGACTTCTCGGTGGATGTTCCGCTGTCGACGTATCTCGTCGCAGTCTGTGCGGGCCCGTGGCACGAGGTCACTGACTCGTGGACCGGCACTGTCGCACCGCACCCGGAGACCCCTGCCGAGCACCAGCCGGATGGCGAGCTGACCATTCCGCTGGGGCTCTACTGCCGCCAGTCCATCGCCGAGTACCTCGATGCCGACACCTTGTTCAAGGAAACCAAGGAAGGCTTCGACTTCTACGCCAAGCATTTCGGTGAGCCCTACCCGTTCGGTAAGTACGACCAGATCTTCTGCCCGGAGTACAACATGGGCGCGATGGAAAACGCCGGCTGTGTGACCATCCGCGACGAGTACGTCTTCCGCTCCAAGCCCACTCACTACCTCTACGAACGCCGCAACGACACCATCCTGCACGAGATGGCTCACATGTGGTTCGGTGATTTGGTCACCATGCAGTGGTGGGATGACCTCTGGCTCAATGAGTCCTTCGCCACCTGGTCGGCCGCCGCCGCTCAGGTCGAAGTTTCCGATTACAGCCACGCCTGGACCACCTTCGCCAACGTAGAGAAGGCCTGGGCCTACAAGCAGGATCAGCTACCGTCGACGCACCCGATTGCCGCCGATGCCAGCGACATTGACACCGTCGAGCAGAACTTCGACGGCATCACCTACGCCAAGGGCGCATCCACGCTCAAACAGCTGGCCGCCTACGTTGGTCAGGATGCTTTCCTCGCCGGTGCCCGCCTTCACTTTGCCCGCCACCGCTTTGGCAACGCCACCTTCGCGGACCTTTTGGAGGCGCTCTCCGAGGCCTCGGGACGCGATCTGTCCGGCTGGGCCGATCAGTGGCTGACCACCACCGGCATCACCACTTTGGCACCGGAGTTCCAGCAAGAGGACGGCAAGTACACTTCCTTCGCAGTCACGCAGGAAGGTGCCGAGCCGGGTGCTGGTGAACTCCGTGACCACCGAGTCGCCGTGGGCATCTACAACCTGCGCGGCACCGGATCGGATGCCGTACTCGAGCGCACCAAGCGCGTGGAAATCGACGTCCGTGGTGCACGCACCGAAGTCCCAGAGCTGGTCGACACCCCAGTCGGCGATGTCGTGCTGGTTAACGACGACGACCTCACCTACAGCATGATCCGCTTGGACGAAGGCTCGCTTGCCACCGTCATCGACAACATCGGCGCCTTCACCGATTCAATGGCACGCACACTGTGCTGGTCCGCTACCTGGCAGATGGTTCGCGCAGGCCAGATGCGCGCTCGCGACTTCGTCAACCTGGTGCTCCGCGGCATCCCGGGCGAGGACAAGCTCTCCGTCTTGGAGCGCGTCATCGCTCAGGCGGTCAGCGCCGTCAACGTCTACGCCGATCCACAGTGGGCTGATTCCACCGGCCGCGACCTGCTGGCTCAGGGCCTGTTGGACTACGCGAAGAAGGAAACCGACGCCGACCGCGCCCTGGTTTTCGTTAACGCTTTGACCACCGTGGGCTCGTCGAATAGCGACGTCGTTGACGCACTGCGCGCCATCTACACTGGCGACGCAGACAAGGCTGGTTTCCCAGCTGTCACGGTAGACACCGACATGCAGTGGCGCGCCCTGAAGCCGCTGGTTTCCGCCGGTCTCGAGGGCGAGGAAGCCATCGCAAAGCTTGAAAAGACCGACAACTCGGCACTCGGTGCGCAGGCCGCCATCGCCTGCCGCGCCTCCGTGCCGACGCTCGCCAACAAGTCCCGCGTCTGGGCAGAGGCGACGGTCTCCGGCAACGATGCCCCGTCGAACCTTGTCATTCGCCACTTGCTGGCCGGCTTCAACGCGCCGGGCTCGGGTGAGGTGCTCGCACAGGCGCTTGACGACGACTCCCGCGCCACCATCAACGCGGAGCAGTCGGCGACCTCGCTGTCGGAGCACTTCTTCGCCGTTGCCAACAGCTGGTGGAAGCAGTTCTCCTCCGAGACGGCACAGACGCTGCTCGAGGGCTTCTACCCAACCTGGGAGATCAGCGATGATGCAATTGCAGCCGCTCAACGTCTGCTCGACAGCGACGAGACTGCATCGCCGGTCAAGCGCATCATCTCTGAGCAGCAGTTCCTGGTGAAGCTCGCTCTTCGTGCCCGCGAGTTCGACGCGAAGTAACAAGTGATTTCGGCCGGCACTTTGGCCGTTATCGTTTTCGTGGCATCAAGTCGATAGACTTGGTGCCATGACAACTTCTCAGACGCTCTTTGACTCCGTCGGCGGCGAGGATGTCTTCAATCGCATCGTCCATGGCTTTTACACGCGTATGCGTTCCGATGACCTCATCGGCCCGATGTACCCCAGCGATGACTGGGAGGGCGCCGAGGATCGACTCCGCATGTTCCTCGTCCAGTACTGGGGCGGGCCGCGTTCGTACAGCGAACAGCGTGGTCATCCGCGCCTGCGCATGCGCCACATGCCGTTTTCCATCGGCGAAGCCGAACGCGACCGCTGGCTGGAGATCATGAGCGCCTCACTCGCAGACATTTCCGATGAAGAGCTCCCCCGCCCCCAGCGCGAAGCCATGTGGAACCACATGGTGCAGGTCGCTGACATGCTCATTAACCGCTTCGACGCGCAGTAGGAATTAGGCTCCTGCCCCGCTAGTTCAGCAGCCCCGCTAGTTCAGCAGCGGCAGCACGCCAAAGGACTCGAGCGTAAAGATCGAGCCAAACCGTCCATCCAGCCGGTGCCACCGTCCCTTCGTGGACACGCGCACCGGCTCTTTTTCATCCGGTTGCTCTGGAATGAAGCCCATCGCACACAGCGCAAACACATCCCGCATGGTCACGTCGACAACGCTTTTCGACGTCTCCTGCGACTGCCCCTCCCCTGAGTCAACGGCGGCTTCACCGGCCTCTCCGCTGACAGTGAGAACCTTCTGATCCAGCAGAGATGGCGGCATACCCATGGGGCCGGAAGATTCCACAGCGACCGCGCGCCCCTGCTTCTCGAGAGTCCGGAAAGCAGTGGCCGGAACATAGTCGACAACCTGCCATCCTTCCGGAACTGGCAAGAATCCCGGCCAGGAGGACGCCGACTGCGCATGCACCCGATACGGCAGCGCGGTGAGCGAAGCTTCTTTGTCCTCCGCATTGTCGGATGATTTTGCCTGCGCAAAGGCACGCACTGCGATGTCTTTAATCTCCGCGGCAGTGACGATGATGTCGTCGGGAAGCGCGTGTAGCGCAATTGTGCGCATGGCGAGCGGGCCGATCGGGGTCTTCACCCATACCTGTGACATTGCTGGCGCAGCGGTGGGCTCGGGCGATGAACTGATACCGGCGGCGGCGGTCTTTCGTGCGCGGATGCGAAGCAACGTGTTCTCGTCGAGGGCGTAGGCCTTATGGGCTAGGACGCCCAGGTTCTTCAGGGCATCGGGAGTGCCGAAGGTCAGCTCGGCAGCGGGATGAGAAGTGGTCACGGCGAATTACTTGTCCTGGTCTTCCTTGTTGTCTTCGATTGCGGGAGCTGCAAAACGCTCCAGTTCACGGCGGGCAGACGGGGAGAGCTCGACTGCCTTCGCAGTCTTGAGATCAAACATCACCATCACGGTTTCGAGCACAGCCACGATGTGACCATGCTGGTCGGAGATAGTCTGGCGGAGTGTGAAAGAGGTGCGACCGAAGTTGATGATCTCGGTCTCAACCACAACTTCCTGGGTGTCCGGCAAGATAGCGCGGACGTAGTCAATCTCCAGGCGACGCACCACTGCCGCAGGCATACCTGCCCCGCCGCCGAGGCCGCGCATCACAAAGTCGAGACGAGCCTGCTGGGCGTATTCCAGGAATGCGGTGTTGTTAGCGTGACCATACTGATCAAAATCAGACCAGCGGATAGCGACGTTGGTACGAAATGGTGCTGATTCAGTCATACCCAGAACTATAGGCGTTTTCTGGAGCTACGAACCTGCAAATAACGCGAAAGCCCGGGACCTGTGCACTGGTGCGAGCCAGTCCACACGGTTCCGGGCGTTGCCGTTGGCAAAGATCAGATTCGCGGGAAACTGATTAGCGGGTCAGGCGACGGTGAGTGACACGCGACGGGCGTGCAGCCTCCTCGCCGTAACGCTCAATCTTGTTCTTCTCGTAGCCCTCGAAGTTGCCTTCGAACCAGAACCACTTGCCCTCTTCGAAGTTGCCTTCCCATGCGAGGATGTGGGTACAGGTGCGGTCCAGGAACCAACGGTCGTGGGAAATGACCACGGCACAGCCCGGGAAGTT
This sequence comes from Corynebacterium sp. 239_CJEI, assembly GCF_001055995.1. NCBI lineage: Bacteria > Bacillati > Actinomycetota > Actinomycetes > Mycobacteriales > Corynebacteriaceae > Corynebacterium > Corynebacterium sp. 239_CJEI. Next base: position 10,368 of record NZ_JVOW01000011.1, on the reverse strand, counting down.
CTGCAGTGCGTTTTCCAGCGAAGACAGGGTTTCGACGTCAAGGTCGTTAGTCGGCTCATCCAGGAGGATAAGGTTTCCTCCCTGCTTGAGGGTCAGCGCGAGGTTCAGACGGTTGCGCTCACCACCGGAGAGAACCTTCGACGGCTTCTGCTGATCCGCGCCCTTGAAACCGAAAGCAGATAGGTATGCACGAGACGGCATCTCGTTCTGGCCGACCACGATGTAGTCGAGACCATCAGAGACAACCTCCCAAACGGTCTTTTCCGGATCGATGTTTTCACGGCCCTGGTCAACGTAGCTGAGCTGAACAGTCTGACCGACCTTGACCTCACCGGAATCCGGCTGCTCCAGCCCCACGATGGTCTTAAACAGGGTGGACTTACCAACACCGTTCGGGCCAATCACACCGACGATGCCGTTACGCGGCAGGGTGAACGACAGATCCTTGATCAGGACGCGGCCATCAAAGCCCTTCTCCAGGTCCTTGACCTCAACAACCTGGTTACCCAGGCGCGGCGGGGTCGGAATCTGAATTTCTTCGAAGTCGAGCTTCTTGTACTGCTCGGCTTCCTCCACCATCTGCTCGTAGCGCTCCAGACGGGCCTTGTTCTTGGCCTGGCGAGCCTTCTGCCCCGAGCGGACCCACGCCAGCTCATCCTTCAGGCGCTTCTGCAGCTTGGCGTCCTTCTTACCTGCAACCTCAAGGCGCTCAGCCTTCTTCTCCAGGTAAGTCGAGTAATTGCCCTCGTACGGGTAGAGCTTGCCGCGGTCGACCTCACAAATCCAGCCAGCGACGTGATCCAGGAAGTAACGGTCGTGAGTCACGGCCAGGACAGCGCCCGGGTACTTAGCCAGGTGCTGCTCGAGCCACAGCACAGACTCGGCGTCCAGGTGGTTAGTCGGCTCGTCGAGAAGCAGCAGGTCCGGCTCGGAGAGCAGCAGCTTTGCCAGTGCTACACGACGACGCTCACCACCGGAGAGGTGAGTAACCGGCTCGTCCGCCGGCGGGCAGCGAAGCGCATCCATTGCCTGCTCAATCTTGGAATCCAGCTCCCAAGCATCAGCGGCGTCGAGCTCCTCCTGGAGCTTGCCCATTTCTTCCATGAGCTCGTCGGTGTAATTGGTGGCCATCTCCTCGGCGATGGCTTCAAAACGAGCCTTCTTCTCGAAGATGTCGCCGAGGCCCTCCTCGACGTTGCCGCGAACGGTCTTCTCCTCATTCAGCGGAGGCTCCTGCAGCAGGATGCCGACAGTGGCGCCCGGCTCCAGGAAAGCTTCACCGTTACTCGGCTGATCAAGGCCAGCCATAATCTTCAGAATCGACGACTTACCTGCGCCGTTCGGACCGACCACGCCGATCTTTGCGCCCGGGTAAAACGCCATGGTGACGTTGTCGAGAATAACCTTATCGCCGTGCGCCTTGCGCACGTTTTTCATCTGGTAGATGAACTCACCCATGGTGGAATTTCGTCCCCTCGTAGAAAGGAAATAAGCAATCCCTGTAGAGGTTACGCATAGGAACCAAAAGGCACAATCTACATGGGCGTACCCGCAATCCTTTCCCACCAAAATCTCTGCCAGGCTCCTAGCAAAACTAGCTGCGAGATAACGCTGCCGAATCGTATGCGATCCCTCCCCTTTCTCAGCAGCGTCACCTCACGTGCAGTAATTACCCCTCCCCTCTTTCCGCTCTTTCAGCGGCTCCCCCTCATTCCGCTCTACAACGATGTACTGGCTCCTGGGTTAGAACGGCGCACTGACTCCTGCATCAGCCATTTCTCGCTGCTCCGAACTAGCTGCACCTGTGTTCCCCGCCTCACCAGCGCCGCCCGTACTAGCAGTGAAGGTGCGCACGGCCCCGGCCTGAGACGCAACTGTCTCAGTAACCGAAGCTTCCGAATCCCCAGTCGATGACTCACCAAGACCAGTCGGCGACTCATGCGGCTTCTCAGTCATAGTCTTCACCGTTGCCAGGTGACGGCGCAGATTCGGACCTACCGCCTTAGCAATGATCTTCTGGCGCTGATGCTTCGTACCATCATCGCCCTCCCAGCGATCCGTACGAACGTGACCGTGGACAATGACGGCTTGGCCCTTCCACACCGTGTTATTCACGTTCTCGGCGAGCTTGCCCCAACATTCAACATCAAAATATGACGTCTCCGACTGCTCCCAACCATTCTCCCCCTTCCATGACTTGCTGGATGCCACAGAAAACTTGCAGACCTTTGCCCCAGAATTGGTATTTCGATTTTCCACATGATGGACCACATTGCCCACCACGGTAATAACTGCCTCAGACATCGGGCTCCTCCCCCAAAGAAAGCGTTTACCTACTGCGGCCGAATAATTCGAAGGTGTCTCATTCGTGCCGTGCCAATTACTTTTCCGGCTTCGAGAAACAAATGAAAGAGGTACATAAAAAGCCTGTGGATAAGTTTGTCGAAAAGACAACTATCCACAGGCTACGTATGAAGTTGAGGGGCGAAGTCGCGGCAATCCTCGTCGTCAAGCATGCAAAATCAGCTTAACGACGCTACCTTCCGCGCCTCTTCGAGGCATCAATCGGATTATCCATGTGCACCGGATGCTGCGCGTCAACCTCCGAGGTGTAGTAATCGCGCTCATCCTCGCCGCCAACACCGACCTGCTGGCTCATGCGAGCGAGCATTTCGTTGTAAGCGGCCAACTCCTCATCATTGTTGCGGTCCGCGACGCGGTCGTAGCGGGCTGCATCCTTTTCATCGGAACGCCGCCACTGTACAAACAGCGCAACGGTGACGATGTAGAGCGGAACCTCACCGGCAGCCCACGCGACGGCACCACCAACGTTCTGATCTTCCAGGAGATTCACTGCCCAAGGGAGATCCAGGCTGGCGTAGTAGGTCTCGGCAAGCACCTGCTGCGACTGCATCAGCGAAATACCGAACCAAGCGTGGAACGGCAACGACCCCATCAGCGTGACCAGCTTGACCGACGGCTCAATCTGCTGTGGTGCAGCATCGACACCGATAATGACCCAGTAGAAGATGTAACCGGAGATCAAGAAGTGGATGTTCATGAACACGTGGCCCGCGTGCTCATCAGCCAGGAAGTCGTAAATCGGTGTCATGTAGAGCAGGTAAAAGCCCGCGACGAACTGCACCGTTGCCACAACCGGGTGCGTGAGGAAACGCGACACCGGGTTGTTGATGAAGACCACCAGCCACTCACGAATACCAGGCAGACCATCGCGGCCGGCCGGCTTCAGCGCACGCAGCGCGAGCGTAACTGGGCCGCCCAGGACCAGCATGACCGGAATGCCCATGGAGTAAAGCATGTGGGCGATCATGTGAACCGAGAACAGAGCCGGCATGTACACGCCCAGCGCGCTGCACGAAGTAAACAGCAGCGTGGCACAGCCGGCGAGCCACCACAGGGTGTTGGACAGCGGCCAGGTACCGCCGCGCTTCTTCAGCAAGTAGAGCCAGTACAAGTAAATCCACGCGGCAATGATGGCGGCAGAGCCGAAGAAGATGTCAAAGCGCCACTGCGTGAACATGGCCTCCCAACCGAATGGGATCTCCAGGTTGTAACCTAGCTTGACCTGCATCTGCGTAATCGACGGCAGGCCCTCACCGCCGGCCTGCTCAGAGAAATTCGGTGGCGGCGGAGTACGGCCCAGAGCTACGGCAACGCCGATTGTCAGCGCCATGATGATGACCTCGACAATGGCCAGACGCCAGAATGGACGATTCGACTGAGCGCGCTCAATCTCCGGAATGGTGATCTTGCGGTGCACATAGCCGCATAGGCCCAGCAAGATAGTGAGAACGGCCTTGACCAGCACCATGATGCCGTAGTTGTTGCTGACCAGGTCAGACCAGTCAATGTTGATGGCTGCGTTAATGAAGCCGGAGGCAGACATGGCGATGAAAGCCACCAACGCCACGAAAGAATAGCGCTTCACTACCTCTGGCATCCATTCACCGCGACGACGCGCGTGGCCAACCAGCGCCATCAAACCGCCGACCCAAAACACAGTGAAGGTCAAGTGCCAGATGTAGGAGTTAGTGCCGTAGTCATGGGCACCACCGGAGGCATTGTGGCTTACAACCGCCAGCGGCATCATCGACACCAAGCTGATGGCGAAGAACACCGGCTGCCAAATCCACTTACGAGTCAGCGATGAACCAAGCGCCACAATGCCCGCAAAAATAGCTACCCACAGCCACGCCAAGCCCTCCTTGGTCTGCTCCAACGACACAGCCCAGTTACTCAGCTGAATCGTCGTCGACAGCGGCTGGCCCGACACATCGGAGAGCACCAGCGGAATCTCCATCAGCGCCATGAGGCCCCAGCCGAGCATGGCCCACATACCCGTGCGGGATGCCGTGTAGCCGTCGAGGCCCAAAGTGCCGTCGGCACGCTGCTTCGTACCGAAAGCGGCGAGCATAAACGAACCGACACCGAGGCAGGCGAGCAGCTCACCGGCCGCCTTCGCGAACGGGAACCCGAAGGTGGTGATTGTGCCGGGATCGGGAATACCCAACGTGGCGCGCGAATCCATGTTGAACGCCATCGAGAGCAAACCAGCTAGAACGCCGCCGATAAGTACAAAAACAACGTACCAACCAGCAGATTTACGGACTTTCTTATCCTTGCTAACAGGCGGAGAGGTCTCGGCCTTGGTCGTGGCAGTCATAGCCCTAAGCTTAGCGACCAAAGTCCCTAGAACAGAACCGGTTGTGATTGGCTACATTAGAGACGCTACAATGCTTTTCTTAGCTAGCCTCCATAGCTCAGTGGACAGAGCAGTCGGCTTCTACCCGATTGGTCGAGGGTTCGAATCCTTCTGGGGGCGCTTTTCTACCCCCGTCTTGAACTGGTGTTTTCCGTGTTCGGGCGGGGGTTTACCCTACTCAACTACCCCCGCTAATACAGCCGGATACAGCCCCAAACAGTGCCGTATGTCGTGGAAATGTCGTGCCGTTTCCGGGCATGAAAAAGGTGCCCCCACCGGCCAACTGTTCGGGATTTCCGAACAGCTCAAGCCAGCAGGGGCAAACCTAATCAATGCTTTTAATCGCTTCCTCAATTTCCTCTATCGTCTGCTGCACATCAGGCGGTGGGGGTTTTGCTCCCGCGCCTATCCAGATGGCGATTTCGTGGAGTGCGTCTAGGCTGCGTTTTAACGACCTCGTTAAATCCCAGGCGTGGTTTTCCCACCGGATACGCAACCCTCGTTCGGCGTCGAACTCCGTGCGGAGTTCTTTCATGCTTTTTTCGAGGTCGGTGACGCGCTGCATTAAATCGTCTGTGAATACGCCTTGCTTGTCGCTTTTCTTGCCTGCCCAGCCGCCGTATGCGGTGACTGCGGTGCCTGCGAGGGCGAGTAGCCCAACGATGATCGTGGGGTCCATGCGGGGCTACTCCTCCGTTTCATGTCGACTCCGGGTGTTGCGTCCCATGACAGGGCTTGTGGCCATCGCTGCGAGGGCGAGGAAGGCGTAGTTTTTGCCACTCACCCACATTCTGCTGCCTGCGTGTATGCCTTCGTAGATGTAGGCGGTTGCCCAGGCGAGTAGGAGCCAGGTGGTGATGATGAGCCCTACGATTCTCGCCCACCTGCCTATCGTCCGGTGCCTGCATACGGTGCCGAGCGTCAGCACGGTGGCGGTGGCTATCCAGACGAGGAAAATATGCTGCCCGGGTACTAGGCGCGCTACTGGGTCAAGTTGGCTAGGGGTTGTGCCCCAGTAGGCTGCTGCTGCGAGCCATGCCCATGCTGCCCAGAATGCGGAGAGGACGCGGGGGTTAGTGATGATTTTCATCGACGCGATGCTCACCTACGTACTCACCGGGGTTAGTGGTCGCTGCAGCGGTTCCCAGGCCGAGAACCGGGGCGATGACCGCTAGTAGCGCGTCCATCTGCACTTCGCTTCCCCAGCCGAGGTACACGCCGAGGACACCGAGCGCTGCTGCGAGGCCGTAGACGGCTTGGCGCCATGGTGTGTCAGAGTGCAGGAGGGCGAAGATGAGGGTGACGGTGGCGATGGCCACGCCGGTGATGGCTGGTGCTGCGGTGTCGTCCAGGACACCCCAAGATACGAGCGCTGCTACGAGAGCGGACGCTACCGCGTACCAGCTGGCGCGAGCGGACGCTGGGACAAGATTGCGAATGGTTTCCATGATTGTGCCTCCTAAACGGCATAGAAAAATGCCCACGCCGGTCGGCGCAGGCAAAAGAAAAGCACCCCGGGCGGGGTGCCTAGTCGGTGGTTTCTGGTGGAAGGTCGTTCGTGTAGTAGAACGTGGACAGGGTCATGCGGTTCGACCCGGTTTCCTTCACCACAGCCAAAACATCATCCAGCGCTACGCGGAATGACAAAATCCCAGATCGGCTATTCAGATGAATTGCGGCCGGGTCCAGCTCCTCAGGAAACTTCGCTCTGGCGTATAGCCTCACAGAGGCGAAGGAAACACTGTCGCCGGAGAATGCTGACACCTTCGGGAAATGCGGGAGTTGCAGCCCGTCTAACGCGCGCAGCGTACCTTCGATGTCAGCAGTAACAAGGATGTCGATGTTTACTCGGCCTGCGTGCTGCACTACTGATGGTGTCGCACCTGTGCTCCATATTGGGTCGAGGTCGTCTCCTGGCCCGTCGAGCCAGGCTAGGTTTACGGGCGTGAAGTGTGCTCGTAGTTCTGCGAGCTGGGTTTTGAGCTCTGTGGGGTCGAACGGCTTCGGGTCCGGCTTGCCCTCCAGTACCGTCACGCGGTTGCCTAGGTCGCGGGTCGCGTCCTCCAGCGGGGCGAGGTCAACAGCCGGGGTGTTCTCCAACGCTTCAACCCGCTTCGCGAGTTCCGCCCACACGGTTTCCTGAAACTCATCCGCCTGCCATTCCAACAGGTCGAGCAGGTCATGCTCGCCCTCAGCCGGGATAGTGACCTGCCAGTCTTTTGACCAGCACCCCGCGTTCACACGCACCCGCATAGCCCCCGGCAACAGGTTCTCAACACGAGCCTTGCCGTCACGAATCTTTACCTCCACCGCAGACGGCACAATGTCAGGGTCGCCCAAAACCAGCCGCTCCAGACTAAACCGCAGCGTGCCCTCCGGGCGCGAACCGTCCAAGTTCACAAGGTCAACAAAAACAGTAGTCACTTCTTACCTTCTTTCAGCAGCGCCAGAATCTCCGCGTTCTGCTTCTCAATGCGCTCTGTAGCAGCAAGAACCTGGTCAATCTGATGACGGCCTTCATACACGCCACGGTCGATGTACATGATGTAATCAGCCAGCGGTGCAACATGCTTAGAGCCTGCAACATGCGACTTACACGGAGTATCCAGCGTCATCGGAGCCTTCGGAGCCGGTGCCGGCGGGATAGACACAGCCGGGGCTGATTTACCCTCATTGATTTCCTTTGCCCGCTTCAGAACCACGTCATACGGGAAGTGATAGCCGGGATCCCAATGTGTGGTGTTGCCCCATACCTGCGCTTCCAGGTGACCGGCGACACCGTGCTTGCCTGCGCCGAGTTCCTGGCGTGAGAGCTTCACTAGTGGGATGCCGTATTTCTTCGACCAGTGCGCGATGACGCGGGCGACGCCCTCGAGCATTTTCGGTTGTGCTAGCCATTGCTCGCGGGTCATTTTCGCCTGCGCCACGCAGCTGACGTGTAGGGCGATGTCGTTGCCCTTATTGCCCGTTGACCACGTTTGCCAATCATCCGTATTAGCGAGCGTGATTTTGCCAGACGCATCAACAAGGCGATGATACGACCCCGTGCGCGTGCGCACCTGGTAGTCCAGGATTGCCTGCGAGGACGTGCCCGGAGTGTTCTCCGTAGTGTGAACGATGATGATTTTCTTCGGCAGGGGCGTTGACCTACCAAAGGTGATGAGATGGTGTTTGTCGATGTCGACGGCGTTGTCTGACATGGTTTCCTCCTTTTTTGCGGTGGTTGTGTTGAGCCACGTAGCTGTTGCCAGCCAAGTGGCGGGATTTTCGTGTTTCCCGCCGATACGCCCCGGCGAACCCCACACTTCGAAGTGCAGGTGTGGGCCGGTGGATTGGCCTTCGTTGCCGACGCGGGCTATGAGTTGCCCGGCTTTAACTCGGTCTCCTTTGCGGACGAGGATGTCTGCGTGCCGCATGTGCCCGTAGATGAAGTCCTTGCCGCATTCTTTTTGTGAGTCTTGCCAGACCCAGTTTCCGAACCCGGTGACGCTGCCTGGTGCCCGGTCGCGTCCCTCGATGATTACCCCATCTGCGACTGCGTAGATCGGTGTACCTAGGGGCGCTGCGTAGTCTTGGCCGTTGTGGTGAGTACCCCAGCGTGGCCCATAGCCGGAGCTGAGGGTGCCGGTTCCTTCGGCTAGTGGGTGGTAGCGTGCCATGCTGTTTCCTCCCTTTTTGGGTATGAAAAAAGCCCCGCTCGGGGGCTAGGTGGTTGGTTCCGGTTCCCAAATCGCCTTATAGAAATAGGCATTTTTGCGGCGACTGAGACCGTAGTCATGCAGGCTCCCAGCCATATCCAGAAACACGCGTGTTCCCGTGCGGTGGTCTGCCCAGGACTTACATTGCAGTTTCTCGGAACTGCCTTCGCCCATCACCCAAATGTCTTCTGCAACGTTTCGGGTGAAGAACCCCGCCACAGCAGACTTCCCCGGCTCTTCCTTGAAGGTGATGCGGTTCTGAATGTTTGATGTGTCATCGATGACATAGGGGCCTCCGAGTAGTTGCCATTCTTTGATGGTTCGGCTTGGCCATATTTTTTTGGTGCCGACGGTCACTGTTTTCACTAGCCCGTTACCTTGTGAGTGTCCCCGATAATGGGGATAGTCGCTGGTCCGGTATGGCTTACCTGCCCTGTAGTTTCCATAATCCGGGGGGTGTTGCCGCCGGGTGCCAGGACTTTCGATGACAGCTGATAGGGACACGGCCAGTTTTAAACTAGGTCTCTTTGTAACGTGGGTGCTTGCAACGAAGGTCATGACACCAGCGACTGGAACAACGCCATACCCATCTCGTTTTCTAGGAGCTCATCATGTCTCCGGAGCATTCCATCGACATATTCCTTGGGTTAGACGTCGGCAAATCTGAACACCACGCCTGCGCCTTAGACCGTGATGGCAACAAGGTCTTCGACAAACCGTTGCCTCAACTCGAATCCGAACTAGCAGGCGTTTTTCACCAGCTTCAGAAGCTTGGCACCGTGCTCGTGATCGTCGACCAACCCAACACCATCGGCGCACTACCGATTGCTGTAGCCCGGGACTGCGGTTGCGAAGTCGGATACCTGCCAGGTCTTGCGATGCGCAAAGCTGCAGATCTCTATCCGGGACGTGCAAAAACAGACAAACGCGACGCATTCATCATCGCCGACACCGCCCGCACAATGCCCCACACGCTACGTGCCGTCGACCGCAATGATGAGGTACTCTCCGCCCTAAAGATGCTGTCCGGCTTCGATGATGACATCGCCCGCGATTGCACTCGCACTGTCAATCGGCTTCGCAGTGTCCTCACCCAGATCTACCCCAGCCTGGAACGAGTTTTTGCTGGTAGCACCCTGACTCGCACGCCGATCCTGGAATTATTGATCCATTACAAGGGACCGCAGGGGCTAAAAAGAGCCGGATACCAACGAGTGTTGAACTGGATGATCAAGCGCACACGTAAAGACCCCACCCCGCTGGTAGACGACATTTTTACAGCGCTGAAAGCTCAAACAGTCACCGTGCCTGGAAGCGATGCCGCCGAGTTAGTAATTCCTCAACTGGCTGCAAACATCCAGGCCCTCAAAGAGCAACGAAACACCATTGCTGAGCAGGTTGAAGAGATGCTCGCTGATTTCCCTCTTTGTGAGGTCTTGATGAGTATGCCCGGAGTCGGCATCAAGACCGCAGCGCAGATCCTTCTTGCGATCGGTGATGGCTCCGACTTCGCTAGTGCTGGCCACTTAGCTGCTTATGCTGGAATAGCACCCGTGACTAGACGATCCGGTTCGTCGATCAGAGGTGAATTCCCGGCACGGTCAGGCAATAAACGACTGAAAAACGCCTTGTTCTACTCCGCATTCGCAGTTATCCGCAGCCACGAACCGTCACGGCGGTATTACGAACGCAAACGCGCTGAAGGAAAACGCCACAACGCAGCAGTCATCTGCCTGGCACGACGCCGATGCAATGTCATCTACGCGATGCTGAAAAACAAGGAGTTCTTCCGCGAAATCCCGCCACGCCCCGTCGCCGCATAAAGCCCCAAAGACGAAGCCGACCAGCACACGCTGGCCGGCTCCTAGGCACGCCTAAGAAACTACTCCCAAGACTGTGCTCGTCAACATCGGTCTGGCACTTGACAAAAACATAGGGACACCCCCC
>NZ_JVOW01000010.1:0-125460 GCF_001055995.1 Corynebacterium sp. 239_CJEI | reverse complement strand
GATAATACGTCCATGACTATTAGCCACGAGTCGATTTACCAGGCCCTTTACGTACAAGGGGCAGGCAGCTTGCGCAAAGAACTTGTGTTTGAAAAGTCCTGCCGGACTACCCGGCCAGGGCGTAAACCCCGCTCGCTTTTAGCCGGGGTGCCCAAGCCACGTGGAAAACGCTGGACTCATGATGCCAATATTTCACTTCGCCCAGCCGAAGCCAATGATCGTGCGGTACCCGGTCATTGGGAAGGCGATTTGATTATTGGCGCAGATGGCACCAGTGCTTTAGCGACGTTGGTGGAACGCCGCAGCAGGTTTGTGCTGCTCGGCAGACTCGGCACTGACCATACTGCCGCCAGTGTCAATGAGGTGATGGTACGGATGATTCGTCGGCTCAAAGAGTCGATGGACACCACGATTTCGACGTTGACCTGGGATCAGGGAGTGGAGTTTGCCAAACACACCGAGTTTTCTGTCGCGGAGAATATCCAGGTGTTTTTCGCCGATCCGCATTCGCCGTGGCAGCGAGGTAGCAATGAGCGGATGAACCGGGATATCCGGTTTTATTTCCCCAAAGGCACCAACTTTACCGATGTCACCGACCAAGAGGTCGCCGAGGCGGAAGCATTGCTGAATAACCGGCCACGGGTAGTGCTCGACGGGTTAACTCCCCGGGAGGTAATCTCTGGTGTTATCCATGATGCAATGACCGCCTGACCCTACCGCCTGAAAAATGGCCTGAAAGTGTCATAAACTCACACAGTTTCACATTTGCAGCCAAAAGCCCCGGACCACCGAAGTGGAACGGGGCGAAGGAGTATCTGAGCAACGCTAGGCGAAGCAGTCCGGTGGCGGTTCAGCGCGCTGCCCCACCATCCACTACGGGCTACTACATACCCAGCTAGTACACGACGCCGAATACCCACTGCAGCAGCGTCAGCGATGCCACAGAAATCACGATCAGTGCGACGACGTTCAGCCAAACACCGGCCTTGACCATGTTGTCCATGCTGACGTAGCCGGAGCCGTAGGCGATGGCGTTCGGCGGTGTTGCAACCGGCATCATGAAGGCCGAAGTAGCTGCCAGTGCAACTGGAACGGCGAAAATCATCTGGTCGTGGCCCAGACCGATTGCCATCGCACCAACCAGCGGCAGGAAGGTCGCGGCCGTCGCGGTGTTAGAGGTGAACTCGGTCAGGAACAGCACAACGGCGCCGACGACAACCACGAGTGCAGCCACTGGCATCCAGCCGAGAGTAGACAGCTGCTCGCCAATCCAGTCCGACAGCCCAGAGGCACCGAACTGCGAGGACAGTGCGAGGCCACCACCGAACAGCAGCAGCACGCCCCACGGCAGCTCTAACGCATTTTCCCAACGCATAAGCTTAACGCCATCAGGACCGCCCGGAATAATGAACAGCGCAATACCCACGGTCATTGCGATAACCGCATCGGCAATCTTGGTGTCGGGCAGCAGCACCGGAACAAAGACCCACGCCAGTGCCGCCGCGATAAACACCAGGAGCACTCGGCGCTCTCCAGTCGACATACGGCCAAGGCGCTTCAACTCGTCACGCATGAGTTCGCGCCCACCTGGAATATGCGTAATCTCCGGCTTAAACAGAACATTTGTCAGCAGGAACCATGCACAGAGCATGAGCACAACCGCCACCGGGACACCGAGCAGCATCCACTGGCCAAACCCAATATTGACTCCCTGCTCCGCCATGTAGGCCGCCAGCATAGCGTTCGGAGGAGTACCAATAATGGTGCCCAGCGAACCAATCGATGCCGCGTAAGCGATACCCAGCATCAGCGCGATACCGAAGTTTGACTTTGGCATCGGGTCATAGCTTGACGACGACTCCTCGGCCTCCTCCAGCGCATCCCCACCGGGGGTTTCAGCGACGGATTCACTCGCAGAGCCCGTATCCTCTGCAGCAACCTTTTCATCGTGCAGCATTCGGACAATGAGGCTCAGGACGGACACACCGATTGGCAGCATCATCACGGCCGTGGCCGTGTTGGAGACCCACATCGACAGGAAGCCAGTAGCCACCATGAAGCCGAGAATCAGCATCTTTGGTGACGACCCCATGAGCACCAGAACCCACAATGCGACGCGCTTGTGGAGGTTCCAACGCTGCATCGCCAGCGCCAACAGGAAGCCGCCCATAAAGAGGAAGATGGTCGGGTCTGTGTACTTGCCCGAGAAATCCTTAATCTCCGCGAGGTTGAGAATCGGGAATAGAGCCAGCGGCAGCAGAGCCGTAACGGCAATCGGGATAGCCTCGGACATCCACCACACGGCCATAAGCACTGCTACACCTGCGGTTGCACGCAGGTTGTGATCGAGCTCAGCCGGCATAAAGAAGTACACGAGCAGGGCCAGGATGATACCGAGTCCTAGACCGGTGCGCTTACGGAAAAGCTCTCGGCTGAGGTATCCACGGTCTTGTTGGCCAGGTGACAGTTCCGGGGAGTTGTCGCGCGTAGATGTCGCTGCCACGATTCACGCTCCTATTTAATAATCAGCAGACATCCTGTATTGCACGCATGTTCAAACGTTTACCGCATGTAGGGGATGCCAAATGTGGGTACTTTCTGACACCAATATCATTACCAACACTCGGCCAAATATGAGATTTCACTAAGAAACCCCCGGCCGAAACTGCAGGCAGTTGGGCTTCGGGGGTGGATTACGGGGTTAGCTCATTTCCTGATTGCGTATCTGGCGTTGACCGAAAACTCCGGGCACAAAGTAAGACCGCCATTGATGTCGCTTCCGAACTCACTCCGATTGCTTCTTTGGCTGATCAGTACCCATCTGCTTAGAGATGCACTCGGCATACTCTCCAGAGGTGCGCTCGAACTTCTCGCACTTCGACATCGCATCTGATGTCGACGAATACAGCATCAGCGACACCACGGCGGCTGCAATACCCGTCACAATGCCGACCACGCCCAATCCGAACGAACCGCTGATGACCGCGTCTCCCCCGGCTGCCTGCACGCGTTTCTTGGCACTCATTGCCTTCGCCATCGCGATGATGCCCAGAACAATGCCAAAGACACCGAGGATGCCACCAACAATCATCCAGGACATCAAGAGTCCGCCGACGCCAAAGATCAGTGCCAGCACGCCAATAGTCCGACCGTCATTGCCTGGTACAGCTGACAAACCACCGCCGGTCAATTCTGACGGCCTCGACTTATCACTGCTTGCCGACATTCTTCTCTCCACCATAGATTGCTCAGTTCGTTTGAAACCCTACCAATTACGCAGGTAGCTGATGCGATCACGCAACTGTTCCTCCGTACATAGCGCAGTCGGCGGGCCACCACAGGCGCGCCGAACCTCGTTATGCACTTGACCATGTGGCTTACCTGTCCGCGCCGCTGTCATCGACACCAGCGTATTGAGCTCCTTCCGCAACTTCGGCAACACCTCACTGGCCACCTTCTGCGGCCTTGGGTACGCTGATCCCTCAATCCGGTGCACCGCGCCCCCTTCGCCCCCGCTTGACGACGATTCCCTCGCCTCCTCGCGGGCTTCCTTCTCTCGGGCACTGGCGGCTTTAAGCTGTTCATCCTGCCGCTGACGCAGCAAGAGTCGCATCTGATCGGCGTCGAGAAGCCCTGGCAAACCCAGATAATCGGCCTCTTCGGCGGAACCGGCAACGGTTGCGGTGCCGTAGGAGGAGCCGTCGTAGATGAGGTAGTCAAGTTCAGCATCCGCGCCAATGGATTCGTAGGCCGGCAGCAATTCGTCGGGCTCATCCTTGCGGCGATTGGCCTCAGCGACCAAGTCATCTTCCCAGCCTTCCGAAGGCCGATCCGGCTTGCCGAGCACGTGGTTGCGCTGCACCTCCATCTGCGAGGCCAAGTCGAGCAGCACCGGGATCGACGGCAAGAAGACCGAAGCAGTCTCCCCTGGCATGCGGCTTCGCACGAATCGTCCGATAGCCTGCGCGAAGAATAGTGGAGTCGAGGAACTGGTCGCGTACACGCCGACCGCCAGCCTCGGCACGTCCACGCCTTCGGAGACCATGCGCACGGCCACCATCCACTCATCGGTGGACTCGGAGAAAGTCTTGATTCGTTCCGACGAGCCCGGTTCATCCGAGAGCACCAACGCCACCGGCGTAGAGGCAATCTGCTCGAGAATGCGTTTGTACGCACGAGCAGTTGCCGCATCGGAGGCGATGACCAGACCACCCGCGTCCGGGATATGCTGCCTCATCTGCGAGAGACGGGTGTGCGCTGCCCGCAGCACAGATGGCATCCACTCGCCCTTTGGGTCAAGCGCGGTGCGCCAAGCACGCGTGGTCTCCTCTGGGCTCATCACGGTGCCCAGTCGCGCAGCGAACTCATCACCCGCGCTATCACGCCAGCGAGCTTCACCGGAATAAGCCAAAAAGACCACTGGGCGCACGACGCCGTCGGCAAGCGCATTGGAATAGCCGTACGTGTAATCGGCGACGGAACGCGAGTAACCATCGCCGTCCGGCGAGTAGCGAACAAACGGAATCGCCGCGTCATCGGAGCGGAACGGCGTACCAGTTAGGCACAGGCGGCGTTCGACATCGCCGTAAGCTTCGGAAATACCGTCGCCCCAGCTCTTGGCATCGCCGCCATGGTGCACCTCGTCCAGAATCACCAATGTCGGCCGAGCGGTGGCTACGGCATGGTGCTTAAACGGATGCACTGCGACTTGGGCGTAGGTCACAACAATTCCCTGGTAGGAGGGGTTTACCACACCCTTGGCGTTGGTGAATTTGGGATCCAACGCAATCCCCGAACGAGCAGCGGAAGCAGCCCACTGCACTTTCAGGTGCTCAGTGGGAACTACGACGATGATGCGCTCGACGATCCGGCGCGACAGCAACTCACTGGCGATACGCAAGGCGAAGGTCGTCTTACCTGCGCCCGGTGTCGCCACTGCAAGGAAGTCCTTGGGGTTAGTCGCCAGGTATTTGTCGAGGGCCTCCTGCTGCCATTTACGAAGCCCGCTCACTTGCGACGCAGGGACTTGTAAATCCGCTCGCAGTCAGGGCATACCGGTGAACCCGGCTTCGCTGACTTCTTCACAGGGAAGGTTTCACCGCACAGAGCAACGACGTAGGAGCCGTTGACCGCGGAGTTCACGATCTGGTCCTTCTTGACGTAATGGAAGAACTTCGGGGTATCGTCCCTCGTCGACTCATCGACGCGGGTATCGGTGCGTTCAATCGTCTTTGTCGTCTTCAATGGAGTGCTCACAGATTCCAATTGTGCCCCATCGGTCAAATTATGCCCAGTGCCCCAGGTGCTGGCCGCTGCTGACTGCTGCCTTCCACAGCCATCCACAACATCGCTACGACTACGCGAGCATGCGGCTGCAACGGACATAGCTAGTTGAGACGACCCCACGCCACAGGCGTATGCTAGACAACCATGGCGCGAATCAATGACCGTCGCGACTCCGCGCTGCCGAAACGCGGAAGTTCCCGGCGACGCAAGAAAGACGCGGCGTTGATTACCGACGCCCGCGGCTCTCGGATTCGCAACTATGACCACCGCCGCCACGTCTACGCGGCTCTGCAATGGTCTCGCATTCCGCTGCTGCTTCTTTCCGGCGCTTTTTATCTGTGGTGGGATGTGCCGTGGATTGCAGCGATTCTCATGGTCGTCTCCGTACCCATGCCGTGGATCGCGGTTGTTATCGCCAATGGCGTTGGAGAACCCGCGGACAAGCGTAAGCCGCGCGTCTACAAGCCTGGAGTTGTACGCGAGCAAAACCGCAAATGGGAGGAGCAGCAACGCCAGCGCGCCCTCAAGGAAGCGGAGATGCGCGCGCTCGGTTCTGCCGCCAGTACCGAAGACACCGACGCACCGCCGCAGTCCGGTAACGAGACCATCTCACCCCCCTTCGATGATGCAAATGTCATCGATATGCCGGAAGACGACGATCCGTCGTCAAGCTCCCCTAACTAGCCCCTCCGCCCCGCTTTACGACGAAGGTAGTGCCTACGATGACCTTTTCCCCCTCCACCTTCACCCCACCGACTGATCAGCAGCTTCGTGATTTTGTCGACTGTGCGGAGGAATTTGCCACCGCGCTCAGGCGCCTTGAGTTTTCCAGCGAGTCACTGCGTCGAGTCCTAGGCGCCGAGGGACTGGCCGCGCTGGACCGCGGTGAGCCCGGCGTTGTCGATGTTCTACTTACCGAAACTGAGGGCGTTTCTGCGGACACTGTGACCGCGTTGCGTCTTTTCATCCTGGGCGATTTCGCCGACGCACAGCAGCTATTTGGGGCTGAGCTGACAGCCAAGTTACTGGGCAGCGGCATACTTGCCGGCACCGCCACCAACGCACAGGTGTGTATCGATGTGCGCCCGGTCGAGATTGCGGGAGTCGACCGTATTGTCTTTTCCGACCGCGATGCCTCTATGAGCGATCACGTTCCTGGACCCGATCATGTCTTGGGCGTAGGGCGGGCTTCCCGCTCCCTCCTCGATATTTCGCCGACCTCGGCGGTGGAATCCGTACTCGACCTCGGTGCCGGTTGTGGCGTCCAGAGTCTTGCCCAGCCGGATGCAAAGTCGATTGTCGCGACGGACATTCACCCCCGGGCGCTGTTTTTTGCCCGCGCTACTTTCGCCGCAAATGGCTTCGACCAGGCGCAGGCCGTCGAAGGTTCGTGGTTTGAACCGGTTGCAGGCAAGAAGTTTGACCGCATTGTGGCGAACCCGCCGTTCGTCGTAGGGCTGCCAAGTGTGGAACATGTTTACCGTGACTCAGGATTGAATCTGGACGGTGCCACCGAACTTATGATCCGCGGTCTGGCCGACCATCTCACCGACGGCGGCACGGCGCATCTGCTCGGTGCTTGGGCCCATATCGAAGGCGAAAGTTGGCAACAGCGCATCGCCTCTTGGCTCCCTGCTGAAGGCCTCGAAGTGTGGGTAACACAACGAGATGTCGCCACGCCGGCGGAATACATCGGCACCTGGCTTCGAGACGAGTCCATCGACCCCCGCAGCCCAGAAGGCTGCGAGCGCTCCCGTGCCTGGCTGGAGCACTTCCGCAACAGCGGCGTGACAGGCATCGGGTTCGGCTACATCACAGTCCAACGCATTGCCGGCCCGACTTCCGCCGTGTGCGAAGAAATGCCGCAGCCTTTGGCCGCTCCCTTCGGCGCCGAAGCCCAGGAGTATCTCGGCCGCGCCGAATGGCTTCGCGCACAAACTGCTAACACCATCCTCGAAGCTGCCTTTACTGTGCGACCCGGCGTCGCCTTAGAACGCGTTTCGCTTGCCGACGTCGACAGCGGCCAGGGCTTCACTGAGTTCGATACGCGCATCTCACGCACCGACGGCCCCGCCTGGACACACTCAATCGATGAGTCCGTCGCAACCATCCTGGGTGCACTGCATCCCGAAGCTGCCCTGGGCTCCGTCATCGACATCATGGCAATGTTTGGAGCCTTTGATGAGTCCGAAGTCCCTGCAATCAAGGACGCCCTAGTTCCCATCGTCGTTGACTTGGTTCGCCATGGTCTGATTCTCCCCGCCGAGCTCTTGGAGGATAAACAGTAAATGAAAGCCGTTCTCACCCGAGTTAAATCCGCGTCAGTCACTGTCGACGGCTCCGTTGTTGGCCACGTTGACGGAGGCGATACCGGCGCCATTTTGGCGCTCGTAGGTGTTGGCCGCGAGGACACTGCCGATGCTTGGGAAACGATGGCCCGCAAGATTGCGGAGCTGCGCATTCTGGATGGCGAGCTCAGCGCTGTCGACGCTGGCGCCCCGGTGCTCGTTGTTAGCCAATTCACGTTGATGGGGGCGACAAAGAAGGGACGGCGGCCGTCGTGGGTAGACGCGGCTCCGGGCCCAGAGGCCGGACCCGTCATAGAAAAAATTGTCGAGAACTTGCGCAATCGTGGCTTGACGGTCGAAACGGGACAATTTGGAGCGATGATGGAGGTCGCATCCGTCAATGATGGACCCTTTACAGTTCTCGTAGAATGCTAGTCGCGGCAGTTTTTCTTAACATTATATTTGCATGGCAAAATTACCCTATTGACATTCATCAACTTTCACGGGAACATTTCCGTAACTCCGTGCGTTGTAGTTATCGAGTCCACTTAAAAATCCAGGAGGCAGATTCATGAAGAGTGCCGATATTCAAAATGACGAACTGGAAGGTCAGCCACGGGACAAGGGGCGCCGCACTGGCAATAACTCCAATCCGTCCGCCGATTTGGTTCGTGTGTATTTGAACGGCATCGGAAAGACTGCTCTTCTCAGCGCTGAAGAAGAGGTGGAACTTTCTAAGCGCATTGAAGCCGGTGTATACGCCGAGCATTTGCTGCAGACCGGCGCGAAAATGACCCGCGCAAAGAAGCGTGATGTCAAGATTTTGGCAAAGGAAGGTAAGGCTGCACGCGCCCACCTACTCGAAGCCAATCTCCGTCTTGTGGTCTCGCTGGCGAAGCGCTACACCAACCGCGGTATGCCTCTGCTGGATCTAATCCAGGAGGGCAACTTGGGCCTCATCCGCGCCATGGAAAAGTTCGACTACACCAAGGGTTTCAAGTTCTCCACTTACGCAACGTGGTGGATTCGCCAAGCTATTACCCGCGGTATGGCTGATCAGTCGCGCACCATTCGCCTCCCTGTTCATTTGGTTGAGCAGGTCAACAAGATTTCTCGTATCAAGCGTGAGCTCTACCAGCAACTCGGCCGTGAGGCTACGAATGAGGAATTGGCAGAGGAATCCGGCATTCCAGAAGCCAAGATTGAGATGCTGCTGCGTCAGTCCCGCGACCCGGTGAGCTTGGACATGCCGGTGGGCACTGATGAGGAAGCTCCTCTGGGAGACTTCATCGAGGACTCAGAGGCAACTGATGCCGAGGAGGCAGTTGTCGCTTCCCTGCGTCACCACGATGTCCGCAAGGTTCTGTCCACTCTCGAGATTCGAGAGCAGGAAGTTATTAAGCTCCGCTACGGTCTCGACGATGGCCTGCCCCGCACGCTGGATCAGATTGGCCGCCACTTTGGCCTGTCTCGAGAGCGCGTCCGCCAGATTGAGCGGGAAGTTATGTCCAAGCTCCGCGAGGGTGACCGTGCTGACAAGCTGCGTGAGTACGCAAACTAACGCCACATGGCGGTGACATCGATAGGGTTCCTAATTTCAGCCCTGAGATAGAGCTGGACTTCAATGCCGACCCCGTGCCGGAGTTTCATCCACACTGGCGGTCGGCGTTTTCGTCTGCACGTCGAACTTTCGACATCGCGTACGCTCCCTTCCGTCTCAGCAGCGCCCACCGAACCAAGCTTTTCGCTGCCTAATCAGCACCAAAGCCACTAGATTTGCGAGCCCTAACATCTTTCTTGCGCAAGTGTGGTTATCCTAATACTTGAGTGAAAACTTTTAAGACTGTGTTATCGGAGGAAAACCGTGAGGGATTTGGTTGACACCACGGAAATGTACTTACGTACGATTTTCGAACTCGAAGAAGAGGGCATCATTCCTTTGCGTGCTCGCATTGCCGAACGCCTTGAGCAGTCGGGGCCGACCGTTAGCCAAACCGTTGCGCGCATGGAGCGCGATGGCCTTCTCGTAGTTGCCCCAGATCGCAGCTTGCAGCTTTCCGACGAGGGCCGCAGGCTGGCCACGGCTGTCATGCGTAAGCACCGCCTAGCTGAGCGCCTACTTACGGATGTCATTGGCCTCGAATGGGACAAGGTTCACGACGAAGCCTGCCGCTGGGAGCACGTAATGAGTGACGAGGTCGAGCGCAAACTTCTCGACGTGCTTGACTCTTACACACGCTCCCCATTCGGCAATCCGATTCCCGGTTTGGGAGACCTCGGTGGGACTCAGTCACCAGAGTCGTTAGAGAACGTTCGCCGACTGTCCGATCTAAACCCCGGCGAGTACACCGTTGAGATCGTCCAGATTAACGAAATCCTGCAGGTCGAGCAGAGCTACATGAAGCGTCTCCACAAGGCTGGAATTATGCCGGGTACTGAGGCACTTGCCGAGGTTGCCGCCGGCCGCGTGACTCTCGCCCGTGGTGATCATTCTCTTGACATTCCGGATACTCTGTCTCACGCAATCATGGTGATTATCAAATGAAACTCCTCGTCACTGGTGGTGCCGGCTACGTCGGTAGCGTGTGCTCGGCAGTATTGATTTCTCTTGGCCACGACGTCACCATTCTGGACAACTTCTCTGTTGGCAACCGTGATGCGGTGCCAGAGGGCGCGACCCTAGTCGAAGGCGATGTGGCGGACAAGGCCTACGAGGTTCTGTCCTCCGACAGCTTCGACGGCGTCGTTCATTTCGCTGCGAAATCGCTTGTTGGCGAGTCTGTTGAGGTTCCTTCCGACTACTGGCACAACAATGTGGGCCAAACCCTGAAGCTACTCGACGCAATGCGTGATACCGGTACGAATAACCTGGTGTTCTCTTCGACAGCTGCAACCTACGGTGAGCCAGAGAAGACACCAATTACCGAAGACATGCCAACCGCACCGACCAACCCTTACGGTGCCACCAAGCTGGCCATGGACTACGCCATCTCGTCTTACGCCAAGGCATACAACATCGGCGCTACCAGCTTGCGTTACTTCAATGTGGCGGGTGCCTGGGGCGGTTTTGGCGAAAACCGTGAGGTGGAAACTCACCTCATCCCCCTGGTACTGCAGGTTGCGCTCGGTCACCGCGACAAGATTATGGTCTTTGGCAATGACTGGCCGACTCCGGACGGCACCGCGGTTCGTGACTACATCCACATCAAAGACCTCGCCGATGCGCACGTCTTGGCACTGGAGTCCAACACGCCGGGAACCCACCGTATCTTCAACCTCGGTTCTGGCGACGGCTTTTCGGTTCGCCAGGTTATTGAGACCTGCCGTAAGGTCACCGGTCACCCGATTCCTGCTGAGGATGCACCGCGTAGAGCCGGTGATCCGGCAACCCTTATTGCCTCTTCTCAGCGCGCCATGGACGAGCTCGGATGGAAGCCCAATCATACGGAGCTGGAAACCATCGTCGCCGATGCATGGGAGTACACCAAGAACCTCGGCGACCGAGCCCACTCGGCGCACCGCTAGGTACTGCAGCACAGCTTGCAGGGTCGCTAATCAATACGCGGCATTTTCACCTTGTATACCCTGCGCAGCACCTCTTGTGCCGCACCAAGAATTGTGCCAACGCACCTCGGCACAATTTGATTGGCGACCGCAATTTCCAGCAACTGAGTCAGTGAATGATTCGGTTGCTCCCCCGCTGCCTCATCGAGAGCTGTTTGCGCATAGTTCTCCAGCCCAGCCGCGAACTTTGCGATGGCAAAACACGCTAAAGCGTTAGCACGCAGGCTGCCGCGGTGGACGATTGCGGCCTCGCGCCAGATTTCTCCCATTGATTGCGCCAACTGCGTAGTAATGAAAATCATGGACATATCGCGCAAGGTGACGTTGGTCAGTGCTGCAGCAATGGCATATCCCGCGGTTTCATCGCGAACCGCCTCATGTGCATCCATCACACCATCGGCCACGTTTTCCACGGCGGCTTTTAGCATGTCGAAATGCTCGATGAGCGCGGGATTGTCCGAACCAATTTTGAGCTTCCTAGGCTGCTCAACGGCTGTCGCTCGTTCCCGGAGGCGTTCAATCAGAGCCCTGTCTTTACTGTCGCGGAATTGGCCACCTCGAAAATAGCTGCGGTACTCCTCATAGTTTTTGAAAATCTGCTCTCCCTGCCGAGAGATTAGATTTGCATTGTCGGTCATCAGACTGTCACCGACAATGCCGACGATCTCTCCCTGCTCGTCCGTGACAACTTCCCCCGCAGCAATAGTGGCAACGCCCGCCAAACGCACCTCATGCAGGCCGCCTTCTCGCAGCCAGCCTGTAATAGGTGTGGAGTCCTTTTCAATCCCCCAGGATTCGTCGATGATAAACACATCTGCGTGAGTGCATCCTTCATCGAGCAGGAAGTCCGCGGCTGCCCGCACCAAGTCAGGATTGTTCTCCATCGAGGCCACATCCTTAATCAGCATCGGGCCAGCATGCGCTGTCGGATCAAACTCGACCTTGCCATCGATGAGATCTTCGACCTGCTGACGATACAACGCCGCAATCACTACCTGCCCCCGCGGATAGAATCCAACGATTCCCGGCAGGTTCGTCAGAAAAACACTCGGCTCAATTTCAGGCTTTTGTCCTGCACCGAAGTTCTGTTTGTTTCCCATTAATTCCTTACCCCTTTTCCCCCATTGGAATAGCTCGACAGCGGACAATCCTCTCGCCATCTGGTGGCTCTCATTGTTATCGAATCCGCAACAGCCTTGCTTGTGCGCGACCGGAAAAATCGGCCCATCTGTGGACTACTTTCTACTTGTGGATAACTGGAATAGTTTCTGCGGTATCGTGGTTGTTTACTTCAAATGACGAAAAATGTGATGCAGGAGGTAGTCGTACGTGAGTGATCCGACCGACAAGCCTCAGGGCAATATGTACGAGGTAGTTTTTCCGGTTCCTGACGTAACGGGAAGCGAGGGCCATCTGACCCTGGTCATTGCACTTAGCGGTTATGCGGATGCCGGTAATGCCGTCTCGGAATCAGCTAGTTTCCTCTTGGATGCTCTCGAGCACCGTCCATTGGTGAACTTTTCTATCGACGAGCTGATTGATTATCGTTCTCGCCGTCCCTCTGTGACGATGAACCACGACCAGATTGTGGATGTATCCGATTTGAACCTGTCACTCAATGTGGTTCGCGACAACGTCGGTAAGCCGTTCTTGCTGCTTTCTGGCCCTGAGCCAGACATGCGGTGGGAGGCTTTCTCGACTGCCGTTGCAGAGTTGGCGGAGCGCTACGATGTCGGTCGGACTGTGTCGCTGTACTCGGCTCCGATGACGGTTCCGCACACCCGACCACTGGGCATCATCGCCCATGGCACAGATAAGCGGAAACTCGGTGATATGCATACCTGGGGAAACCGCGTCACAGTTCCGGGTGCTGCGAGCCTGAACATTGAGTACGAGCTCGCAAGCCGCGGTTGTGATGCCTTTGGTTTCACCGCACAGGTGCCACACTATGTCGCGGCCTCTGAGTATCCGCTGGCGTCACTGCGGCTGTTGCAGGAGGTAGCAAAACTAGCCAAGCTCGAGCTCCCGCTTGAGGCGTTGGAGAAGGAATCCGCGCGGGTGGCGGAGCTGCTCAATACGCAGACGAATGATTCCGGCGAGGTCTCTCAGCTGGTCAATCTTCTCGAGGAACAGTACGACCAGGAAGTTCAACGTCGTCAAGAGCTGGAGACTTCTCCCCTACTTGGACCTAACGGCGAGATGCCTTCGGCCGACGAGATTGGCGCTGAGTTCGAAAGGTTCCTCGCTTCTCAACCGCTGCGCCCAGTAGAGGATTCTTCCTCGCTTGACGACGAGGCGGAGACCCCGGCCAACTCGGATTCCTCGGCAACTACATCAGAGGACACTGACGCACACTCGGAAGAACCCGAGTCGGCCTCGGCGGATGATAGGTCTGCGGAGTTTTCTGCAGACGGCACTGCCGAACAGCCTGAGTCAGAACAGCCCGAGTCTGAACAGCCTCGGGAAGAGCAGGCGGAAAGCGAAGAATCCGGTGAACCGGAAAAGCCCCGCCGTCGGCGCGGCTGGAAGCCCTGGTTCCGCTTCTAATCCGGGGTTACCGCTAGGGTGGGAAGCGTGTCACTATCTGAAATGCTTCCCGACCTAGCTGAGGTTCCAGAGTCCCTTTTCGACGATGCGATTATGGACTCGTTCATTGCCTGGACCAGGGATCAGGGCATCACGCTCTACCCGGCCCAGGAGGAGGCCGCTATTGGTCTCGCTGGTGGCGACCACGTCATCCTTGCCACTCCGACAGGGTCGGGCAAGTCCATGGTGGCTATTGCTGCCCACTTCTGCGCGCTTGCCCGTGGCCAACGCAGCTTTTACACAGCGCCTATTAAGGCCTTGGTCAGCGAGAAGTTCTTTGCCCTCTGCGAGGTCTTTGGCGCTGAGAACGTCGGTATGATGACCGGCGATGCCACCGTCAACGGTGGTGCACCCATCATCTGCGCAACTGCGGAAATTGTCGCCAATATCGCCCTGCGCGACGGGGCCGACGCCGATATTGACCAGGTGGTAATGGATGAATTCCACTTCTATGCGGATCCCGATCGCGGGTGGGCATGGCAAGTGCCCTTGCTCGAGCTTTCCCGTTGCCAATTCCTGTTGATGTCCGCCACTCTCGGCGATACTCAAAAGTTTGAGACGGATTTGAAGGAACGCACGGGACTCGACGTCAACCTCGTTACAGGTACGACGCGCCCGGTACCGCTGGATTTCCACTATGTCTACACACCAGTTCATGACACGCTGGCGGAGTTGCTGGAATCCGGCAAAGCCCCAATCTACATCGTCTTTTTCTCCCAGCGCCAAGCAGCTGAACAGGCTCAGGCACTGACCGGTCTGAAGCTGCTGACGAAGGAGGAGAAGGAGCGGATTCGCGAAGAGATTGGCGATTTCCGGTTTACCACGGCCTTTGGTCGAGTTCTTTCCAAGTTGGTGCGCCAGGGCATTGGCGTCCACCATGCGGGAATGCTGCCGAAGTACCGTCGTTTGGTTGAGCGTCTCTCTCAGACTGGTCTGCTGAAGGTCATCTGTGGCACGGATACCCTCGGCGTCGGCATCAACGTGCCTATTCGCACGGTGCTGATTACCGGTTTGGCCAAGTTCGATGGCCGTCGTAGCCGTATTCTCAAGTCACGCGAGTTCCACCAGATCGCTGGACGCGCCGGCCGTGCTGGCTACGACACCGAGGGCACCGTAGTTGTCGAAGCACCTGAACACGAAATCGAAAACGCCAAGCTGCGGCGCCGTGCCGGCCAGGATGAGGCCAAACTGAAGAAGTTGCGGCTGAAGTCCGTTCCCAAGGGCGAAGTGACATGGTCGGAGAAGACCTTCGACAAAATCGTTTCTCAGCCACCAGAGCCGCTGACCAGCCGCTTTGCAGTGACCAACGGTATGTTGCTCAACGTCATTGCACGTGGTGGCGATACCTACGAACACATGCGTCATCTGCTGCGCACCAATCACGACACCCGCCACCAGCAAAATGAGGCTATTCTGACCGCAATTGAGCTCTACCGCGGTTTGGTCAACGCGGGAATCGTCGTCACGCATGGCGAGGGCGATGACTGCCGCACCGAGCTGACAATGGAGCTGCAGCGTGACTTCGCGCTCAATCAGCCGCTGTCGCCTTTCGCCATCGCCGCGCTCGAACTGTTGGATAAGGACAGCCCGAACTACGCACTCGATGTCATCAGTGTGTTTGAGTCAATTCTGGAAGACCCTCGCCCACTGCTCATCGCGCAGCAGAAAAAGGCACGCGGTGAAGAAATCGCCGCGCTCAAGGCCGAGGGTGTTGATTACACCGAACGTATGAACATCGTCGAAGACATCACATGGCCGATGCCGCTTGCCGACGAGCTGGAGGGCGCATTCGACACCTATGCTCAAGGTCACCCGTGGGTGCGTGAGTTTTCGCTGTCGCCCAAGTCTGTGGTGCGCGAGATGGTGGAAAAGGCCATGACTTTCTCGGACGTGGTATCTGAGTATGGAATTGCCCGCTCTGAAGGTATTTTCCTGCGCTATCTCACCGATGCCTGGCGCACTTTGCGACACACTCTCCCTCCGGAAGCCGCTAACGAGGAACTTCGGGACATTGTGGAATGGCTCGGCGAGCTCGTTGTGCAGGTGGATAACTCCCTGGTGGATGAATGGGCGCAAATGGCCGATCCGGACAAGCCATTGGACGAGGAAACTCTCAAGGAAGCGGCTTTTGGCACCGACGAGTCGCGGCCCCTTACAGGCAACGAACGTGCATTTACCCGTATGGTGCGCAATCTCATGTTCCGCCACGTGCAGATCTTTGCCTTTGAAAAGGAGGAGGAGCTGGCCGACCTGGACAACTACCTCGACGATGCGCCAGATTGGCCTGCCGCAATGGATGACTACTTCGATGAATACGATGACCTAGGGATCGATGCAAAGGCTCGCGGCGGCGATATGATTTCGATTGACCGCAAGGCTGGTGAGGGCCTATGGCATGTGATCCAGATACTCGATGACCCTGAGGGCGACCACGGCTGGCGCTTTGAAGCGGACGTTGACTTGGCTGCATCTGATGAATACGGCGAGGTCAGGTTGGGATCGCTGCGAATTATTCAGGGATAAACGCCAAAAAACCGGGCTGGAACTGCCAGCCCGGTTTTTGCTTATTTCGTACGCTATTGCAGCATGCGCCAAGAGAGCTTTAGGCAACAGCGTCCATGTATGCCTGCCGTACCAGTTCAGCAATTCGATTGAACTCGCCGCCGCGTACCGATGATGCGCGGTGAACCAGCCCAATGGTGCGTCCCGGCCGTGCCGGACCTTCGAATCGTGCAACAGCCAGGCCGGGGCGGTCGGCCTCAATCTTGACAGCCGATTCCGGTACAAGCGACTGCCCCAACCCACCGGCAACACACTGCACG
Organism: Corynebacterium sp. 239_CJEI; assembly: GCF_001055995.1. Classification (NCBI taxonomy): domain Bacteria; kingdom Bacillati; phylum Actinomycetota; class Actinomycetes; order Mycobacteriales; family Corynebacteriaceae; genus Corynebacterium; species Corynebacterium sp. 239_CJEI. Next base: position 108,914 of record NZ_JVOW01000010.1, on the reverse strand, counting down.
ACGGTGGATAGAGAAGCCGCCCGTGTTTCCAAGCTGGAGGTCTCGCCGTGAACAGCATCGACCTTGCGACAAATATCCAACACCTGGTCGCGCAGGCAATGACCGTCGTCAAGCAGAAGCAAGTCCAAGTCCCTGATTGCCTCAAGCTTTACGTCTTCCTTACCTGCCAGCGGATGATCCTCTGGCACGACGATGTAGAACTCCTCGTCGTAGAGGTAAATCTCTTCAAAGGAAGGCACATCGGATGGCAGTGCCATGATGGCTGCATCAATGGTGCCGGAGCGAAGTGATTCGATGAGGCGCTCGGTCGGCTCTTCGACAATCCTAGGCTTTAGATCTGGCAGCTCGTCACGAACCAACTGGAGGAAGTTGGGCAGCACGTATGGAGCAACCGTAGGGATAACACCAATGGATAGTGGTCCGGACAAATCATCTGTACGGCCAGAGGCGCGAGCAACAATCTCGTCAACAATTTCAGATGCTTGGCGGGCATATGGAATCAGACCGCGACCGAGTGGCGTCACCAGCACTCGGCGAGTCGAACGCTCTACAAGCTGCACCCCCAGTCCCTGCTCAAGGGTGGAAAGCGCTTGTGACAGGCTGGGCTGTGAAATGCCGAGGCGGGCAGCGGCTTGACCGAAGTGACCGGTATCGGCAATCGCGACAAAGGCACGTAACTGAGGCAAAGTGGGCCGATAATCTCTATTACGCATACCTATAAGCCTACACGAGCTTATTAACTTTTTCCTCTTGACGGTTCGGGAATCCATAGGCATAATGGTGTGTGACCCCAAAAGGAATACATTCAGGAGGATTCCATGGCAATTTTGACTGTTGGCGACAAGTTCCCCGAGTTTTCTCTGACCGCTCTGAAGGGCGGCAACCTGCGTGATGCAAACGCTTCTTCTCCGGATGACTACTTCGAGCAGGTAACCAATGAGTCCTACGAGGGTAAGTGGAAGGTCGTCTTCTTCTACCCGAAGGACTTCACCTTTGTCTGCCCGACTGAGATTGCTGCATTCGGCAAGCTGAATGAGGAATTCGAGGACCGTGACACCGTTATTCTCGGTGGCTCTGGCGACAACGAGTTCTCCCACTTCAACTGGCGTGCAACCCACGAGGAACTGCTGGACATCCCGTTCCCGATGTTCTCCGACATCCGCCATGACCTGATGCGTGCACTCGGCGTCGAGAACGCTGACGGTGTTGCAGACCGCGCAACCTTCATCATTGACCCGGACGGCATCATTCAGTTCGTCTCCGTTACCCCGGACGCTGTCGGTCGTAACGTTGACGAGGTTCTGCGTGTTCTCGACGCTCTTCAGTCTGAAGAGGTCTGCGCATGTAACTGGCAGAAGAATGACCCGACCAAGAACATCGACAAGATGGACGTTCTGAAGCAGGAGCTGAAGTAACTCATATGAGCATCGATAACCTTCGTTCCGGTCTACCGGAGTACGCCAAGGACATGAAGCTGAACCTTGGCACTCTCACCCGTTCTACGGAACTCTCCGAGCAGCAGCTGTGGGGTACCCTGCTTGCATCCGCTGCTGCCACCTGCAACGAGACCGTTTTCTCCGAGATCGCTGAGGAAGCCAAGGAGCACCTGTCTGACGAGGCTTTCGAGTCTGCGCTTGGTGCGGCCACCGTTATGGGCATGAACAACGTTGCTTACCGCACTCGCCACATGCTCGGTGATGACTACGCACAGGTCAAGTTCGGCCTGCGCATGAACATCATCTCCAATCCGGGTGTCGAGAAGGAAGACTTCGAGCTGTGGTCTCTGGCAGTTTCTGCCATCAACGGCTGTGAAGCTTGCGTGACTTCTCACGCAAAGGTCGTCCGCGATGCTGGTCTGACCAAGGAGCAGGTCTGGGAAGCTGTGAAGATTGCAGGCACCGTCTCTGGTGTTGCACAGGCTGTCTTCGCTGAGGCTACCCGCTAAATATTCGGAGCATAGGTTCGGCTTTTGATAGCCGAACGCTCCCCCGCAGGATTACCTGCTGACGAAATAGCGCCCGAGGAACCAATTTGTACCGGTTCCTTGGGCGCTTTTTCTTGTTCGTTTTTGGCTACTGCTGTGGCGGGTAATAACCCGGATTCTCCTGGGCTTCATTGATAACCCGCCGGCCACCGATGAGCTGACGGTAGATATGTACTTGCACTAGGAGAGCAAGCGGGACTGTGTACAACATACCGATATAGAAGAGCATTGCACCTGCGGAAGAAACAATCGACGTCAGAATGAATGCAACGAGCATCGTCCAATACTGAGGCTTCACCAAGCGCCATGCGACGACCGGAGCCTCAAGTGCTGTTGCTCGACCATCAAAAACAAGAAGCGGCATAGTCGCTGTGATTGGCATGATGAAGATGGACAGCACAAGTACCAACAGGTAGCCGATGGGAATCATCGCAGCTGCAGCTTCACTGCCGTTGGCAGACAGGGATACTCCAGCGATGAAGAGCGCCATCCCCGGAAGCATGGCGAGCAGCCCCACCAGGAACGTGACAATGTAGGCACCGATAAGAGATCCCCACCGGTTTACACGGAAGAAAGTACCGTAGCTCGGCACTCGCCCGTCGACAGCTTCGAATGCACCGCGCAGCATAAATGCCTGCATCGCGAACATGCCCACGGCAATTAGGAGTGCCATCGCGCCGAGAGTCGCGAACATTGACCCTAGATCCTCAAACGGAACATCGCCTGGATAGTTCGGCTCGAAGTCCGGATCGAAATCACCAGATGCAAAGAGAATTGCCGCTGCGCCAACAATCAGGGCTACTAGTACGGCGAAGAACGTCAGCATGATGCCAAGCCAGGAAGCAAAATTGCTGTTTAGACTACGAAACGCCGCGGAAAAGGCACTTCCAATGTCGACCTTCGTCGGCCCCTGTGCCACAGGCTTCACCGGTGGCTCATCGCCACCTGGCATGTTGACTCCGGGAGCAAGTGCACCGGCTGCAGGATTCCCGCCTGCCGGTTGCTGCCAATAGCTCGAGCCTGCACCATAGGGTTGCCCGCCGTAACTATCGCGCGACTCGCCAGTTCCATAAGAAGGAATTTCGCCATAAGCCTGTTCACGGCCGTAAGCCTGATTCCACTGGGGCGAATCCTCTGGTCCACGCGGGCCATGTTGTGCGTCCGAATCGAACCCGTAAGGGTTGTAGTCCTGCGAACCATTGTTGGGAAAACCGTGACTCTGGGAGTCATAGTTATTGGACTCATTGTCCCGGCTGCCGTCACCGTAAGGATCGTTGTTGCTATATGGATCGTTTGGGGTATTCATGAAGCAAATTGCTCCTGCCAAATTGACGGATACATAAAAATAGTGCGCACAACGGACTATACGTGAGACAAGGCCTTGACGAGTTTTTAAAGGCCGAAGTATAAGTCACATTGTGCGCATGGACGTATTTAATTGGACGTTCTTACACGAGCTCCACCGCGGCGGCTCCCTCGAACTCGTTCAGCGAATCACCGGCACCCAACGCGCTACCACGCACGATGATGTCATACTTGCCCGGCGCGACTCCTCCGGTCTCCCAAGTGACCTTGGCGGTGGTGTAATTACCGTCCTTGGCAAATTCAATGACAGTTGCCTGGTCCCAGTCGTCAGAAACGATCTCACCGCGGTCATTCTTGATGAGTAGGTAGCCGTCTTCCAGTCGCAAGTCGTTATTCGGATTTGCCGCGACGAATTGGGCAACGGCCTGCTGCCCTACCGTGACGCTTGCAGTCGATTCGAGCACGTCACCAAAATTCTTGCCCATTGGTACGGAATCGATAGTCTTTCCTCCTGCTGGCGACGGCGGGATGATGCCAGTGAGGTCACCTGCAGCACTGCCCGGGTCGACAGCCATGCCGTCGGCAAGCGCGTGGGCGAGATCGTGATAGATGGAGATCATCGCACTGAGCGTGTACTTGCCGAAAGCCGTTGCGCCGCCCTCGTAGTCCTGCTGATCGTATTCCTCTGGGGTAACGACGTAGTGTCCATAGCTGTTGGTGTAGCCCTGGCAGATGACAGTGTCGATTGGAACGCCGAGGATTTCAGCGACGTGCTGACGCATGCGGTAACCCGACATCGTGGTTGGTTCAAGGCCGTTGGTAATCAAGGTGAAGCCACCGATGCGGGTGATGGAGAACATGTGGGTCTGCTGGAGAAGACCATCGATGTAGCCCACTGGCAGCAGGCATTCTTTCTCGCCCTGAATCTCCCCGATATTTTTCGGGAGTACGACGTTATTGAGCTGACGTACCCACGGTGTGCCTCCACGCTGGCCCTCGTTGAAACCTAGGGCTGGTTCGCCGCCGCCGTCCTCCTGGCTACTGGCTGCGAAGGCCGCACCGAGGATTGCAGGTCCAGTGCGGTGCGGCTGGCCGTCGGGCGTGAATTGGCCGTCAATGTCGACATCGCCGAGGTTGACCCACTTGTGGACGGTAGAGATTCCGCCTCCTGGCAGTGCAATGGTCTGACCCTGGGTAGCGTCAATCTGACGCTGACCGAGAATGCGGGCGGACTCTGCTTCGTCTCCGTTGCCGGGACCCGAATTTGGCACGAGCCCCATGTTCGGGCTGATGTCACCCGGGCACGACATGGTAAATGCGGCGACAAAGGGGGCATCGGCCGGCTCACGGTGGGTAACCCCGCGGTCGACCTCAACCTTCCATGCTGCATAGCCCTTGTTGTCGCCGTCGATGATGGTGTGCTCGGGGCCGAAGGTGGTCGGATGAATTCCATACCAGTTAATGAATCCGACTTCGCGACCACCGCGACTCACGTGCAGTGTATGGCTTTCCGGGTTGACTCCGTCGGGGAAAAGACGCTGTTCTTCCTCGGGGTTACGCCTGAATGCCTCCAGGGAGCGGTTAACACCCGCATCCTTGGCAATCCCCTTGGTCAGGTGGATAGTCGACGGCTGGTAATCAGCGTGTGCACGTTCAATAGCCTTGACCACACCGACGACCACAGCTTCGAAAGTGACGGGACGGAAACCGAGAGTAGTCAGGTCGACCATAAGATGGCCCGATGTACCACCCGGCGCGACATGCGTATGAGATGCGCAGATAAGCACGTTGCCCTCGTGGTAGAGGTCTCCGAAGAGAGCTCGCAGTCGCCGCAGAACTTCCATCTGGATGGACTGGAACATGAGCCCCATATCTGCGGTGACGTGGACGACACGGTTGTCGTTGTCATCACCGAAGATGAATGCACGCGCCATCTGGCGAAGACGCAGACCCGAGGTGGTCTGGTCCATGACCGCATACCCGTTCATGCCAGCGCCGAGTGGCTCGCCTGTCATGTCAGCCATTCCTCGACCGACATTCAAAGTGGTGGTCGAATTCCCCGCGGCGGCAGAAGCCCCGTTTGCAGGAGCGGCGTTTGCCTTTGATGCACCATTTACGGCAGGCATCATACTCGCAGCTGACACGGCAGTTGCTCCGACGAGGAAGCCTCGCCTGCCCACTTGGTACGGGGCGCGTGCGGTTGGTTCTGCCGAATTCGACGATGATGCCATCTGGGGATCGAGCATGTCACATCCTCTTCATATTTCTTTTTGAATATCAATATGTTGGACTTTAATCAGACAATCCCCTACGCGTGGCCTAATAAGCCAAAGTTCCCAAAATTCCCCCCGCGACAGCAGTAACCGATACGACATTCGCAAGGCAGTATCACTACCATGGACACAGTAGAATTTCGCAAGCTTTAGCGCGCTCCTCGCAGACACAACTTCAGAAAGGGCACCATGGCTCAGGCTGTCGGTTTTAACCGCGAAAAGTACATCGAAATGCAATCCGCTCATATTAAGAAGCGGCGCGCAGACATCGCAGGTGAAGGCGGCAAGCTCTATCTCGAAATGGGCGGCAAGCTATTTGATGACATGCATGCCTCGCGCGTGCTCCCCGGCTTCACGCCTGACAATAAAATCGCTATGCTCGATCGCCTCAAAGACGATCTGGAAATCATGGTGTGCATCAATGCCAAGGATTTGGAGCGCCACAAGGTCCGCGCTGACCTCGACATCACTTACGAAGACGATGTGCTGCGCCTCGTCGATGTCTTTCGTGAACGCGGGTTTCTAGTCGACAGCGTCGTCGTCACGCAGCTTTCCGACGACAACACCCTGGCAAAGAACTTCATTGAGCGCCTGCAGCGACTCGGATTGAGCGTAATCCGCCATCGCAATATCGAGGGCTACCCGACAAACACGGAGAAAATTGTCAGTGAAGCCGGCTTCGGGCTGAATGAATGGGCGCAAACGTCGCGGGACTTGGTCGTTGTTACAGCGCCGGGCCCGGGCTCTGGAAAGCTGGCGACCTGTCTATCGCAGATTTATCACGATCACAAACACGGAATTCGTTCCGGTTACGCAAAGTTTGAGACCTTCCCTATCTGGAACCTGGCACTCGAACACCCGGTAAATCTGGCCTACGAGGCGGCAACAGCTGATCTCGATGACATCAATCTCATCGACCCTTTTCATTTGGCCGCCTATGACACCAAGGTCACCAGCTATAACCGTGATGTCGAGGTCTTCCCACTGCTGCGCACTCTGTTGGAGAAGCTCGCGGGCGAGTCGCCGTACAAGTCACCGACCGACATGGGCGTCAATATGGCCGGTTACTGTATCGACGATGACGAAGTGTGCCGAGAGGCATCCAACCAGGAAATCGTTCGCCGTTACTACAAGGCTCTTGTCGACGAACACAAGAACAGCGCAGACGACGAAGTCTCACAGCGCATTGCCATGATTATGAGCAAGGCCAACGTGTCGACAGCCGCCCGCCGAGTCGTCGCACCAGCACTTGAAGTTGAGAAATCTACCGGGGCACCGGGTAGCGCAATCGAATTGCACGACGGCACAATCATCACGGGCAAGACTTCTGAACTACTCGGATGCTCAGCAGCAATGCTCCTCAACGCTCTCAAGAAGCTCGCCAATATCGACCCGGACTTGCACTTGCTCTCCCCAGCTGCCATTGAGCCAATTCAAACGCTTAAGACGCATCACCTGGGCAGCCGCAACCCCCGCTTACATACCGACGAGGTTCTTATCGCCCTTTCCGTGTCGGCGGCCACCAGCGACGATGCCCGCGCAGCCCTCGCCGAGCTGAAGAACCTTCGAAACTGCGATGTCCACACCACCACCATTCTGGGCAGCGTGGACGAAACAATTTTCCGCAACCTCGGTGTGCTAGTGACTTCGGAGCCTAAGTACCAGAAGAAGGCTCTCTATCAGAAGCACTAAGCCATACCAGCAGCTCACGCCGAAAATAGGATAACTGAGAGAGCAGACTAGAATAGTCCCCGTGAGCATCAGCAAGATTCTTCTGTACTACCAGTTCGCCCCACTGTCCGATCCGCGTGCCATCATGCTATGGCAGCGCGATCTTTGCGAGTCGTTAGGGCTCAAGGGCCGCATTCTGGTGTCCGAGCACGGCATCAATGGCACCGTCGGCGGTGATCTCGATGCCTGCAAGAAGTACATCAAGAAAACCAAGCAGTACCCCGCTTTTCACTCCATGCAGTTCAAGTGGAGCGAAGGCGGCGCTGATGACTTTCCAAAACTCTCCGTCAGGGTTCGCGACGAAATCGTCGCTTTCGGTGCTCCGGGTGAGCTGAAAGTCGATGTCGATGGTGTCATTGGCGGCGGCACACATTTGAAGCCGGAAGAGGTCAATAAACTGGTCGAGGAACGCGGCGACGATGTCATCTTCTTCGATGGCCGCAACGCAATGGAAGCCGAGATTGGCAAGTTTAAAAACGCTGTCGTCCCGGACGTAAAGACCACGCACGACTTCATCGACGAACTGGAATCCGGTAAGTACGACTGGATGAAGGACAAGCCGGTTATCTCCTACTGCACCGGCGGCATCCGCTGCGAGATCCTCTCCGCACTAATGAAGAACCGCGGTTTCGAAGAGGTCTACCAAATCGACGGCGGTATTGTGCGCTACGGCGAAAAGTTTGGCAATAAGGGGCTGTGGGAAGGCTCTCTCTATGTCTTCGACAAGCGCATGCATATGGAGTTTGGCGATGGCATCGAAGACGAGGACTACGTACAGCTCGGGCACTGCGTCCACTGCGGCAAGCCCACAAACACCTTCCAGAACTGCATCAACGAAGATACCTGCCGTCGTCAGGTGCTTATTTGCGATGATTGCTGGAAGCACACCGAGACACAGCACTGTGGGCGCGAGGACTGCAAGGAAGTTGCCGAAGAGCTAGCGGCGGCAAAGTAGGACGCTCCCTGCTGCCATCGGACTATCTCGAGCACCTCTTAATCAGCACAGATGTGGGTTGTCTCCCCAGACGCGGCTAATCTAGTAGGCAACCATGAGTACTCCTAGCCGTTCTGATAAACCAGCTCCACGTGCCCAGTCGGGAAACCACCACTCCGGCCACCGCAATTCCGCCAGGCCACAGCGCTCTGGCAAACCTGCTAAGGACACGCGTAAAAAGGAGCTCTACCAGCTCGCTGATCAATTGCCGATTCGGGAGGCTCAGTCCTTCCGACGCCGGCTAAAGCGAGCATCCGCGCCGAAGGCGCTGTCTGCAATCTCTGCAGACCTCGACTTTGCGCTGGAGCGGTTGGAAGATCGTCGTAAAGCGATTCCTCGCATCACCTACCCTGCCCAGTTGCCGGTGTCCGCGCGCCGCGACGACATTGCAGAGGCAATTGAAAACAATCAAGTCGTCATTATTGCTGGTGAGACTGGCTCTGGTAAGACTACGCAGATCCCGAAGATATGCCTCGAACTGGGACGCGGCGTCCGGGGCAAGATTGGTCACACTCAGCCACGTCGTATTGCGGCGCGTTCCGTTGCGGAGCGCATCGCCCATGAGCTGGGCGAAAAGATTGGACAGCACGTCGGTTATGCAGTGCGTTTTGATGACCGCGTGGGCAAGGATACCTGCATCAAACTGATGACCGACGGTATCCTGCTGGCCGAAATTGGCCGCGACCGACTGCTGCGCGAGTACGACACCATCATCATCGATGAGGCGCACGAGCGCAGCCTCAACATCGACTTCCTGCTGGGATATTTAAAGCATATTCTGCCGCAGCGCCCAGATCTGAAGATTATTATCACTTCGGCGACGATCGATCCGGAACGGTTCGCTCGTCATTTCGCACCTGACGACGAGCACCCTGCGCCCATCATCGAGGTGTCGGGGCGTACCTACCCGGTGGAAATCCGCTATCGCCCGCTGGTGCGGACTGTTGTTGCGAAAAATGGGCAAGAAAAGGAAGTCGCCATTGAGCAGATCGATGGTGTTATCGCAGCGTGTGAAGAGCTCATGCGGCTTGGCGACGGCGATATCCTGGTGTTCTTTTCGGGTGAGCGAGAGATCCGAGAAGCCACCGAAGCCATCGAGGGCAAACACTGGAAAGGTGTAGAAGCCGTTCCACTATTCGGTCGGCTATCTAATGCAGAGCAGCATCGGATCTTCACTCCGCATTCCGGGCGTCGCATTGTGCTGGCGACCAACATTGCGGAAACGTCGCTGACGGTCCCTGGTATCGAGTATGTCGTCGATACTGGTACCGCACGCATTTCCCGCTACTCCACCCGCACGAAGGTGCAGCGCCTGCCAGTTGAGGACATCAGCCAGGCATCTGCGAATCAGCGCTCTGGACGCTGTGGCCGTGTAGCTGATGGTGTGGCGATTCGTCTCTACAGCGAAGAGGATTTTCTCTCGCGCCCCGAGTTTACGGATCCGGAGATTCTGCGCACCAATCTCGCTTCGGTTGTACTGCAAATGATCTCACTGCGGCTTGGCGCGATTGAGGACTTCCCCTTTGTCCAGCCACCAGAGCACAAAGCAATCCGCGATGGCATTAACCTGCTCACAGAGCTTCAGGCTATTACCACCACGTCGGGGTCTGATGCCCCCGAGCTGACGGACATCGGCCGACAAATTGCCCGTATCCCAGTTGACCCGCGTCTTGCCCGCATGCTGGTCGAAGGGTACGAGAACACCACTCTTGGGGCGGTAACCGTCATTGTCGCCGCTTTGTCTCTGCAGGATGTTCGCGAACGTCCACTGGAGTTCCAGGCTCAGGCAGATCAGCTACATGCCCGTTTTAAGGACACCACCAGCGACTTCAACTCCCTGCTGAAGCTCTGGGAATACCTGGAGGAAAAGCGCCGTGAGCTTAGCGGTAACCAGTTCCGCAAGATGTGCAAGCGCGAGTACCTCCACTATCTGCGCGTTCGCGAGTGGCAGGATTTGGTGCGTCAGCTCCACCAGGCAACGGCTGAGCTGGGCTGGCATCTTTCCGCCCGCAGCTCAACCAGTGGTGTCGACAATCCCGACGAGGTGGCAAAGTCGCTGTTACCGGGTCTGTTATCGATGATTGGTACGCGCGAGGGCGAGGGCAAGGAATTTACTGGCACCCGCAACACTAAGTTCCTCATTCACCCCTCGTCCGCGTTGGCAAAGAAGCCGCCTCGCTGGGTGATGGCTGCGGAAATCGTCGAGACCTCGCGCACTTTTGCGCGCAACGTCGGCACGATTCAGCCGCAGTGGGTAGAGAAGGTAGCCCCTCATCTGCTCAAGCACCAGTACTCAGAGCCTCACTGGTCTACTAAGCGCGGTGCAGCGATGGCTTACCAGAAGTCGACACTCTACGGCGTGCCCGTGGTGGTTGACCGTTTGGTGCCTTATCACCGAGTCGATGCCGACGCCGCCCGCTCGATCTTCATTCGCTCTGCGCTTGTCGACGGCGAGTGGAACACACATCACGAGTTCTTCAAGAACAATCAAGACAAACTTGCCGAAGCCGAGAAGATCGAGGAGAAGCAACGTTCCCGCGGTATTGTCGTCGATGACGACGTGCTCTACGCGTTCTACGACTCCAAGCTGCCCGCCTCTATCACCACGGCCACCAATTTTGACCGGTGGTGGAAGAAAACTAAGCCCAAGCAGCCAAATCTACTGGACTTTGATCCCAATAAGCTGCTCAACCCCGAAGCCGGCGACATCGACGACAACGCCTTCCCCGAAATGTGGCAGCAGGGCTCGGTCGATTTCTCTCTGTCCTATAAATTCGAACCGGGCGCCCCTGATGACGGTGTGACTCTCCGTGTCCCCGTGCCTCTTCTTGCAGGTCTGCGTGAAGATGGCTTCGACTGGCAGGTACCAGGTCTTCGCGCTGAGCTCGCGGAAGCCTACATTCGCACTCTGCCGAAGGCACTGCGGAAGTCCGTTGTCCCCGCCCCGGATTTCGCACGCCGCGCGCTGGAGACGATGACTCCGTACTCAGGCCGCTTCGTCGATGTTTTTGCCGATGCTTTACGACGACTCGGAGGCTCGGGCATCAATGGTGCAGACTTTGCCCCTTCGAAGCTGCCAGCACACTTGCGCTTTAACTACGCAGTGGTCGACCGCCATGGAAAGATCGTCGATCAGAGCCGGGATCTTGCTGCGCTTCGAGACAAGCATGCCTCGACGGTCTCAACTGCTGTGTCGAAACGTTCGAAGTCTGCAGCACGCGAAGCTGTGAAAAAGTGGACTTCAGAGAACTTGGGCGCCGTCTCAGAAACGGTCAAAAGTACTGTCGACGGTCAGTCCGTCACGATGTATCCGACGCTGGTGACCACCAAGGATGGCGTGGCCATTGAGGTCAAACCAACTAAGGCTCAGGCTGAGGCGACGTTGGCGACCACAAATTTGACAATGTTGTTGCGGGATTGCCCAGTAAATGGTGCCCAAATGACTAAGGGGCTTCCACTCCAGCAACGTGTTGGCGTGGACGCATGGCCACATGGGGGCGCCGATGGGCTTGTCGAGGACTGCCGTGTCGCCGTGATTCACGACCGTATGATGGCTGCTGGTGGCCCGGTCCGCGATCCGAAGGAATTCGACAAGCTACTCGAACACGTTCGTTCTGGGGTCGCCTCAGAGGTGCGCCAATTGGTCGTCGGCGTTGCCCAGGCGATGCCCCGCTATGTCTCCGTGGTGAATCAGCTAAACAAGTGGGAAGGCGATGCCATTGACGATATGCGTCGCCAGCTGGAGTTCATGTTCCCTAAGGGCGCTGTGGCAAGACACGGTTGGCAGCACCTACGCCATTTGCCACGTTATCTCCAAGCAATGGAGATTCGACTTGAGGAAATGAACCGTGACCCGGACCGTGATGCCGAACGTGAAGATGAGGTGACTGAGGCACGCGAATACTTGGCGGCAAAGCTTCAGCAGCTACCTAAGGCACGTTCGAATTCCGCCGAGGTACGGGATATTCAGTGGCTAATCCAAGAACTGCGTGTCAGCCTTTTCGCACAACGTTTGGGTACCGCCCAGAGCGTATCCCTAACCCGAGTAAAGAAACGTGTGGATAAACTGCGTTAGTTCTTTTTTACCTCGTTGCCATCTGCCTGCGGTCCTTTCCCCTTCCGCATGCTGGCAATCTCCTGCGCGAAATCGTCGGCGGAGGAAAAGGACTTGTACACTGAAGCGAAGCGGAGATAACCAACTTCGTCCAGTTCTTTGAGCGGCTCAAGGATGGCAAGGCCGATATCGTTTGAGTCCACCCGGGGCGTGCCTTTCTCGCGGAGGCTCTCCTCCACTTTTTGTGCGAGCTTCTTCAGCTGAGACTCTGATACTTCACGCCCTTGGCACGCACGTCGAACACCCTGGATAACCTTTTCGCGGTTGAACTCCTCAGGGATTCCATCCCGTTTAACGACCATCAGCTGCGAGCGTTCAATCGTAGAAAAACGTTTACCGCAATTGAGGCATTCTCTCCGGCGACGAATCCCCATACCGTTATCTATTAACCGTGAGTCCAAGACTCGTGTCTGATCATGATGACAAAACTGGCAATACACAGTCTCCAGTCTACGTCCCACCCCAACGCCGGAAACCGGAATGATTATTGCACAGAGTAGGAAGCGTACGTAGACGTAAAGGTGCTTTCGACTGCCTCATTTTGCCCTTGTTCAAAGACCATGCTGCCGAAAACTCCGAAGAAAGCACCAAGCCCTAGAGCCCATACCGCCATCAAACGAGTCAGGTTAGTGCCTGCGGATACATCACTACGATTGGACTGCTGCGCCCTGCTAACGGATAGAGACGGACGCCCGTAGTTGACCGAGACATGACTGGGCCGCGACCTGTCCCTTCGCATTCGCGCCGATGACACCCCGTTGCGATTGCGCTGTGCACTACGTGCACGCTGACCGGGCCGAACGCTGTGCTGTGTGCAAGACGCACTACGTTCACCCCACACCAACGGGGCTTTCCGTGTCGTCCGAGCAGAGCGCTCAGAAACTTGAGAAAAGTCAATATCAGATGTGCTGCTAACACCTAGTGCGGTTGAAACCGTAGACATCATGTTTTCTCCCTTTCCAACGTTGACTCTCCCACCGTTGCCGGCCTGGAGAGAATAAGAGTTGTACGACCGTTTCCCGACGCTGTGGAGACTATGTCCAAGGGCGGATGCGGAGAATCCGTCTAGACCTTTTCATCAAACGACTGTTCGAGTAACTTGTCATGTTCGATTTATAACACCATGTTCGAATATTGTCTACTGTTATCCGGATTTATTTTCGATTTTCGACATCGGCACCGCCTCCGAACACGCATAATGGACATCTTTTCCAAAAAATTCAAGGACGCACAGTGTTCGATGCTCGACGATTCGAACAGTTTTGAGTTATGATTCATTCGAAAGAGTTTGAGAAGGGATGTTCCATGGCTCAAAAGAAGAAAGCGAACCCTAAAACACTCACAGATCGGCAGCGTCGGATTCTTGACGTCATTTCGGATGCCGTCGTACTTCGCGGATACCCACCGAGCATTCGAGAAATTGGGGATGCTGTGGGCTTGAATTCCACCTCGTCGGTGGCATACCAACTCAAGGAGTTGGAGAAGAAGGGCTTTCTCCGCCGCGACCCACACAAACCCCGCGCGGTAAACGTAAGGGATTCGAAGTCCTCCGCTGGCACTTTCACTCCGGTAAAGCCTGGGCCAAAGGCTACTGGTACCACCCAAACTCCCGAGATGCCAGAGGACATGCCAGAGCCAATCTTCGTTCCTATCGTTGGACAGATTGCGGCTGGCAACCCTATTTTGGCGGAGCAGCATGTGGAAAGTCACATGGCACTTCCGATGGAGATTACGGGCTCTGGTCAGCTATACCTACTCAAGGTCGTGGGTGATTCCATGGTTGACGCGGGCATTCTCGACGGAGACTGGGTGGTAGTCCGTTCCCAAGACGTGGTCGAACAGGGAGATTTTGTTGCAGCCCTGTTTGAAGATGAAGCAACAGTCAAGGAATGGCACGAAGACGCTGCTGGCAAGTGGCTCATGCCCCATAATCGCGCCTTTGACCCACTCCCCGCGGAGCACGCCAAGATCCTCGGCAAGATTGTCAGCGTCCTACGCAGCCTCTAATTTCCCACATTTTCGTTGCCCGAAACAGACATAAACGGGCATACTGGGGACAGATAGTAAAGCTGAGATTTCTTAACAGCTAAGGAGCGGGGAATGTACGCAGAGGAACGCCGCCGGAAGATTGCGTCTTTGACAGCAGTCGAAGGGCGCGTGACGGTCGCTGATCTTGCGGAAGCTTTCGATGTCACAGCAGAGACGATTCGCCGTGACCTAGCTCAGTTGGATGCAGAGGGCGCAGTTCACCGCGTACACGGTGGCGCTGTGGCTACTCGTTCTTTTCAGACTGTTGAGTTTTCAGTTGCCGCTAGAAAGAACGCGCAAAAGGACGCGAAGCTCTCTATTGCCCGCTGTGCTGCGGATTTTCTGCCTGACTCTGGTGGTGGAATTTTTCTCGATGCTGGAACTACCACCGAGGCTCTTGCAGAGCTGATGGTCCACTCCCCTGATAACCGCCGTTGGTCGGTTGTCACAAACTCTCTTCCCAACGCCATCACACTCGCAGGATCGAACCGCATTGAGCTTCAACTCCTTGGCGGCCAAGTTCGCGTCATTACTCAGGCGGTTGCTGGCGATACGGCACTCCGCACTCTCGCGGTTATGCGTGCCGATGTCGCTTTCATTGGTTCTAATGCCTTGACAATTGACCACGGTCTTTCTACTGCTGATCCACAGGAAGCGGCGGTAAAGCGCGCGATGATTACGAATGCGCGCAAGGTCATCGTTATGGCGGATTCGACGAAACTTGGCCGCGACTTCCTCGTCAGCTTTGCAGCATTGGAAGATATCGACGTCGTGATTACAGATTCCTCTGCCCCGGAACAGTTCGTCAACGATCTCAGGGAGCAAGGTGTCGAGGTTGTGGTTGCTTCATGATCCTGACCTTGACTGTAAATCCGTCAATCGATCGACTTGCTCGACTCGATACGGAGCTCAAGCGAGGTGGCGTGTTCCGCCTACCAATGGCTGAGGACATGGCCGGTGGCAAGGGAATTAATGTGTCCAAGGCGTTGCATTACGCCGGAGAAAAGACGCTCGCGCTCTACCCGGCATCGGACTCCGGAAAATTCACGCGCCTGTTGGAAGTCTCTGGCATACCCCATGAAGCCATCAACACGACTAACGAAGCCCGCGTTAATCTCACACTCGCAGAGCCAGATGGGACGACCACCAAGCTCAATTCCCCTGGCATGACATTGACGAAAGCGCACCGTAGGCGTGTCCTGGAGAAACTTATCCACCATGCTAAACACGCCACGTGGGTAGTTTTCGCAGGTTCATTGCCCCCTGGTGTCCCCAGGGATTTTTACGTTCAATGCACCGAGGCGGTGTATTCGGTCAACCCGAATATTCGTGTTGCTATGGATACGAGCGACGGCCCACTGACTGAGGTCGTTCGCGCATTTCCAAAGGTGCGACCTTTTTTGATGAAGCCGAACGCCTACGAACTTGGTCAAATCATTGATCAGGACGGCGAAGAACTTGAGGCCGCTGCAGCCGAAGGGAACTATCTTCCCGTAGCGCAGGCTGCTCGTGCGCTGAACGAGCTTGGCGTTTCCGAAGTCCTGGCCACTCTCGGCGAAGCAGGGGCGGTGCTTTCAGTGAAGTCAGGCGGTTGTTTCGCTGCTACCTCCCCCTCGATAGTCGCTCAGTCGACGGTCGGTGCTGGAGACTGTGCTTTGGCCGGCTACGTTATGTCCCGCGAACGCGGTGATAGCTACCAAGATGCACTAACCACCGCCGTAGCTTATGGGGCGGCGGCAACCAGTCTTCCCGGTACGACCATCCCCTATCCAGAACAGGTTCACCCCGAGGCCGGCCGGTTATGGCAGCTCGACGCTTAGCTTTTCGATGCCTAGATAAGGAGCATTAGAAAACCATGTCTTCTTCGGCAGATTTTTCCGCTATTGCATCAGACCTAGCCGATGAGTCGACAGTGTTCCTTGACCTAGATATCGGTCCGCAAAAGGAGAAGATCCTTAACTACCTCATCGCTAAAGCTGTAGAGACCGGCCGCGCCACCGACAGCAACGGCATCGTCGCAGCAGCCCTCGAACGCGAAGAGAAGTCCCCGACAGGTCTGTCGGGAGGGATAGCCATCCCCCACTGCCGCCATGAGGACTGGTCGAAGCCGACCCTGATGTTTGCCCGCTTAACCAGCGCTACAGAATTCACCACACCAGATGGGCCGGCGGACCTGCTCTTTTTCATTGGTGTCCCATCTAGTAACAGCGATGTCCACGTCGATATTCTGGCCGCACTCGCAAAAGCACTTCGCGATAAGGGGTTTCGCGCAGCTCTTCGCGGTGCTGAAAGCGATGAAGAGACTGCCCGGATCATTAGCGAGCACGTCACCAAAGCGCCTCGTCGGAAAGCGAAAAAACCTCCGGCGAAGACCAATATCGTCGCCATCACGGCCTGCCCCACGGGCATCGCGCACACTTATTTGGCAGCCGAAGCGCTTACTGGCGCGGCAGAAAGCATGTCTGATGTCACACTAACTGTAGAGACGCAGGGCTCGGCAGGAACCCAGGAAGCCCCCGCAGAGGCAATTGTCCGGGCCGACGTTCTAGTAATCGCAGCCGATATTGGGGTTACGGGGCTTAAGCGCTTCAGCGATAAACCACAGGTCAAAGTGCCAATTCGTAAGGCAGTCAATGAACCTACTGCGGTTATTGAACAAGCGAAGGCAAAAGCAGAACAATCACGGGTTCGCGCCTACGACCGAAAGGCGCCGCAACCTAAGGATGACCACGACAAGGAGGCCGGTCCGCAAACCGGTACTACCGGCGCGGACCCTTCATCTGAGAGGGTACAAGCAACTACGAAGGTGGGGGCACATAAATCATCCTTAGGCGGTGACAAAGCCTTCGGACACTGGGTTCGTGATGCCATTATGACCGGTGTCAGCTATATGGTGCCGTTCGTGGCCGCATCGGGGTTGTTGATTGCGCTGGGATTCCTCGTCGGCGGTCATCAGGTTGGTGTAGTAGCTGACGCCGTGACTAGGGATTTGCGGCTGCCGGAGATTATCGGACTCGATGCCCCGATTGCTGTGCCGACAGAAGATCTCGGCACCGTGCTAATTGATCGTAGTGGGCTGTGGCTGTATCTCGGCTCGGCGCTTTTTGCCATTGGCAACCACGGCATGCAGGTCATTGTGGCTGTAATGAGTGCTTATATCGCCTTTGGCATGGCTGGCAGAGCCGGCATTGCACCAGGCTTTATTGGCGGTGCCATCGCGGTCACGGTTGGCGCCGGCTTCCTTGGGGGCCTGGTGACAGGCATCCTGGCGGGACTAGTTGTAGCCCTACTGTTGAGGATGAAAGTCCCGGACTGGCTGCGACCGCTGATGCCGGTTGTCGTGATTCCTATGCTCGGCGCTATGTCCGTTGGGCTCACCATGTACCTGCTGCTCGGGATGCCGCTGGCGTGGCTGATGACGGCTCTGCAGCAGTGGCTGCAATCACTGGATACGACGGCGGCGTTCCTGTTCGGTGGTCTTCTCGGCGCAATGATGTGCGTGGATATGGGCGGAATGATCAACAAGGCTGCTTATCTTTTTGCCGTCGCAAACATCGCCTCAGCAGATCCCGCATCATGGAAGGTCATGGCCGCTGTGATGGCGGCGGGCATGGTACCTCCATTGGCTACATCTCTGGCAGTTGTGCTCCGACCAAAGCTGTTCAGTTCGGCGGAGCGTCAAAACGGCAAAGCGGGCTGGGTGCTCGGTGCGGCCTTCATTTCAGAGGGAGTAATTCCCTTCGCCGCCGCAGATCCGCTACGTGTGATTCCGTCGATTGTGATTGGCGGTGCCGTCACCGGTGGCACCTCAATGGCTTTGGGTGCGGCCACACGTGTTCCGCACGGAGGTATTTTTGTGCTGTTTGCAATCGACAACCCTGTCGCATGGCTTACTGCAATCGTCTTGGGCAGCATAGTGGCAGCAATTCTCGTTGTGGCAGCTAAAAGCCTGTGGCCGCGGCAAGTCAGCACCGATAATCAAAACCTAGAAGCAGACGTTTCAGCGGAAGCGTAGTTTTTACCGCACCGGCTGGTTTATCCCAACGAGCATTTCTACGATTTTCAGCAAACATTCCCCAACCCATCCGGGCAACCTATTAAGCTCAGAAATGGCATCGAGGAAATCGAGAAGCAGAAAGGCAGGATGCCGCTCGCATGGTTACTCAACATGTCCACGTCGGCTCCAAGGTGGGTATTCATGCCCGCCCTGCAACGGTCATCGCTGAGCGTGCCTCCCGTTTTCAGGAAGAAATTCTGGTCGAGCTCCTTGACTCAGACGAGCCCGACAACGAACCGGCCGATGCTTCATCCTCGTTGATGCTCATGGCACTCGGTGCCGAATTCGGCGATGAAGTCACTGTGACCAGTAGTAACGCGGTTGCGGTAGAGAAAATCGCCGAACTCATCGCCCAAGACCTGAGCGATTAAAAAAGCAAAAGAGCTTAACGACGAAACATCGTGGCAACGGTCACGGGGTCCGTCGTTAAGCATTCGTGCGAGATTCTGCCCTGGACGGGTGGCCTACGAGCGGTTCTCGCCGATGCGATTGTAGAGCCAGTTCAAAATTGGATAGCCGATAATAATGCCGACCGACCCCCAAGCAATACCCTCCAGCGTCAGCGAACCAATGTCGAGGGTGAGGTTACCGATACCCGCGATCAGCGCGGTGGCGGCAGCGGTGAGATTAACCGGGTTGTTGAAGTCGACCTTTTCGTCCATCCAGATGCGCACACCGAGCAAACCGATCAGGCCGTAGAGCACCATCGTTGCCCCACCGAGCACGCCGGTAGGAATGGTCAAGATGAGTGCGCCGAACTTTGGAATGAAAGCCAGTGCAATGGCGGTGAAAGCTGCCACCCAGTAAGCTGCGGTCGAATAGACACGGGTAGCGGCCATAACACCGATATTTTCAGCGTAGGTAGTGGTACCAGAACCACCAGCTGAACCGGCGATGGTGGTGGCTAGACCGTCTGCAATAAGAGCATCGCCAGCGATGTCATCGAGGTTTCGGCCGGTCATGGCAGCAACAGCCTTGACGTGACCGACATTCTCTGCGATGAGTACTACGATGACGGGCAGACCAATCAGCATCGCATTGAAGTGGAACTCCGGCGCGTGGAATGCGGGCAGACCAATCCAGGCGGCATTGCCGACAGTTTCTGTAGCCTCGGGCGAGAGATTTCCAGTGGCAGCGGCGAAGACCCAGCCGATTAGTACGCCGATAAGGACACCCAGACGGCTGACCATACCGCGGCCAGCGACGGTTGCGAAGACAATGGATGCCATCGTGACAAATGCGACCAACGGCTGAGTGGCGAAGTTCTCCGTGGCGGCAGGCGCCAGGTTAAGTCCGATGAGAGCGACGATGGCACCGGTTACTGCAGGTGGCATCACTGCATCGAGGACACGCTTGCCGGCGAACTTTACAACGCAGCCAACGAGCATGAGCGCGATGCCGGCGCAGAGCACGACACCGAGCTGAACACCAATACCCTGCGCCTGTGTCGCGGTCAGTGGTGCGATGAAGGCAAACGACGAGCCCAGGTAAGAGGGCAAGCGGTTTCGGGTGATTAGCAGGAAGACAATCGTGCCGATACCCGAGAACAGCAGTGTGGTATTGACTGGGAAACCAGTCAATAGCGGCACCAGAAGAGTTGCACCAAACATGGCAATGACGTGCTGTGCGCCAATGCCAATTGTGCGGGGCCAATCGAGGCGTTCGTTGGGAGCCACCACGGCTCCCGGTGCAATCTTTCGACCGTCACCGTGAATATCCCAACCGAAAAGACGGCCACGTTCGGCGTTTTCAGCAGGCGGATTTGCGGAGGTTCCCTGTTGGGTCTCCGCGTCAGAAGTAGAATTCATGGTTGTAATGCTAGTGGATGCCCACCGCAAATCACGCCACGGATACCGCATTAAACCCAGGACTGCCGGAGCTCTTTGTCGCTCTCCCTATTCCGACTAGGCGTCGTTGCTACTATCCTCATTCGCATCCGCCGTGAAGTGAGGATCCGCTGCAGGTTCGATGCGGTATGCCGACAGTTCATCCGCGAGGCTAGTGGGCAAACGCACATCCATCTGGGTGCCTTGCTCCGTCCATGTTTCCGACAGCACAGTCGCATCTTCGTGGAGCGTGGAGACAATATTGCCCTTGTCATAGGGAATCAACATATGGACGTGAGACTCCAACTCATTGAGAGCAAGCTCGAGTCGGGTCTCCAGTTCACCAATCCCCTCACCCGTTCGCGCAGAGACAAAGACCGCATCATCGAGCTGGTGGCGCAGTTGCGCCAGGGTAATGCCATCGGCCTTGTCCACCTTGTTGACTACCAACAGCTCGGGCGGAATCTCGGCCTTTTCTTCCTCCGCGATTTCGTTGATGACTTTGTTGACAGCCTTAATCTGCTCCAGCGGGAATGGGTCAGAGGAGTCTACGACGTGCATGATGACGTCGGCTTCGAGCACCTCTTCCAAGGTCGAGCGAAAAGCTTCAATGAGCTGCGTCGGCAAGTGGCGAACAAATCCGACCGTATCGGTCATAATCACCGTGCGACCGTCGCGAAGCTTGGTGCGACGAGTCGTCGGATCCAGCGTTGCAAACAGCGCGTCTTCCACCAGCACACCAGCGCCTGTCAGTGCGTTGAGCAACGAAGATTTACCCGCGTTGGTGTAGCCGACAATTGCCACGCGCGGCAGGTGTCCAGCCTTACGACGTGCGCGTTTAATCTCACGCGCAGTCTTCATGCCAGCTAATTCCTTGCGGATTCGCGCCATATCTTGGCGTAGGCGCTGACGATCGGTTTCGATCTTAGTTTCACCCGGACCACGCAGACCCACGCCGCCGTTGGAGCCCGCGCGACCACCAGCCTGACGCGATAGGTTGCCGCCCCAGCCGCGCAGACGCGTGTACAGGTACTGCATTTGTGCCAGCGAGACCTGCGCCTTGCCCTCCTTGGACTTCGCGTGCTGAGCAAAGATATCCAGAATCAGCATGGTGCGGTCAATAACCTTGGCGTCAAGGCGATCCTCCAGCGCCACCAACTGGCCGGGAGACAGCTCACCGTCGCAAATAACTGTATCTGCGCCGGTAGAGGCGACAATATCGCGAAGCTCGTTGAGCTTGCCGGATCCCACGTAAGTACCAGGGTCCGGCTTATCGCGACGCTGCAGCACCATCTCTAAAACTTCCGAACCTGCAGTCTCTGCCAGCGCGGCGAGCTCCTCCATCGCCACTTCGGCTTCCTGCAGGGTCCCGGATGTCCAGACACCGAGCAGCACAACGCGCTCCAGTCGGAGCTGACGGTACTCGACCATCACCTCTTCGGATTCAGTATGTGCTACTGACCTGGTCAGCCGGCGCAGAGAGGAACGCGCCTCCAAATCCAAATCACCGACGGTAGGTTCCCTTTGCGTGCCGACGTTCGTTGCGAACGCATCCCCGGAGGCACTATCGGCGTTCTCGCCAGCATCATTAGCGTCGATGAAAAAATCGTCCATCTCGTGCGAGGTGCGAGCTTGCTGCGACGTTTCGTCGCTGACCTCATCAAAGTTGTTGGAAAAATTCGTCATACTAGCTGCTATTGTCGCATGACAAGCCAAATTCTCCGCATTGTGTGCGGAGAATACCGAGCCGAAGCTCAAGACTTAGGCTGCAGAAGGTGGCCTGCGTGTCAGAACCAGTGCGACCGGACCACTATTAGAACTACCGCCAGCACACGTACCGCTGTCGGACATTCCGCAGTTGGAACAACCTCCGCCTGGGCACATGCCACCGAGGGATTCCCGGCGCAGTTGGCCGGTGTGTTCCATGCGGTCAAGGATGAGGTCTACCGTTGCTCGCTGCAGGCCAGTGATTTCGCAAATCTTGCGTCGGGAGCTAATGCCCTGCGCAATTGCATCCTGAACGGCTTCTGAAGGCCGACGAGTAACCGTCGTATTCTTCCTGGCTCTAAAGAGTCCCACGGCGATAGCTCCTTTCCGTATCGCGATTCTTGTTGGATCTGATTTCTAGTTCGCAAGTGTGACTTAGTAGCTTTGCCGAAGCTACTAGGAATCAACGAGGCTTTACAGGAACAGCTTCAACCCTTGGAAAACAATCACGGCCAGTGCCCATGCAACGACCAGCTGCGCTAGCAAACCGAAGCCCGTCCACTTCAAGCCGATCTCTCGACGTTGTGCCGCGAGCGTAGCCACGCACGGTGTGTAAGCCAGCAGGAAGATCATGTAGGCCCAGACTGCTGCCAATCCATGTCCATCGGATGCATTGTCAAAGTCACGTCGAATATTCTCCGCGAGCGGGCTGGAGGCCTGTTCGCTCGAATCGGAGTCGGTGACGTCCTCCACTGCATAGGTCTGTGCCCAGGTAGAAATGACGGCTTCCTTGGCCACAAAGCCCGTCACCAACGGACCTGTCAGAGACCATGTACCGAAACCTGCCGGGTTAAACACAGGAGCAATAGTTTCGCTGACTGCACCGTATGCGGAGTCCTGCGGTGCCAGGTCTTCATCGGCAAAGGAGTGCCCGGAGACAACCGGGATAGACATCAGAAGCCATACGACGATGACGGTGCTGACGATGATTCCACTAGCGGTCTGCAGGAAGCCCTTCAGACGCATCCACATCACAGATAGTGCCAGCCGTGCGGTCGGAAGCTGGTAGGTTGGCAGGTCAATGACCAGCGGTTCCGACGGCATGGTGCGCCACAAGGTCTTACGCAGTGCAAGGCCGGTCAGAACGATCAGCAGAATCGAGATCACGTACATAGCGAAGACGACTGTGCCCGCGTGTTCCGAGAAGAACACCGCACCCAACATGACATACACGGTTAGACGCGCCGAGCAGGAGGTAAACGGAACCAGTAGTGCCGTCAAAATGCGGTGGCGCGGATTACTCAGCACACGTGTTGCCGAAATCGCTGGCACGTTACAACCAAAGCCAACAATCAGCGGAATAAATGCCTTACCCGGAAGACCAATTGCACGCATGACACGGTCAGCCACCACGGCTGCACGCGCCATATACCCTGAATCCTCGAGTACTGCGAGGCACAGGAACATGAGTGCCATCAGCGGAACGAAGGTCAGCACCATGCCGACACCACCGATGATGCCGTTTACAAGCAGCCCGGTGACAATCGGATGGTCCCATCCCACCGCTTCTAATCCACGAGTAACCAAATCTGCGAAATTACCGGTAATAAGGGTTTCCAAACCGTCCTGCAACGGTGCTGCTACCGTCGTCGTGATTTGGAAGACTGCCCACATAACTGCCAGGAACACAATCGGTCCGAGCACCGGGTGAAGAACCACGTTATCAATGCGGTCGGAGAAAGTCTGGCGATCTTCCACCCCGCCCGTAGATGCCGCAACCGCCGCATCAATCGCGGCAAAGCGTGCGTCGTCCAGGCGTTCAATCGATTCACCATCGACCTGGCGAATCGGTGACGACACCGAACTACATCCGTCCAGAGCCGCTGCTACCGCGTCGGCCAACCGCGCCATTCCCGCTTTACGACGGGGATCCAGCGCCACCACCGGCATCCCCATAGCTGACTGCAATGCGTCCGGATTCACATCGATGCCCTTGGCCTTGGCAACATCTAGTTTGGTCAGAGCCAGAACGATGCGCTGGGGCTGTTCCGCCAATTCCGCGGCCATGTAGAGGCCACGGCCCAGTGCCGTGGCGTCGACAACGACAACGACGAGATCCGGGCGTTCTTCTTCCGGTTTCTCGATGAGCATCTCGCGAGTGAGCTCTTCGTCCGGACTCATGGCATCCAGCGAGTAGGCACCCGGGAAATCGATGACATCGTACTCAGCGGCATCGGTCTTCCACGCGCCACGGCTGACCTCCACGGTCGTACCAGGCCAATTGCCCATCTGCGCTTTCGCACCAGTCAAACTATTGAACAGTGTTGACTTACCGGAGTTCGGTGCGCCGACTACTGCGACAACAGGTGCACCATCCTTTGCTGGTGCTCCGCCACTGCATGCATGGCAGCTGGGCGTGGATGCGAATTTTCGCGTTGAGGAATCCGTAGGTGTTGTCATTGTTTACTTTCAGAAGGGAGGTGAGAAAAGAGATGTAGGGGCCCTAACCCACGACGGACATCTTGTGCAGCGTGCTGGCATCGATGGCGTAGCGCGTTGCGCCAGCATGGACGATTCGCCCACCGCCGCTGGTGCTCCGTCCCACAGTGACACTCATTCCAGGGCGAAGCCCCAGTTGCGAAAGCCTGCGGCACAGGCGCTCATCCACATGCGACGCTCCCAGAGTGACGGTTACCCCCACCGGGACGTCGGCAAGCGACTGAATGTCATCCGACTGTTTTCGAGACCGCAATCCGAGCATGAGAAACCTCGCTTATATAGATAAGAATTAAGCTAAGCAAATCGTGTTTACAGAGATGAGCTTACTCTTAGGCATGCCTAAATGGAATAAACCCGACACACCTAAGGAAAGTTATTTATGCCACACTTACCCTTTACCTATTTAGCGTGGCAGAATTGTTAGTCCCATCCGAATAGTTGCCGCGGCGTGCAGGAATGGTTCTAGGTACCCCAGAGCACAATGTGCTCACGTGCGATTCGTTAGTTCGCAGATGAAGATATGGGAAGTATCATCGAAAAGTATGACTACTGACTTGCGAAGCATTGGCATGGACTACCCCAGCTGGCGAGACGCGATGGAAGCCGCGATTGCCAGTGACAATCTGTCGGTCATCGGCGAGGTCCGCGGTGGCCAGCTGGTCCGTTTCGAAGATTCCTCTGGTGCGCGTCTGCACATCCTGGGTGTTGAACCATTTTCTACCTACGCCGGCTTCGCGGGCAGCCCGACCGTCACTGCCCATGTATCCAGCGTGGACGATGTCTTGGCGCTCGTGGAAATCGTCGAGGATGATCCCTCCTCGGATAACTTTGATAAGGTCATCGAGGTCGCTACCTGCCTGCTGTCACAGGGGCCAATGATTGTTGATGCCGGAACTCAGACTTTTGAGCATGTCGCGCTATCAGCTCTAGCAACTGATTTCACCCTCGACGCATCCATCGAAGAGTACGAGAAGCGCACCGGGGCAACCCCGACAACATTGGACTTCGAAGGTGCTAAGGCAATTGTCGGAGATCAGGTCGGGAAGACATCGCCTAGCGCAACCGTGAAACTGGCTGGTGTTATCAATAACTCCCGCAAGCATGTCAATGAGCTAACCGGCAAGAAGTTCTGGGTGCTCAACCTTGCTCTTCCGACTCCCATGGACGTACTTGTCCCCGGCGGCGACGAAGCTCCCCAGCCAGGCATGGTCGTTTCCGGTACTTTCTCACTGACCGGTGAGATCATTCCGCCTCAAGGTTGCGGAGGCGGCTGTGGCGATGGCGGCTGTGGTTGTGGCGACGGTGGCTGCGGCGGACACTAGTCCGCTGATTCCCCCACCGCTTCCAGTACCCCGCTAGTGCTCCTGCAGCACTAGCTACCAGTCACAGGGCTTCCAGCTCAATATCGCCGAGCGTGTGAATCACGCTCGGCCCGGTCAAGGTCGCCGAGAAGTCCCCATCCGCATTGCTGGCCTTGTGGACATCCACAGTCACCACACCGCCGGGCACCTTGACTGTCACAGCCCCCTCAGTCCGGCCGGCATCGGCCAGCGCGGCAATAGCTGCCGCAACCGTACCGGTGCCACACGAGCGGGTCTCACCAACTCCGCGTTCAATTACTCGCATGGTCACCGAATCAGAGGCATCCAACGGAGTGACAATTTCCACATTGAGGCCGTTCGGGAACATGGCTTCGTCGGCACGCACTGGCTTCGCGACACTACCCGCCGCTTCCAATTCCAGCTCCGCCAGAGCGGCGGCATTTAGGCCAGGCATGACGCAGGCCAAATGCGGATTTCCCACGTCGACACCAATCCCGGCGAATTTCTGGGCATTGTTGCCCGAACCAATGAACGCAGTAGCGAGACCGAGGACTTCCGGCTGGCCCATATCCACCCCGACGACCGCGTGCCTGCGGCTGAGCTCATCAATCGAAACAGCGCGCAGCCCTGCTCGAGTGCCCACCCGCAAAGTTCCGTCGACGACACTGTCCGGGCTGTGAATCGCGGCAATATAGTGTGCAAAGACGCGGACACCATTCCCGCACATCTCGGCAATAGAACCGTCACTATTGCGGTAGTCCATAAACCAATCGTCGGCTTTAACGCCCTCCGGCAATGCCGCCAAAACACCGGCATCGACGAGTTTCCCCGCTCGGGCAACCCGCAGGACGCCGTCAGCGCCAAGACCTCGCTGTCGATCGCACACTGCTGCGACCAGTGATTCGGTCAAATCAATCGACACCAAATCATCTGGAAAAATCAAGAAATCGTTTTGCGTACCGTGGCCTTTGGCAAATGAAACCATGCCCTTGATGCTAGCGGGAGGTCCGAATCTCTTACAGACCAAGTGCGGAAAACGCCTGTCCCGGCACGTCACCGGCAGCGTCTAGCCACATGATCCGATGATCACGGTTGAACCAGGAGCGCTGACGCCGCACATACCTGCGCGTACCAGTAATCGTGCGTTCACAAGCCGTATCCAGGTCGTAAACCCCATCGAAGTAGTCCAGCACCTGCGCATAGCCAATCGCGCGACTAGCGGTCACACCTTCGCGCAACCCTTGCGCAATCAAACTCTCAGTTTCTTCCACCAGGCCAGCGGCAAACATGCCCCGCGTACGCTGTTCAATCCGCGGATTTAGCCATTCCGCCTGCGTGCGCAACCCCAATATGCGAGTGTTCCACCGCGGTGGCTTATCAATCGACGGCTTCGACGCTGCAAAAGGTTTGCCCGTGAGCTCGATGACCTCCAGGGCGCGGACGGTGCGCCGCGGGTCATTGGTCTCAATAATTGCCGCCGCATCCGGATCAATCTCTGCCAGCCGATCATGCAACGCCGCCGGACCGATCTCGTCCTGCACTGTCTCCCACTTCGCACGTACCTCAGGATCCGTAGGTGGAAACTGCCAGTCGTCCACCAACGCCTGCACATACATCATCGACCCGCCGACAAGGATGGGGACTTTCCCCCGCGCGCGAATGTCCTCAACATCCGCAACCGCCTCACGCTGATACGTCGCCACACTCGCCGGCTGCGTCACGTTCAGAACATCGAGTTGGTGGTGCGGAATCCCCCGCCGCTGATCCACCGACAGCTTCGCTGTTCCGATATCCATCCCTCGATACAGCTGCATCGAATCAACATTGACGACCTCACCGCCAAGCTGCTTCGCAAGCACCAGCCCCAAATCCGACTTTCCCGACGCCGTCGGCCCTACCACCGCAATCGGCACCGGCAAGCTCTCACTCTCGAAAGCCGTCACTACCCAGTTCACACTCCTGCACAAAAACTAAAAACGCGCGCTCTTACTTCGCAACACACCGCCAGCTGGCCACGTGGTAGCCGATTCCATAAGGCGCCCCGTCATAGTAAGAACGCTTTACGACGGTCATTCCAGACCCCGTCCAGCTTTCAGCAGCTTTACTCAGCTGCTGCCATAACTCGGCCGCGTACGCGCCGGGAGCTGGAAACACAATATTTTCCACGTTAATGCTTGAGCAGTCCTGACCAGCAATCAGACTGCACAGCGCATCAACCTCCGCTGCACCTTCAATTACGCCGACCGGGGAATCGTCCGCAAGGCCGAATGCGCCGTCGACAAGCACAAGCAGACGCGTGTGACCGGCAGCGAGTGCCTCAGCGATAGAGTCGAAGCACGTTGCCTGAATGACGCGGCCAGTGGGTCCTTCAGAATTCCGTCGCGCGTAGTCTTCGATAAGCCAGCGCCCCAGCAGCTCAGGTAATTCGGTTCCGCCTGACACCGTGACATCAACCCCATACGGAGAAAGACTGCCGGGTGCGCTGGTCTGGTGCGGGGACTTCGCCTGCATCCTGCCAGTGATAATAGCGACCGCGCCGGGCTCTCCGGGTTCGTCATGTCTCCACAGCGTCGCGACGGTTTCACGGGCATGACGGCGCAATTCCGTGGCGGTGGGCGCAAAACCACCCAGCTCCTCGACGATGAGGAGCGCACGCGGAACGATAACAAGCCGAGGCAAACGCGAATTCACGTCCTCAACGCTACCGTGAGGGGCTAGTCGATGCCTTAATCCGGCGGTGTTACGCGCGCTGTGCCAAAATTTTTGGGATACTCGAGCACATACCGTAAGTGTTTGATGGCAGCCGTGTCGCGCGGCAGTTCTGCATGAAGATTGGAAGAGGTTTACCCACTATGACCGGTACCAGCAATTCCCCTAAGCCAGGTCCACGCCCGGGTCCACGTCCCGGACCTCGACCAGGCTCAATGCCGGCTCATCGTAAGGCCCCTGGAGCTACTCCAGCGCCTGCGGGGTCGGCCGCTGTGGCACATGCCGTCCACAATGATCCAAAGAAGTTTGGCCGCATTGACGAAGACGGCACTGTTTGGCTGGTCACCAGCGCCGGCGAGCGCAATATTGGTTCCTGGCAGGCCGGCACCGTAGAAGAGGGTTATGCCCACTACGGCAAGCGCTACGAGGATCTGGCCACCGAGGTCGAGCTACTGGAATCTCGTGTAGTCTCCCACCCGCAGGAGGCAAAGACCATTTCTCACAACGCAGTTGAACTGCGTGAGAGCCTTGCCACCGCCACGGTCCTCGGCGATATCGATGCGCTGGATAAGCGCCTTGCAGAGGTCATTGCCACCTCCCACGTCGCAGAGGAAAAAGTCGCTCACGACAAGGCAGAGCGCCGTAAGAACGCCATCGCACGTAAGGAAGAGCTCGCCGCAGAGGCCGAAGAGCTCGCAGAGAACTCCACCGAGTGGAAGGTCGCCGGCGACCGTATCCGCGAAATTCTCACAGAGTGGAAGCAGATTCGCGGCATCGACCGCAAAACTGATGATCAGCTCTGGCGCCGATACTCCCGCGCGCGTGATTCTTTCAACCGCCGCCGCGGTGCCCATTTTGCGGAACTGGACCGCAACCGTGCGGCTGCTCGCCGCGTTAAGGAGGACATCATTGAGCGAGCTGAGGCCCTGAAGACCTCCACTGATTGGGGTGGCACCGCTGCTGCCTTCCGCGACCTGATGGCTGAGTGGAAGGCCGCTGGTCGAGCCCCACGCGAGGTCGATGACAAGCTGTGGGCGCAGTTCAAGG
Organism: Corynebacterium sp. 239_CJEI; assembly: GCF_001055995.1. Taxonomy (NCBI): domain Bacteria; kingdom Bacillati; phylum Actinomycetota; class Actinomycetes; order Mycobacteriales; family Corynebacteriaceae; genus Corynebacterium; species Corynebacterium sp. 239_CJEI. The sequence goes on along the minus strand of NZ_JVOW01000010.1, from coordinate 79,318 downwards.
CCGCCCAGGATGAGTTCTTTGGTGCTCGCAACGCGGTCAACGAAGCTCGAGACAGGGAGTTCGAGGAAAACGCTGCGGCCAAGGACGCACTGCTGGCTGAATACGAAGACCGCATTGATCCGTCCAAGGGCCTCGATCACGCTCGCAACGAACTGCGTCAGTTGCAGGAGAAATGGGAGGCCATCGGCTTTGTGCCGCGTGGTCGTGTGCGTGAGTATGAAAACCGCATTGGCGCACTGGAAAAGCGCGTCTCCGATGCTGCCGATTCGCAGTGGCGCCGTACCGACCCCGAAGCACAGGCTCGCGTCCAGCAGTTCGCCGACCGCGCAGCGGAGTTTGAGCAGAAGGCCGCCGAACTCGAGGCGAAGGGCAAGGCTTCTCAGGCAGCCAAGGCTCGGGAGCAGGCCGAACAGTGGCGACAGTGGGCAGAGCAGGCCGCGGAGACTCTCAAGGAGCTCTAACAGAAGCTAGTTGTGTGTCGGGGAAGCATGTTCTCGCTCTCCGGCGTCCGCAACAGAATCCTGGCTCAGCTACGCGCTGGCAACGCGTCGATGGTTAAAAGTAAGGGGCTCTCTTCCGGAGTGGAAGAGAGCCCCTTACTTACTGCGCTAGTTAAAAAGTCTCACTACTCGTCGCTGACCTGTTCGTCCTGTTCGCCGGTCTGCTGAGAGACATTGTCCGCACTACTGCCCTGCTGGCCGCGATTGCGTCGGCGAGCACGTTCACGGCGGTCGTCGACGACCTCAACATCCGTTGTCGTATTCGGTGTCAGGCCCGCCCGCAGGTAAACCTGCTGCGCGCGCAGTACCGGATCGGTGTCAGCGTGCTTGCGACGTTTCGTCGCGATTGCGAGCTGCTCCTTACTACGTCGGAAAGCGATGAAAGTCACGGAGATGGCCAGTAGAAAACTGCAGAAAATACCGAGCATCAGGCCGAAAGAAATACCCTCGCCGGCCAGTTCCTGTGGACGAGACTGACGCATCCAGCCAGCGAAGACTGAGTAGACCATCTGAATACAGGCAAAAAACCAGGTGACGAATGCGAGAATCGTCGTCCGCGTAATCAGCGTGGCAATAGCTAGCAAGACACCTACCACCACGAGAATGGAGTAAATTCGCTCCGGTCGAGTCGTGAAGTACTGATGCGCAACATCCGTATCCAGCAACACATCAAAGCCCAAAACGACGCCAGAGTGCGGAAGGAAGAAACTCGTAATGAGGCCGATGACGGCAACCATCATCGGAATCACCGCACGGCCGAGATCCAGCTCGCCAGCGGCCTTGCGCTCCTGAACCCGCAACGCCTGCGCGGATTCCACCGACTGCTCGCTAGTGGATTCCATATCACTTTCCGGCGAAGCCTTGTCACTACTCACAGCCGCATCCCTCACTTACACTCGTTTTCTCCGGGCGCCCAATCTTTGGCAAGCCCAGACCAACTCCGATCGGCGCGGTCGTCGGAGTCTGGCCGACCTCTACATTATCCCCCGCCTTAGTGCGGCGGTGTGTGAGCACACCGGAGTCAGCAATGAGGAAGTGCGGTGCGGAGTCGGTCACGCGTACTGTCACGTAATCACCTGGGCGAATCTTGCGGTCGACGATGCCTGGTTCGCTTTCCGACGGGCTGAAGTGCACCAGGCGGCCATCCCGACTACGACCAGACATGCGATGAGTCTCCGCATTCTTACGGCCATCGGACTGGCTGACCAGCAGCTCGACTTCCCGGCCGACTAGCTTAGCGTTTTCTTCCTCGGAAATACGCTCCTGAAGCGCTAGCAGCCGACCATAGCGTTCCTTCACAACCTGTGGTGGAACCTGATCCGCCATGGTTGCCGCCGGAGTTCCCGGGCGGGGCGAGTATTGGAAGGTGAACGCCGAGCTAAAACGAGCCTTTTCCACCACGTCGAGAGTTTGCTGGAAGTCCTCTTCAGTCTCGCCTGGGAAACCGACAATAATGTCAGTGGTAATGGCGGCATCCGGCATTTTTTCCCTAACCTTCTCCAGAATTCCCAGGAATTTCTTGGTGCGGTAGGAACGGCGCATGTCTTTCAGCACTCGGTCGGAACCGGACTGTAGTGGCATGTGTAGCTGATGAACCACGTTCGGTGTCTCCGCCATGGCGTCGATGACATCATCGGTGAACTCAGCTGGGTGCGGAGACGTAAAGCGCACGCGCTCCAACCCCTCAATCTGGCCGCAGGCGCGCAGCAACTTGGAAAAAGCCGAGCGGTCGCGTTCCATGTCAGGGTCGGCGAAGTTAACACCATAGGCGTTGACATTCTGTCCAAGGAGGGTGACGTCAGTAACGCCCTGCTCCACGAGTGCCTGCACCTCAGCGAGAATCTCGCCTGGACGACGATCGCGTTCCTTACCACGCAAACTGGGGACGATGCAGAAGGTGCACGTGTTGTTGCAGCCTACGGAGATACTCACCCAACCTGCGTAAGTGGATTCACGCTTGGCCGGCAGCACCGAGGGAAATTCTTCCAGCGCGTCCTTAATCTCGACTTCAGCCCGGTCATTATGAGCGGCGCGTTCCAACAGTGCTGGCAACGAACCCAAGTTATGCGTACCGAAGACAACGTCCACCCATGGGGCCTTCTTTACGACGACGTCCTTATCCTTCTGGGCCAAGCAGCCACCGACGGCAATCTGCATGCCTGGGTGAGCATCCTTGACTGGTTTGAGCTGTCCCAACGTGCCATAAAGGCGATTGTCCGCATTCTCTCGAACGGCACAGGTGTTGAAAACGACCAGATCAGGATTATCGCCTTCTGCAGCCGCTACATAACCGTTTTCTTCCAGCAAGCCAGACAGTCGTTCCGAGTCATGGACGTTCATCTGACAACCGAACGTACGTACCTCATATGTGCGAGGCGAAGACTGCTGCTGAGAGTTCAAAGAAGGGGTAGTCACGGCAGTTTAGGTTAGCTGTTTATGGCCCATTTCCCCAATCAGCGACCCCTTTAAACCTGACGGGTCCGCAGCCGGCGTGCTAATCCGGCGTGCGGTGGCACCGGCGCTAATCTGTGTCCTCTTCGAGTTCCCGGTATCGCTCTTCTAACTGATCCCGAGCAATGCTCATGGACAATTCAGAGGGGAAACCACGCCGCGCCAGCACACCGACGACTTTGCGTAAATCCTTTTGCTTGGAGTTGAAGTCAGGTGCCACTGTTTTAATAGTGGCCGCTTTCTTCGCCGCTAGCTTCCGGGCGACTTCTTCTTCCGCGTTGTGCGTAATCTGCTCCAACGCATCTGCACGAAGTGAAACATCAATGCCCTTTTCCTGCAGCTCCCGGTTCAAAACCATCTTCGACTTGCCGCGACTGGCAAAGCGCTGCCGCACCCATTCGGATGCGAAAAGCTCGTCGTTGACCAATCCACTTCGGGTCAGGTCATCAACGACTTCTTCAATCATCGAGGTTGGAAGCTCCTCGACTGCCTCGAGCCTTTCTACGAGTTCCTTGCGGGAACGCATTCGCTGATCGAGCAAGCGCAGTGCCTTAGCACGAATCGGGGCCTTGGATTCCTCACGACCCGCATCGTAGAGCGAACTACCGTCAGCTTCCGCAATTTGCTGAGCAAGCTTTTCGATAGTCTCCCGCACATCGCGGCCGTTACGATCCTCCACGGTCCTCACTTTTCGTGTGTCGCGGCACTACGCCTCGAGCTAGCTAGTCTTCCAAATCATCGAAGTCGATGTCCGGCACGACATCGACAGGGGCATCGATATCGGTCTCGTCCTCGACCTCCGCGAATTCCCCGACGCCGAGCTTCTTCTTGATCTTGACTTCGATTTCCTGGGCAATTTCTGGATTCTCGCGCAGGTGCATACGAGCCTTTTCCTTGCCCTGCCCCAACTGATCGCCCTCGTAGGTAAACCACGAACCGGACTTCTTGACAATGCCGTTATCAACGCCCATGTCAATCAACGAGCCCTCACGCGAAATGCCCTCGCCGTAGATGATGTCAAACTCTGCCTGCTTGAACGGCGGCGACACCTTGTTCTTGACTACCTTCAAGCGCGTGCGGTTACCCACCGCATCCTGGCCATCCTTCAACGTCTGAATTCGGCGTACGTCACAGCGAACGGAAGCGTAGAACTTCAGTGCTTTACCACCCGTGGTGGTCTCAGGAGAGCCGAACATGACGCCAATCTTTTCACGCAGCTGGTTAATGAAGATGGCAGTGGTACCGGTGTGGGACAGCGCACCCGTCATCTTGCGCAGCGCCTGACTCATCAACCGCGCCTGCAGACCAACGTGGGAATCGCCCATTTCACCGTCGATTTCAGCCTTCGGAGTCAACGCGGCCACCGAGTCAACCACAATGATGTCAATAGCACCGGAACGCACCAACATATCTGTGATCTCAAGTGCCTGCTCACCGGTATCTGGTTGGGATACCAGAAGGTTGTCCGTATCTACTCCAAGCTTGCGCGCATAAACCGGATCCAGCGCATGCTCCGCATCAATAAATGCGGCAATACCGCCCTGCCGCTGCGCCTCTGCAATAGCATGCAGTGCGACTGTGGTCTTACCCGAGGATTCTGGACCATAGATTTCTACGATACGACCACGCGGGAACCCGCCCAGGCCCAAGGCCACGTCGATAGCGATATTGCCGGAGGGAATAACCTGAATTGGAGGACGATTGTCGTCCCCCAGGCGCATAACTGCACCCTTACCAAAGTCCTTCTCAATATTCGCCAGAGCTACATCGAGCGCCTTCAGGCGATCATTGCCCTGGTTCGAAGCCGTAGCCTTCTTACGAGCCATAGTTCGTTGTTCTTCCTCATTGTCATTGTCGCGGTCATTGTCGCGTACGGTATCGGGTTCTGGAGCCGTACTCAGAGAATGTGTCTCCCGATTTTCATCCAAAACAGAAACTTCGCTCACACTTAATTAGGCGCGAAACTAGCCGTTCCGGTTCCAAATTGGTCCGCGACACCTCTACTGCCGGTTACACCCGGAAGTTATACCGAATCAGACGGATTGACTTCATCAGCACTTTCGATAATATGCGAAACCCTGTTCGAATGGCAACGACACGCAAGAGCCGTCGGCAAGCATTCACCGTCGTCTACGCCGGAACCTATTCGTCAGGACCGTACCAGCGGTCTTCGGGAATATCGTGTTCCCTACACAGCGCCCACCAGATATCCCGAGGTTCGACCCCGTCCTCGAGCAATTCCGCGGGAGTTTTTCCATATTCCATCAGTACGTGGGAATGCAACAGCCACGGGCCGTGCTGAGGCCCAAATTCGTGGTTGACGAAGTTGTGAAAATCGGCCAATCGCATGAGACCAACGTACAAGATACCTGTCACTGATACCTACCTGGCCACCCTCTTTTCATAACCTAATCCCCGCTCCCCTGCCTGAACAGTGCTCAACTCATGGGTTTAAGATGAGAGCTGTGAATAATTCCAAGGTGTATGACCTCACTCTTATCGCTGCTTTCGCAGCACTGATCATCGTGCTCGGCGGCATTGCCATTCCCGTTGGCGGCCTCGGCGTGCCAATCGTGCTACAGAACATGGGCATCGCACTGGCCGGGATGATTCTCGGATTCAAACGCGGTGGCCTCGCCACTACCCTGTTCCTGGCTGTTGGTCTCGTGGGCGTCCCAAACATGGCGGGCTGGAAACCACTTCTCGCCGCACTTCCCGGCCCTACCGTGGGCTACATTGTCGGCTACTTAATTGCAGGTTTCGCAATCGGCGCGATTGCCCAGCAAGCACCACGGGCGAAAGTTTCACGAATCAGCGTCTTCATCGGCGCGGGCCTCGTTGGAGTTCTACTACAGTACTTCTTCGGATCTGTCGGATTGGCTTGGCGTATGGGACTTAGCTTCACCGACGCACTGATTACCAACGTCCCGTTTATCCCAGGCGACGTGGCAAAGGTTGTCGTAGCCGCGCTTATTGCTACTGCAGTACTGCAGGCTTTCCCTGATTTGCTTCCCGACGCTGCCAACCGTAAGCAAAGTCGTTTGGTTAAGGAAGCAGCCACCTCGGGCAATTAACCCCACAGAATTAGAAAGGGTCTCGAGTCGCACTATGCCCACCATCGCTTTTGACCGCGCTTCCGCAACCTATTCGGGACGCCAGATACTGAAGCCGACCACGCTAACTCTCACAGAGAAGCGCATTGGCATTATCGGCGAAAACGGTGGCGGTAAGTCCACGCTGGTGCGACTCATTAACGGCCTGGGCCCGGTCACTGGTGGCACGGTCACGTATGAGGGCATGAATGTCGCAAAGCAGGCAAAGGCAATTCGCAAGAATGTCGGCTTCATCTTTTCTGATGCGGATAATCAAATTGTGATGCCTACAGTCGCAGAGGACATTGCCTTTTCACTACGCAAGCGAAAACTACCAAAGGATGAGCGCAACCAGCTGGTGCAGGAAGCCCTCGAGCGGTTTGGGCTTGCCGATCATGCTGACGCCTCGCCACACTTGCTCTCGGGTGGACAAAAACAGCTACTGGCGCTGGCGGCAGTGTTAATTCTTAATCCCACGACCATTATTGCCGATGAGCCCACTACGCTCCTCGACTTGCGCAATCGTCTCCACATTCGGAGTATTTTCGCCCAGCTTGAGCAGCAAATTATCGTGGTCACTCATGATCTGGATTTTCTTATGGACTTCGACCGAGTTATCCGTGTAAGCGCAGGAGAAATCGTCGACGACGGTGCGCCGAAGGAAGTTATTGACCGATACGTCAGCGATATGACTCGTGCGGAAGAAGGCCGCTCATGATTCATCCAGCCGATGTCCCGTTAGGGCTTTACCTAAACCATAAGTCGCCTGTGCACAGGCTCCCGACGGCCCCCAAACTCATCATTGTCATCGCATTTTTATTGCTCACCGGGATTCTCGTGGATACCTGGCTAGGCGGGGCGATTGCCCTGGCAATTGTCACCCTCGCTTATGCGGTGGCCAAGGTGCCACCAATGGTTGCTTTCCGACAGCTCCGTGGAGCCGTAGTCATTTTGGCGCTGCTTTCGCTTCTCCTGTGGTGGCGCGCCGGGGGTGAGCAAGCGCTGACGACCTTCCTCGCGCTTCTCGCCGCAATCGCAGCGGCAATATTGCTAACGCTGACGACCCGCGTCAGCGACATCATGGATACTTTGACCACTGCGATGCAGCCGTTCGCCCGTTTCGGCCTACCAGTCGACACCATCGCGCTCGCACTATCGCTGACGCTGCGTATGATTCCGCTTCAGGTTATGGCCGCTGCCGAGGTACTGGAGGCTCGAAAAGCACGAGGGGCTGCCGGCTCAATCATTGCCTTCGGCGTACCTGTGGTCATCCGAACCATTAATCGCTCGAAGGCAATGGGTGATTCGCTAATCGCACGTGGTGAAGGTGAGTAGGAGAATTAATTGCCCTCACGCAGCTGGCGCATGCGCTCAGCAACAGCAGGGTCAACGTTGGAGGCAGCGCTTCCCTCGATGGACTTCTGAGCCTCGCCACCAGAGAGCTCGTTGCCACCGTTCATTTCTGCGCGGATTTGCTCCAGGCGAGAGTGCCCAGCAAGCTGAACGCCTGCGGCCTCTACCTCAGCCATACGCCCCTGAACCGAGTTCTGAGCTAGCTCGGCCTGACCAAGAGCGTTAGCGTAACGACGCTCAATCTTGTCACGAACCTGATCCAGATTAGGTGTAGCCCCCGAAGAAATCTGATTCATCGACTGCAGGGACTCAGAGACTTTCTCCTGCATCTTTGCTTGCTCCAGCTGGCTGAGGAGCTTTGCGCGCTCCGCGACCTTCTGCTGCAGCTGCATGGAATTACGCTCGACGGCCTTCTTAGCCTGAGCCGCCTGCTGCAGCGACTGATCGTGCAGAGCCTTCAAATCTTCTACCGACTGCTCAGCAGTAACCAACTGAGCTGCGAAAGCCTCAGCTGCGTTCTCATACTCCGTAGCCTTGGCAGTATCCCCCTCAGCACGAGCCTTGTCAGCGAGCTGCAATGCCTGACGAGTGTTCCCCTGCAGCTTCTCAATCTCAGCGAGCTGACGGTTAAGGCGCATTTCCAGCTGGCGCTGATTACCAATCACCGCCGCTGCCTGCTGCGATAGTTCCTGGTGCTGCCGCTGGGCATCCTCGATAGCCTGCTGAATCTGCACCTTCGGATCAGCGTTTTCCTCAATCTTGGAATCAAAAGCGGCCATCAAGTAATTCCACAGCTTTACAAATGGATTAGCCATAGCGTCCCATACACCTTTCTTATTGCAACTACCTCAAAGCAGGTCTGTGCTTATCGCGCACCCAATCTTAACTAAAGCCGAGCGTCTTCGGGTGCTAAGTACCGGAGCAATGGAATGAAATTCCACCGCCGCAACCAATTTCTACATCGCTGCCAATTCTGGGCTCGCCGAATGCAGGGCCATCGCTGTGGCTGCTTCCATCATCAAATCCGACACCGTCACACCAAGCGCCGCGCATACCGACGCCAGCAGCTCAGATGAGACTTCTTTCCGTCCACGCTCAAGCTCAGACAAATAACCAGGGCTAATAGCCGCATTTTCAGAAAGCTCACGCAGCGTCTGTCCACTGCGCGAACGGATATCACGCAGCGTCTCCCCCAGTGCCTCTCGCAGGAGTGGCTCACGGGATTCTCCCCGTTCCGCCAAATCCTGTGCCGTTAACTTTGCAACCGATCCAGGCTGCTCCCCTACAGCCACCCGCGCCGACGGTGCTGTGGCATCCATGGAAGCTTCGAAAGCGGCAGCGCTATCTACCTCTGGGTAGCGAATGGTCATAAGTGCAGTATTGTTGGTCATCACTTTCTCTAACGCTTTAGAAGGCCGACCTGTTCCCAATTTTCAAAAATTCTACTCACCGTCGAGATTCTGCAACAACAGTTCTAACGCCAATACCACTGCTTGACGACGAATCTCCGCGCGCGACCCCTCTTTATTCACCGGCAACCTAACAGCAGTTACCCCATCAAGGTACGAAACTCCCGGCGGTTTCAGACCACACCAGACTTCACCTACTGGGTGCCCATCCTGCATCGCTGGACCAGCAACGCCAGTTAGCGAAATCCCCCAGTCCGCCACTGCTTTATTTGCCACTCCAAGTGCCATATACCGGGCCGTCAACTCGGACACGGGGCCATATGCGGCCAAAGCATCCTTTGGCACGTCGGCAAGCAACGCCTTCGTGTCAGTGGCGTAAGTGACCACGCCACCGCGGAGAACGGCGGAGGCTCCCGGTACGGAGGCAACTGTAGCGCAGAGAAGACCTGCGGTAAGTGATTCTGCGGCTGCAAAAGTCTCGCCACGAGCCGTAAGCGTTTGGACGAGTTGAAGCGAAACGCCATCGACACCGTCAGCGTTTTCGTCGCTCTGGGCGAGGCGTTCGACTGTGTTCACAGCTTTACCCTCCACTTAATTTCTCTACGAGACCTTTCGCGCATCCACAATGTACTGGATACCAGTACCGACGGTGACGACAATGGCGGCAACCATCACAATCCAGGACGGCCAGAACAACCAGTCCACTGGCATCAGGAAGAGCCCCACTGCTACAGACTGCAGGACCGTCTTTATCTTGCCGCCCCGAGAAGCCGGAACAACACGCCCCTGACGCAGGGCGAACATACGCCAGATGGTGATGCCACCTTCGCGAATCACGATGATGACAGTCACCCACCACGGCAGAATGTCGATGATGTTCATACCAATCAGCGCAGCCAGCATTAGAGCCTTATCGGCAATCGGATCGGCAATCTTGCCAAAGTCGGTAATGAGGTTACGGCTACGTGCGAGGTGCCCGTCCAACTTGTCAGTCGCCATCAGAAGCGCGAATACGACAAACGACCACCAGCGCCAATTGGTGGCTTCGCCGCCCTCCTGAAGAAGTACCCACAGGAACACCGGTACTCCGAGGATGCGAAGCACGGTCAGGAAATTGGGCAAGTTCCAGTTGGAAACACGGCTTGTATCAGCACTTGGAGCAGTCACAGTTGTTACCTTATCTCACAATCGTGTTCGATTAACGCCCAGGCTCGTTCTTACCGGTGTGTGAACCGTTAGTTTCGCTTCCGGCCGACGTTGACCCCTCACTGACAGAAGTAGAGGAGGCGTGAGAGCCGAGGCCATCGCGGCTTCCATCATCATCGTGGTGAACACGCGGAAGGGCAATCGCACCCATGTTTTCATCACGCTTGCTCTTGAGCCACGATGCCAGGACAGTCACCACCAGAACGATGACGATGACCGCCAGCGACGCCCAGGTCGATACTTCAGGCACCGACACGTTCTCACCGCTGTTGATAAACGGCAGGTTGTTTTCATGCAGTGCGTGCAACAGCAACTTCACACCAATAAAGGCCAGGATGACACCCAGGCCATAAGCCAGGTACACCAAGCGATCCAGCAGACCGTCGAGCAGGAAGTACATCTGTCGCAACCCCATGAGAGCAAGGGCATTTGCAGTAAAGACGATATATGCCTCATCCGTCAGGCCGTAGATAGCCGGGATAGAGTCAAACGCAAACATCACATCGATAAAACCGATGGACACCAGCGCGATGGCAAGTGGAGTCAAGTAACGCTTGCCGTTTTCCTTAACGGTCAGCTTGTCCTTGTTGTAATGGTCCGAAATTGGGACGATTCGACGCAGCCATTGAATCAGCTTCATATCCGACGGATCGGGTTCCGGCTTATCGACGGCTTCGTCGTACACCGTCTTGATAGCCGTGTAAATCAGGAAGATTGCAAACAGGTAGAAAACGTCAGACCACTTGGCAATAACTGCCGCACCAGCCCAAATGAACAGGCCTCTGAATACCAGCGCCATCGCAATACCGAACAGCAAAACCTTTTGTTGGTACTGGCGCGGAATCTTGAATGCGCCGATGATGAGTGCAAAGACAAATAGATTGTCTACGCTGAGCGCCTTTTCGGTGATATAGCCCGATAGAAACTCAATGCCTCGGTGGTGATCCCATAACAACCACACCATTCCGCCGAAAATTAATGCCAAGACTACGTAGAAAGCGGTCCAGATGCCGGCTTCCTTCATAGTTGGGTTATGCGGCGTGCGAACGTGTGCATAGAAGTCAAAGGCGATAAAACCCATGACGACCACAATGGTGATAATCCATACCAATGCGGGGACATGCATATTAAAAAAAGACCTCCGGTCGTGCGAACATGAACCGGAGGTCTCTCCTGCTTCTGCCATAGTGGCAAAAGTGACGGCACCGGGATTCGATGTGCGCAAGACGAGTCTGTGCGTCCAATCCGTGCTGACGATAACCGTCACGGGCTAGCGGAAAACATCCACTTTTACCGGGGATACTCCCCTCCACGTGTGCCGACTATACACGCAATCAGAAACGGCGGTAAGGCTGGGTCGTCCTACGCCATAGACTGATTCGGATCAGCGTCGACTACGTTTACTTCTTCCTTAGGAGCATCCTCCGGGCTTGCGCCCTTGATCATCCACTTAATGGTTTCGAGCTCCTCTGGTTTGACCAGCACCTCACGTGCCTTAGATCCCTCTGACGGTCCAACCACTCCGCGAGTTTCCATCAGATCCATCAGTCGACCGGCCTTGGCGAAACCGACTCGCATCTTGCGCTGCAACATCGAGGTCGATCCGTGCTGTGCGGTGACCACCAGCTCGACTGCCTGAAGCAAATCTTCCAGGTCATCTCCGATATCGGGGTCAATGTTGCGCTCAGCCTCAGCACTCTTATCCTCCGTGACACCCTCGGTGTAATCCGGCTCGGCCTGCGCCTTAGCTGCATCGACTACTGCCTGAATCTCTTCGTCTGTGACGAAGGCCCCCTGAAGACGTCGCGGCTTGCCTGCACCCTGTGGGATGAACAGGCCATCGCCCATACCAATGAGCTTTTCAGCACCGCCCTGGTCAAGAATGACGCGGGAGTCCGTGAGCGACGAGGTAGCGAATGCCAGTCTCGATGGCACGTTCGTCTTAATCAAGCCGGTGACCACATCCACAGACGGACGCTGCGTAGCCAGCACCAAGTGGATACCGGCAGCACGGGCCTTTTGCGTGATGCGCACAATCGCATCTTCGATATCGCGGGGTGCGGTCATCATCAGGTCTGCCAACTCGTCAACGACACAGACAATGTACGGGTACGGACGGTACTCGCGCTCCGAGCCAAGTGGGGTCGTAATCTCACCGGACTTGACCTTACGGTTGAAGTCCTTGATGTGACGGACGCGGGCGGCCTTCATGTCCATGTAGCGCTGTTCCATCTCTTCAACCAGCCACTGCAGAGCCGCCGCGGCCTTCTTCGGCTGAGTGATGATTGGCGTAATCAGGTGAGGAATCCCCTCATATGGAGTCAGCTCGACCATCTTCGGGTCCACCAGAATCAGGCGGACATCCTCCGGGGTCGCACGAGTCAGCAGCGAAACCAACATCGAATTTACGAACGCGGACTTACCCGAACCGGTCGAACCGGCAACGAGAAGGTGCGGCATTTTCTGGATGGAGTGCGAGATAAACTCGCCCTCAATATCCTTACCGAGACCGATCAGCATCGGGTCATCGTTCGCAACGGTCTTGGGCGCGTTGAGTACGTCGGCAAGCCGAACCATCTCACGGTCGTTGTTCGGCACCTCGATACCAACGGCCGACTTTCCCGGAATCGGAGTCAGTAAGCGGACATTGTCGGTCGCTACCGCGTAGGCAATGTTGGACTGCAGGTTCGTGATCTTCGAGACCTTCACGCCCGGGCCAAGCTCGACCTCGTAGCGAGTCACCGTCGGACCGCGAGAGAAACCAGTCACCGCAGCATCGACCTTGAATTCTGCGAATACTTCAGTAATCGCCTCAATCATGCGGTCGTTCGTCGCCGTACGTGTCTTGGGACGCTCACCTGGAATCAACAAATTAGTCGATGGCAGGTGGTAGTCAGATTCCGGCGTGCGTGCCGACGAACCGGAAGTACCCTCGGCATCCTTTTCCAATTCAGACTTCGGAGTTGTGGCCGGAATCTTAGAGGCATCGATACCAGAACGAGCGGCAATGGCATCCATTGTGCGGCGGGTAGCCTCAGACACTGCATCCCGCGAATCATCGACAGACGACTCGCCCTGCGGCGCGCTCGCCGGCTCTACGGCCTCAGGTTGAACAGCGGGCTGTTTCGGAGCTCGGGAATCGGAAACACAATTCCGTTCGCTGTTATTAGCTGCAGCAGCCTCCTGCGTCGGGTACTCGGAGTACTCGTCATAATCCTCGTCGACAGCGTGGTAGTTCGTGCCCCCGACAGCTGGAATAGTCGATTCTGTCTCAGCGGTGTCGCGATGTACTGCATCCGACTGAGCTTCCTCCACGTACTCAGCTGCCGGAAACGCCGGCTCCACTGGGGAAACTCGATTGGAGTGCGGTGCCCCATTCCGGACATCGAACACTGTGGTCTTTGCCGAATCGTAGTCGACATCCTCAACCTGACGGGCACGTCGCGGAGCCTGTCGGTTCCTCTGCGGCTCTTCGTCCAAAAGATCGTAGAGGTTACCGTCAGTATCCGGTTCGTCGTAAGGCGCGGGTTCGGGTGCGGATATACGGCTATCCGCGCCACGGCGGGACGCTCGGTAAGCAGGGCGACCGGTCGAACGAGACGAGGAATGTTGCGTGCGGCTGCTGTGGCTTGGGCGACGCTCAATTAGCTGCGTCGGCTGGTCAAAGTCCTCATCGGCATATGCGGTATCGGAATCCCAGCTCGCACGACGTTCCAGCATGTCATCGACATTGCCGTAGGGATCGTCCGATTCCGGCTCGTCGCCGGCACGACGCGAAGACCACTCGGAAAAGTTGAAGTATTCCTTAGTGGCATCGATAAGCTGGCGCACCGTCGCGCCAGAGAGCACCAGAGCGCCGTAAAAAACGATACCCAGCAACAAAACCACGGCGACCCACGAGGTAAACCCGGCTGCTAGCGGCGAACCGATATAACCACCAATTGCGCCACCAGCTGCACGTCGCCCCTGCCAGTCCGCAGGACGACCCGAGCCGATATGCACAATTGCGAGCAGCCCCACCACGATCAGCGAAGCTCCAGTGATGGTAGGTGTCAGACGTTCACGGCGCGGCATAGCATCCAGCATCATTAATACGGAAACAACACCGAGCAGCACCGGAAGTACAAAAGCGCCGATACCAATGAGCGTGCGCACTGCCGTTTCAATGAACTCCCCCACTGGCCCTGCCAGGTGGAACCATGTCGAGCCAGCGAGCACAATCGCCAACGCCAGCACGAGTAGTGCGAGGCCATCCTTCGATCCCGGTTCGCCACCCTCATCGAAGTCTGCGTCGAACTCGTCAGCTGGCACGGAGGCCGGTGCCGGCGGTTCAATTACATCGTCATAGCCGCTAGCTGCTTTACGACGCTTCCTACGGGGCTTCGTCGAAAAATCGGCGTCTCTTTCGCGCCGCGACATATTCTCCTCTTCGTTTCGCTTATTTTTGCGACCGCTGACCCGCCGGGCAAGACCGGCCACGCCGCGGGCAGTTTCAGTCCAGGCGCTGGCCAAGCTATTGGCCACGAACGACATGGCGCTAGGAGTGCGCTCGAATTCCTCCGTGGCGCTGTGCACGGGGTATCGCCGCGTGGCATCTGTCTCCGCAGAGCGGGAAGATCCACGACGATTGTCAGTTCTGGTTCGGCTGGTCGCAGACATGACCATTACCTTACAGCTAACACCGGATCGTTTTCACATTAGTCACACGCGTGTCATTGTTTAACAGGCGTGCTGTCGCGACCGTCCAGAACTGAGAACGTGATTTTAAAGACTGTTGCGCTTGATGCCCGATTCGTCACCGTCGATGGTGACGCGTACCTCGTCACGGCCATAGAGCCACAGCACCAGTTCCCCGACGCTTCCGCGGACAGTCACAACTGGAGCACCTTTAGCACTGTTGTCGATTAGGGTCACCGCAACTCCGTCGTCACGCATTAGCACCACGGTCGAGGTCGAACCGCGCAACATCATACGGCCGGCAGTAGTGACCAGACGCCACAGGTCCGACACTCCGGAGGGCGGCAGCTGACGAACGGTCCAGCCTTCCTGGGCACGACGGACATCCTCGTGATGGACGAAGTTCTCCGCAGCGTTGACGTAGCGGTCTGCCCAGTTCATTGGATTCCATCGCGGAGCACCACTACCCCACTTCCCCACCACTTCGACGTAGGGCATTCGATTGACCTCAGCGGTAACAGCATCGAGGCGGTCCGAAAGCGCCTTGACGAACATCCCGCCCGCGGCATCCAGACGGTTTTCACGAATGTACAGGTGGTTGGCAAGATCCCGGGTCGTCCACCCCTCGCACAAGGTCGGGGCGTCGGGGCCGACGCTGAGCAGTAGATTAGCTAGGTCTTCACGTTCCCGTTCAGCAAAAGTCATAGCTCCAGCCTAGACCAGGCACGGAGAAGCCCGCATCCACACGGTTGTAGGTGGATGCGGGCTCTTACGCTAAAAGACGCTCTAGAAATTTAGATACTTTCGCGCGACTCCTGGATTTCCTCATCGGTAACCTCTTCGGCTGCCTCAGAGGACATCGGCACGATTGTCGGAACAACCATCGGGCTGCGACGCCACTTCTGGTTAATGACACGCTCGGTGCGGCGACGAACTTCCTGAGCCATACGGTACGGGTTGTTCTCGCCACTGCCAGCCAGGTCAAAGAGAGTATCGTCAACGACCTGCTCGACGGTTTCGAGCACTTCCTTGGCGTCGTCCGAGTAACCGCGAGCCTGAGCCCGTGGCTTCTCCAACGGGCGGCCAGTGCGGTTATCAATGACGGCTGTGACGGTGATAAGACCACCTTCACGCATTTCAGCACGGTCTGCCAGCACGTCAGCGTCGACGTCACCCATGGTGACGCCATCGACGTAGAGGTTACCGACCGGAACCTGGCCAACTACACGAGCGCGGCCATCAACGAGGTCGACTACCACACCGTTCTGAGCCAGGACAACGTTCTCTGGCTTCACGCCAGTGGACACAGCCAGCTCCTTGTTGGCACGGAGGTGGCGCCACTCACCGTGAATCGGCATGACGTTCGACGGACGAGCTGCGTTGTAGAGGAACAGCAGCTCGCCGGCAAAGCCGTGACCGGAGGTGTGAACCTTCGCATCCTTACCGGTGATAACCGTGGCACCAATTTGGGCCAGCATGTTGATAACGCCGAAGACTGCCTCTTCGTTACCGGGTACCAGCGAAGAACTGAGGATAATCAGGTCGCCATCACGGACGGTGATCTGACGGTGCTCACGGCGGGCCATGCGAGACAGCGCAGCCATTGGCTCACCCTGCGTACCGGTAGTCACCAGCACGACCTTGTGGGGCGCCATGCGAGCGGCCTCGTTCATTTCCACAATGGTATTTTCCGGAGCGGTCAGCAGCCCCAATTCCTGCGCGATGCGCATGTTGCGAATCATAGAGCGACCGTTGAAGGCAACCTTGCGGCCAGCCTTAACAGCTGCGTCGATGACCGCCTGCACGCGGTAAACATTCGATGCGAAGGCCGCGACGATAACGCGCTGCTTGGCATCCATAATCAGACGGCGCAGAGTTGGAGCCAGCTCCGCCTCGGATCCCGAGAAGCCCGGAATCGTAGCGTTGGTGGACTCACACAAGAAGAGGTCGATTCCCTCATCACCGTAGCGGCTCAGCGCCGGCAGGTCAGTCGGCTTTCCGTCCGGCGGGGTCTGATCCATCTTCACGTCACCGGTGTGGACGACCATGCCGGCTCCGGTCTTAATGACGATGCCAAGGCACTCCGGAATCGAGTGGTTGACATTGAAGAAACGCAGATCGAACGGGCCACGCTGAATGTGGCTGGTGTCGTTGACCTCGATGACCTTCGGGCGCTGACGGTGTTCCTGTGTCTTGGCCTGAATCAGTGCCAGGGTAAAGCGAGAAGCAATAATCGGGATGTCCGCGCGCTGCTTGAGCAACCAAGGGATAGCACCGATGTGGTCCTCGTGACCGTGGGTGACCACGAGAGCTTCCACGCGATCCCACTTGTCTTCCATGTAGGAGAAGTCAGGCAGGATCAGGTCAACACCCGGCTCATCCGAGCTCGGGAACAGCACGCCGCAGTCGACGATGATCAGGCGGTTCTTGTACTCCAACACGGTCATATTGCGACCGATTTCGGAAATACCGCCCAGTGCAACCACGCGCAGGCCGTCCTTGGGGGCCTTCGGCGGTGCAGGAAGACGCTGGGTCAAGTCCGCACCCTGCATCGACTGGACTACGTTACGACGGTTGCCACCGCGTCCGCCACGGCCACCCCTCGAACTATTTCCGCGATTACCTCCACGGCCACCGCGACCACCGCGGGAACCGCGGTTGGAAGAATTCGAGGAACCTTGGGACTTCTTAGCGTTACCGGAGTTCTTACGCTCACCGGAACGCTGCGAGGACTTCGAGCCGTTGGATTTAGCTCCACCCTTGTCGGAACCCTTGGATGCAGAGTTATTGGACTGCTCTGCTGCAGCCACGTCGGACTCGGAAGGCGGACCAGCCTTACGAGTTACCTTGCGGGCGCGATTGCGTCCTTCAGCCACTACAGAACACCTGCCTTCCGCATAGCTTCTTCAAGCACCTCAAGCTGCTGGTCATTTGCTGCAATTTGCGGCAAGCGTGGATCTCCTATCTCAATGCCCTGCAGACGCAGAGCGGATTTAGCAAAACTTACACCGCCAAGTGCAGCCTGAGCGGCAAACAGCGGAGTCATCTTCGCGTGGGCAGCCTGCGCACCAGCAAGGTCTCCCTTGTCAAAGCAAGAGCGCACCTCAGCCAGCAGCTGCGGGGCTGCATGTCCAATAACGGAAATAAACCCGGTGGCGCCAATAGACAGCCACGGAAGGTTCAGCACATCGTCACCGGAGTACCACGCCAAATCAGTATTAGCGATAATGCCGGCGGCAGCTCCCAAATCCCCCTTGGCGTCCTTAACAGCCTGGATTCTCGGGTGCTCCGCCAACCGGTAAATGGTATCAACTTCAATCGGAATAACCGAACGCGGTGGAATGTCATACAGACACACCGGCGCCTCGGTTGCGTCAGCCACTGCCGTAAAGTGACGGTACAGCCCCTCCTGGGACGGCTTGGAGTAATACGGCGTGACGACGAGCAGCGCATCCGCGCCCGCCTCCACAGAAGCCTTTGCCAGCTCGATGGACCCGGCCGTGTCATTGGTGCCGGCACCGGCCACGAGCTTAACCTCGTCACCCATCTCTGCACGGACAGCTCGGAGAAGCTCAAGCTTTTCCTCAACCGTCGTAGTAGGCGACTCGCCGGTAGTACCGGCCAGAATGAGTGCATCGCAGCCACCGTCTACAAGATGACCAGCGAGCTGCACACCCGCCTTGACATCGAGGTTTCCGTCCTTATCAAAAGGGGTCACCATAGCTACGGCGACGGTGCCGAAAATGTCAGCACCGCGAGTTGACGCAATTCCTGTGCTCATTGTTGACTACCTTTTCTTAAAAATCTCAATCGACTATATCTTCACACTGTACGTGCGATTACCCCTCGAAGGCGTAAGGACTCGACGCGACGACCGACCCATCCTTCAGAGTGTTAATCTCAAAATCCCCAAAAGCAACAGGAGCACAGCGCTGCAGCTCCCGCAGGCAAGCCACTGCCAACTCCCGAATTTCAGCATCGGCATGCTCAGTCGCACGCATCGAAATGAAGTGGCGCCAAGACCGGAAATTACCAGTAACCACGATTCGAGTTTCGGTGGCATTGGGCAAAACCGCCCGGGCTGCCTGGCGTGCCTGCTTTCGCCGCAAGATAGCGTTGGGCTCGTCGGCCCACTTCTCTTCCAGTGCGTCTAATAACTCACCATAGGCGAAACGGGACTGATCAACCGCGCTTTCGAAAACTCGCAACAGATCCGGGTCCTCCGCAATTGCGGGAGGAACCACAACATTGTTGGAACTGGCCGGCACAAACCGCTGCGACAACTGCGAAAAGGAAAAGTGGCGGTGCCGTGTGAGTTCATGTGCACACGAGCGCGACAGCCCACGAACATAGATGCTTGCACTTGCGTGTTCAAAAAGTGAGGTGTGGCCTACCTCAAGCACATGTCGCAGATATCCCCTATTCGTCGCCGTTCGTGGATTGGGCTTGTCCCACGTTTCATAACAAGCCCTGCCGGAGAACTCAATCAATGCTTCCCCACCATCGGCATCGGTATCAAAGTCGATGTCCTCCGGCGGGAAGAAGTTGGTCGCGGCGATTAGCTGCGCCTTGAGAGTGACATTTTCAGACATTTTCAGTTAACTCCCGGCCATTAAAGTCCCAGGAACGGCTCCAGTCCCACAGTCAGGCCCGGAAAATCCTCAATCTTGCGCACACCCAGCAGAACGCCTGGTACGAAGCTGGTGCGCGAGTAGGAGTCCTGCTTGATGGTGAGCGACTGCCCTTCTGCACCAAAGATAACGGTCTCGTGAGCCACCGAACCGGTCATACGGACTGCGTGCACCGGAATGCCCTCGACCTCAGCACCGCGAGCACCATCGAGAGTTTGCTCAGTGGCGTCCGGCTGCTCCCCCATGCCGGCTTCCTTGCGAGCACGAGCAATAGCCTCAGCAGTGTGGATAGCGGTGCCCGAGGGGGCATCCTTCTTAAAAGGGTGGTGCATTTCGATAACTTCAGCGGAATCGAAGTACGGAGCGGCTAGCTCCGCCATCTTCATCGTCAGTACCGCGGAGATTGCGAAGTTCGGTGCAATAAGAACATTGGCCTCACCGGCGGCGTCGTCAAGCCAGCGCTGCACCTGATCGAGGCGCTCCTTGGTAAAACCCGTAGTACCCACGACGGCGTTGATGCCATTCTTAATGCAGAACTCAAGATTGCCCATCACAGCGTCGGGCTGAGTAAAGTCAACAATGGTCTGCACACCAGCGGTGACAAGTTCATTCAGGTCATCGCCAGAGTCGAGACCCGCTGCCAGCTCCAAATCGTCGGCGGCTTCGACTGCCTCGCAGATGGTGGACCCTACCTTGCCCTTGGCGCCAAGTACGCCGACCTTGATATTGCTCACAGCTATTGTCCTTTCCCAACGGGTTTATCTTTCTCCCTTACCTTAGAATGTGTTGGCCAACTTGTGTGCCAATGCCCCCGTCCGCTTTGCCTTTTTGTCGACTTACGACGGGGTTTTTGTTGCGCTAAGATTCCATATCTTCGACAATTACCTATTTCTGTACCGATATATAGAAAGAGACTTCAATTGGTTTCTGAATCTGAAGATTCCGAACTCAGCCCAAGTTCGGAGGCACCACAGGCCGATGCGCCCAAAAGTGCTTATATGGCCATTTACGTGCTACTAGCTGCGGCATTCATGGCTATCTTGAACGAGACGGTCATGAGCGTCGCAATTCCCGTCGTCAAGGCGGACCTCGGAATCAGCGCAGCTACCGCAGGCTGGCTGACAACATCGTTCCTACTGACCATGGCAGTTGTCATTCCGGTCACTGGATTTCTCATTTCGGCAGTGCCGTTCCGCATTCTTTTCGCGGTCAGTCAAGGACTATTCGTCGTGGGCACTCTCATCGGTGCTTTCGCGCCAAACTTCGCGATCGTTCTGCTCGCACGCATTGTCCAAGCGTCCGGTACCGCAGTGCTGCTGCCGCTGCTGATGACCACGGTGCTCAACGTAGTACCGGAGCATGAGCGCGGGCGCATGATGGGACGAATGAGCGTGGTCATCGCTGTCGCGCCTGCTATCGGACCGACCATCTCCGGTCTCATTCTGGAGATTGCCAATAACAATTGGCATGCGCTTTTCGACACGATGTTGCCGCTCGGCCTAATTGTGCTGGTAGTGGGCGTCATCCTCGTTCCCAATATTGAGGAAAACTCCGCGAAGCCCATCGATATCCTCTCGGTGTTCCTCAGTGCCGGCGCATTCGGCCCGCTGGTGTACGCGCTGAGCCGCGTAGGCGCAGAGTTTTCGCTTATCGACGGAATCCTGTGCGCAGTCGGCATCGTGCTGTTGGTGTTCTTCATCATGCGCCAGCGCCGTTTGGCACCGCACAACCGAGCTCTGCTGGATCTTCGAACCTTCCGCACAAAGAGCTTTAGGCTGTCCACAATCATTCTGACCATTGGTTTCATGCTGATGTTCGGTGTGATCATCATTTTGCCGCTCTACCTCAATCTGCGAGGTGTCGACGTCAAGACTATTGGTTTGATTGTGATGCCTGGTCCACTGGTTATGGGTCTGATGGGACCGGCTGTCGGCCGGCTCTTTGACAGCTATGGTCCGCGCCCACTGGCAATTCCCGGCTCCATTGTCCTTGCCCTCGGTCTTTTCGGGCTCGGCTTCATCTCAGCATCGACTCCGCTATGGTGGATTGTCGCCTGCCACATCGTCCTTGAGATTGGCCTGGGGCTGCTGTTTACTCCGCTGTTCACATTCGGTCTTGGTGATCTTCCGAAGCGCCTCTACCCGGATGGCTCAGCAATCATGAACACGCTACAGCAGGTTGCCGGCGCTGTCGGTACCGCACTGTTTGTGGCGCTGTCAGCTGTTATTGCCACTGGCCTGTCCGGCACTGGTGCAGCAGCTCCTGCCGCCGACGACTTGATTCGTGGCTATAGCATTGCGATGTTTACCGCCGCGGGATTTGCCGTGGTGCTAATCTTCCTCACCACGCTGCTCAAGCCGCAGCGGAAGAAGATTGCATTACAGTAGCCCCCCCCCAAGACCGGGGGGGAATACCGCCTAAACTAGGCGGCTTGCTCCCGGCCCGGGATTTCCAACGAAAAACTCCGGTTCCGGCATTCCTCTGTCACGGAAGGCCGACGCAACTGCATTCGCTGCAGCACTGACACGGTCGTGTGGCAGCAGCGCAATGGCACTGCCGCCAAAGCCACCGCCAGTCATTCGGGCACCAAGCGCCCCCTGCTCAAGCGCTACGTCCACAGCAAGATCCAGCTCTGGACAGGAAACTTCGTAGTCATTCCTCAGCGAAAGATGGCTTACCACCATCAACGTGCCAAAGGCCTCGAAGTCCCCCTCGGAAAGCTTTTCAATCGCCTGTGCCGTCCGGTCAATTTCGGTAACAACGTGACGTACTCGGCGCGCCACGGTATCAACCCATTGATCCCTATCTGCCTCAGCTGGGACGTTCTCCTTCGCCCAATTGATAGCAGCACCAACTGCATCATCCAGACCGCGGAAATCAGATACCCCAAGACCATTTGTCACGGCATCGATGATTCCGCGACGCGTCGCATACTGACCATCCGAGAGACTATGCCGAACGTTGGTGTTGATTACCAAAACCTCTAGGTCCTCGTCTGCGAAAGCAGCCTTTACAAGCTGGTCAGAACTCTTCGCAAAATCAATGACCAGTGCGTGGTTTTCCTTGCCCTTGATGGAAATACGCTGATCCAGACCGCCGGTAGAGGCACCAATGACCTCATTTTCTGCGCGGATAGCCGCCTCAACAATTCCCTGCTGCTCTTCATCGTTTGGTGCGCGCCCGTGGACGAGCTCAAAGGCTGCAACGCCGACAGAACACTCCAGAGCGGCGGAGCTGGAGAGCCCGGAACCGATCGGAACATCGGAGGAAATCGCAATGTCAAGGCTTGGACAATCCGCGGGCAACAGCCCTGCCTCACGCATAGCCCAGATAGTGCCAACTGCGTATCCCGTCCAATTTGCAGGAGAGTTCGGACCGACATCGGACATTGCGATAGCAACCGGCTTGTCACCGTCTGCGGCGTCGTCCTTGTCCATCAAGTCCGAAACAACTCGCACTGTCCACGAGTCACCAGCAGCCTGGGCACCCACCGCTGCGAAAGTACTCTGTGCCAACGCGAATGGCAGACAGATACCACCGGCATAATCGACATGCTCGCCAATCAGGTTGACTCTGCCTGGGGCGCGGAAGACGCCCTGTGGTTCCGAACCGAAACTGCGGCGGAATTGCTCAGTTACGTCAGATACCGCCTGTTTATGGGAGCGAGTGGGAAGCCAGCGAGTCTGGCCAACTTCCCGGAAGCGGTCAGCGATTGCCTCCGGGGTCGTGTCCGAAATCCAGGCTCCTTGCCCGGACTCTGAACCCGCGAGGAACTTCATGCGTCCTGCAGAGCGCATCATGGAATAGAGCTGCAGGTGGAGGCGGCCAAACTGGTGATCCTCGCCTACCGGAGCTTGGTTCCATGCTGCGATGTACGGCGTTTTGTCGATGCCGGAAAAGAATCGGTCAATACGTCGCAGCAGGTCAAGGTACATTGCTGTCAGTTCGTCCTTCTCCGCATCGGTCAGCTCCTGAAAACTACCGACAGCGCGGTTAGCCATAATCATGACTTCGACTGGCCACTTAGCTGCAGCTGGGACGAATGCGGTGAAGTACTCCCCTTCTGCGATGATCCGTCGACCTGAAGCCTTTTCGGCCTCCAGGACATCCTCAAAGAGGTCACGACCGGTGGTTTCGAAGTGGGCTTTCGCGCGTGAAACAATGGCTGCCGCACGTGGGGGCAGATACGGGTACGAGTAAATCTGCCCATGAGGATGCTGCAGCGTTACCCCAATTTCCTTGCCCCTGTTTTCAAAGGGGAACACCAACCTCACACCTTCGAGCTTGCTGAGTTCCGCAGTGCGGTGCGCCCACGCTTCAATAACGGTGCGAGCACGAGTAAAGGTCAGATCCCGGAAGGAGTCCGAAACATTCGGGGTAAAGCAGACAACCTCGCACCGAGCCAAGGCCGGCTTCCGCGGGAAAATCTCGGCGCCGTCGACAGTTTGGGCAAAGTCATCCGGAACTTCCATGTGCATGGAAAGCGAAGGGAAGCGGTTTTCAAAAACCACCACGTCGTAGTCACTGGCAGGCACCTCTGTGGGAAGTTGTTCCGGCAGCGTCGGAGCTAGTGGGTTCTCACCAGCAGGAGGCATAAAGGTGCGGTTCATGCGGTGCGCCGCGTAGCAGTACCAATCACCTGTCAGCGGATCTTGGCGCAGCTCCGACTCCGTAATCGCCTGTGGCAAATCACGTTCGTCGGTTAACTTTCGAGTCTTTTTGCCCGAGACATAGTCCGGTTCATCGTCGAAGTAGATTAGCTCGCGACCGTCGGCAAGCGTAGTGCGCGTTACCGAAAAAGCGTGAGAAGGCTGGTCATCGGTTGTCATTTTTACTCCTTATGATTCTTCGACAACCGTTGGGCGCAGTTTTGCCCAGGCATAGAAAACGATTGCAAAGAGAAGCAGGGCTATGCCGCTGTACAGGTTATACATCGGCTCTTTGGCAACACTGGTCTCCGGGTTAACTCCAGGATCGAGGAACAGCCACGACAGCAGCAAAATGATGCCGTAAAGACCAAGCAGCGCCCCAATGACATTGCGAATGTCAAAGGCACCTGCTTTCTTATTACCGGTGCTGATAGTCGCTTCTACAGTTGAATTGTTGTGTGTCCGTGACATGATTTCTCACTAGCTCCTATGCGAAAACGATGTTAAGAACTACGGCCATCACCAGGCACAAAATACCCAGCGGAACAGTTCGCTGTAACAATGGCAGCTCTGCCTCAGCAGCGTCTGTGAAGTGAGCCTTCGGCGTGACGGACTTGACGAAGCCCACCAGCTCCTCATCGGGTTTCGGCGTTGTCATGAGCGAAACGACCACAGCCACCACAATATCGACGACGAATGCCACGGAGGCGGCAGCGAACGCAGTGCCTTGCCCCGGCAGCTCAAAGATGGTTGCGCTTGCCGACGTGAACTCGGAGATGTACCAGTACAAAATCGCAGCACCCGTTCCTGCGAGCAGAGACGTCCAACCTGCTGTCGGCGTCATGCGCTTCCAGAACATACCGATAAGGAAGGTAGCGAACAACGGTGCGTTGAAGAAGCCGAATAGCGTCTGCAGGTAGTCCATGACGTTGCCGAAATTATCGGCAATCAATGCGGTGAACACTGCGATGCCGGTCGCGCCAATGGTAGCGATACGACCAACCTTGAGGTAGTAATCATCTGCTCGATTTTTGACGACGTAGGTCTGCCAAATGTCGTAGCTAAAGACTGTGTTGAACGCGGAGATATTCGCCGCCATACCTGCCATAAAGGCTGCTAGTAGCCCTGCAATAGCGATGCCCAGCAGGCCGTTGGGAAGCAAATCTCTCATTAGGTACAGAATTGCGTCGTTAGGCTTGGCAGTCTGATCCATGATGGGTGCGACAGTCGCGCCGGCGATCATGCCCGGCAGCACCACGATGAACGGAATGAACATCTTTGGAAACGCGCCGATAATTGGAGTCTTGCGTGCGGCCGACAGCGAATCGGCTGCCATGGATCGCTGAACCTCCACGAAGTTCGTTGTCCAATAGCCAAAGGACAGCACGAATCCCAAACCGAATACCAATCCGATGACTGAAACTACCGGGTTGTCAAAACCAGAAATATCCGTGCCCGGCCAGGTGTGGAAGTGCGATTCAGTGGCAACTTTTTCCTTAAGCCCCGACCAGCCGCCGACGCTGTGCAGACCGATTAGAGTCAGTGGCATTAGAGCTGCGACAATCACGAAGAACTGAAGTACCTCGTTGTAAATCGCTGCGGACAGTCCGCCCAACGTGATGTAGGACAGCACAATGACTGCAGCGACGACCAATGTCAGCCACAGTGGCCAGCCGAGTAGCGCATTGACCACTTTGGCCAGCAGCAAAAGGTTGATACCCGCGATGAGCAGCTGCGCGACGGCGAATGAAATCGCGTTGACAAGGTGCGCTCCGGGACCAAAACGACGCAGCATGAATTCTGGTACTGAGCGAACCTTGGAGCCATAGTAAAAGGGCATCATGACAATGCCCAGGAACACCATGGCGGGAACCGCACCAATCCAGAAGTAGTGCATGGTCTGGAAACCGTATTCCACACCATTTGCGGACATACCGACGATTTCCACTGCGCCTAGGTTGGCTGAGACGAACGCCAACCCTGTCACCCAAGCCGGCAGTGAGCGCCCAGAGAGGAAGAAGTCAATGGAGCTGGACACTTTGGCTCGTGCAGCCCAGCCAATGCCTAGGACGAATAGGAAGTATAGGGCAACAATGGAGTAATCCACCCATGATGCCTCGAGCCGTAGGGCTGATTGCGCCACTATCACGACGGCCTCCTCACAATTAGGGAGTCAAAACGTATTCAGGAAATGCACGAATTGGGATTTCTTTTTCTCGGCACCTGGCTGGTGCACGCCCATCAAGGCCGTGAAAGTGGCTCGACCTACCCCGAAGTGTGGGGCCAGATAGCCACTATCCGGAACAAAAGGAAGACCTATTCTTTTACATTCGTCCCCAAGTGTATTTTCCATTCTTAATTCCAGGTGAATTAATTAAGAAGGTTTTAACCCGATTGAGGGGGCTGCACTCTTCTGCGCTGGGAAAACTATTTTCCGCCCGTTTCCGCGCGCAGTCCCATGGCAAGAGTTGTTGTCTCTCCAGCCTGAACTCGCAGCAAACCGGTACCGGAGCGTAGCGCATCCGGCGGACATGTCATTGGCTCCACCGCAATCGCATTCCCGTGCCCAGGAAATCCTTCTCGTCGTCCAGCGTCGGCAACATAGACCTGGAAGAAGCGGAATTCATCATCGGCCCAGAGCACAGCACCCTTGCCATTTGGTCCAACCAAATGTGCTTCACGACGGCACGGTGAGTGACTCCCCGCTGCCTCCGCGGCAGCAAAGAAGCAGTGATCCAGCCACAGTCCATCCAGGGATACCCCCTCTCGAAGGCTGGGAACCACTGTCTCCGCTGGCACCGCTGGGCCGGCGGGCAAGTTTCGAATTGGCTCCAGTGGCAGGTTGTTATCAACGGGCAACCGTAGTGTGCAACTGCCGAAGTCAGCGCCCAACGCGCTTAAATAGGGATGCCAGCCCAGACCAAACGGGCACTCCCTATCGCTGCGATTATGCACTGTGAACTCCGCCGATAGGCCATCTGCAGACGTGACTTGCCAGCGCACGGTCATACCGAGTTCCCAAGGCCAGCCCGGTTGCGGCTCAACTTCCACGCCCAAGGTGACGCTGCTGTCATCAGAATCGACCACAGACCAAACGCGATCTGCAACAAATCCGTGAATAGCATTCGCCCGGGACGGCTCCGAAATATCTAGTCGATGGACTTCCCCATCAAAGATGAATACTCCGTCAGCGACCCTGTTCGGCCACGGAGCCAGGAGCGTACCTGCGGACAACGGTGGATTGAACCCTTTGGGATAGTCAGTCAGCAGTGGCAGGCCACAGTACTCCAGTGATCTCGGTCCACCACCGAACTGGGAAATACTTGCGACATAGCCACCGGCCGCAATGTCGATGAATTCATGATCGTGCGCGACAAGTTGCATGCGCAAATTACCTTCCACGTGGGTTCGAAAATTAATCCCTTCGAAACCCGAGATTAACCCAAAACAAAAGCGCGGTTAGGTCAATTTGTGACCTAACCGCGCCATCGCTACACGCGTTGTTGGAGGCTACCTAAAGCACATCCTCCGTCGCCAAGCATTAATCGTCTTCGACCGGAACCAGCGAGATCTTGCCGCGGTTGTCGATATCAGCGATTTCGACCTGAATCTTGTCGCCGACATTGATGACATCCTCGACCTTCTCGATGCGCTTGTCGCCACCGAGCTTGGAGATGTGGATCAGACCGTCACGGCCCGGAGTCAGGGAGACAAAAGCACCGAAAGCGACAGTCTTCACGACAGTGCCCAGGTAGCGTTCGCCGACCTTCGGCAGCTGCGGGTTAGCAATGGCATTAATCTGCTCGATTGCAGCGTCCGCGGCCTTACCGGAAGTTGCCGAGACAAATACGGTGCCGTCGTCCTCGATAGAGATATCAGCACCGGTTTCCTCGGTGATGCCGTTGATGGTCTTGCCCTTCGGACCGATGAGCTCACCGATCTTCGAAGCCGGAACCTTAACGGTGGTGATCTTCGGAGCGAGACCACTCATCTCGTCCGGAGACTCGATGACCTCAGCCATGGTGGACAGGATGGCCAGACGTGCATCACGAGCCTGGGACAGAGCATCGGCCAGAACCTTCGACGGAATACCGTCGAGCTTGGTGTCCAGCTGCAGTGCGGTAATGAAGTCCGCAGTACCAGCGACCTTGAAGTCCATGTCACCGAATGCGTCTTCGGCACCGAGAATATCGGTCAGTGCGACGAAGCGGTTCTCACCGTCAACCTCGCCGGAAACCAGGCCCATGGCGATACCGGCAACCGGAGCCTTCAGCGGCACACCGGCGTTGTACAGCGACAGAGTCGAAGCACAGACCGAGCCCATGGAGGTCGAACCATTGGATCCAAGAGCCTCGGAGACCTGGCGAATGGTGTACGGGAATTCCTCGCGGGACGGCACGACCGGCAGCAGAGCGCGCTCAGCCAGTGCCCCGTGACCAATCTCGCGGCGCTTCGGAGAGCCAACACGACCGGTCTCGCCGGTGGAGTACGGCGGGAAGTTGTAGTGGTGGATGTAGCGCTTGGAGGTAACAGGAGTCAGCGAGTCAATCTGCTGCTCCATCTTCAGCATATCCAAAGTGGTGACACCCAGAATCTGGGTCTCGCCGCGCTCAAACAGCGAAGAGCCGTGGGCACGCGGAATCAGACCGACCTCAACGCCCAGGTCACGAATGTCGGTGACACCGCGACCATCGATGCGGAAGCCCTCAGCCAGAATCTTCTCACGGACAATCTGCTTCATCACTGCGTTGTATGCAGCGCGAATCTGCTTAGATGCAGCTTGCTCGTCGACATCATCGGATACGAAGCGCTCCAGCAGCTGCCCCTCGACGTCCTCCATGTACTCATTGGTGGCGTCATCTCGTTCCTGCTTACCCGGAATGGTGAGCAGCTTGGCCAGCTTCTTAGCGGACTTCTTCTCGACTGCGTTAAAAATCTCATCGCTGTATGCCGGGAACAGCGGGAACTCCTGCGTTTCCTTCGCTGCGCGCTCAGCCAGACCCTTCTGTGCCTCACACAGAACCTTGATGTGCGGCTTTGCTGCCTCGAGGCCAGCGGCGACGATGTCCTCGGTCGGCGCCGGTGCACCGTCAGCAATACGCTTGACGACGGTCTCCCCTGCTCCGGCCTCCACCATCATGATGGCGACATCTTCGACGTTCTTGCCGCGACGCTTGCGGGTGACGATACGGCCAGCGACGACCATCTCGAACAGAGCCTGCTCGTGCTGCTCCTCGGTCGGGAAAGCGACCCATGCACCCTCTGGGTGCTTGTCATCAGCAACAAGCGCGATGCGGACGCCACCGACAGCGCCGGAGACCGGCAGCCCGGAAAGCTGAGTTGCAGCTGACGCGCCGTTGATTGCGACAACGTCGTAACGGTCCTTCGGATCCCAGGACATGACGGTGACAACAACCTGTACCTCGTTGCGCAGGCCCTTGACGAAGGTCGGACGCAGCGGACGGTCAATCAGACGACATGCCAGGATGGCATCGGTAGACGGGCGGCCCTCACGGCGGAAGAACGAACCCGGAATCTTGCCCGCAGCGTACATACGCTCTTCAACGTCGACGGTCAGCGGGAAGAAATCAAAGCCCTCGCGGGGCTGGTTGGAAGCGGTGACGGTGGACAGGAGCATGGTCTCCTCGTCCAAGTAGGTGGTCACCGAACCATCGGCCTGACGAGCCAGCTGGCCCGTTTCAAAGCGAATGGTGCGGGTGCCGAAATCACCATTGTCGATGGTGGCAACGGCCTCGGTAATACCGAAATCCTCATCAAAGAAAAATTCAACAGCCTTGCTGTTGGCCATAGGTTTCTTACTCCTAGAAATAGCGGCGATCATCGATGTCGCCTGTAAAAGATCGAATGAACTTCGTTTGCGTCACGCATTCTACCAGCTAACGCGGAAAGTTCTCGTATTGGACGGATCGGAGATCTCTCACTGCATCTGGGTTCTTGCACCTACGCGGGGTTCTAGGAGTTTGCGGGGCGGGGGGCACTTATCGATGACTTTTCTTGACTCATCGATGGTTTACCGTGTCTTATCGACGAATTACCGTGTCTTATCGATGGTGCCCCGGCACTTATGCGCACGCTTTCGATCAGCCCCTCCACCTGTCGATGAGGTATTCACTTGTGGCCACGCTACAGCGCATCGATGAGTGAATACCACAACGACAAGTGATCAAAAAAAAGACCCGCCGTGAGCTTCCATCCAATGGAAACCCAAACGGCGAGTCTAAAAAGCTTAAAAGCCTTGAATTAACAGAGCAACTTACACCAATGAAGCTCTGACAAACAGGACCTTAAGGAGAACCTTAGCGACGCAGACCCAGGCGCTCGATCAGCTTACGGTAGCGCTCAACGTCGTTGTCCTGCAGGTACTGCAGCAGGCCCTTGCGGCGACCGACCAGCAGCAGCAGACCACGACGGGAGTGGTGATCGTGCTTGTGGAACTTCAGGTGCTCGGTCAGCTGACGAATACGTGCGGTCAGCAGTGCAACCTGAGCCTCCGGGGAACCGGTGTCGGTCTCGTGCAGGCCGAACTCCTTGAGAATCTCAGCCTTTTCTGCAGTGTTCAAAGCCATGTAAATCTAACTCCTTGAATCAAATTATGGTCGTTTTTTCAGTCCACATTCTCGGCTTTCCCGGAACCAAACAGCGTCTGGCAACTGGTTCCTCGCAACTGCTTGTGGACCGCAGTCACAGCCGACGTTTTACTTTAACAGCTAATCGGTCTTAGCCAAAATGGCTTCGGTGTCTGCCACGTCCTGGTTCATCCGGTCAATGAGCTCCTCGACCGAGTCGAACTTCTCCATGCCGCGAATCCGGTCGACAAACTCAACCTGCCCAGCGGTGCCGTAGAGGTCCGCATGACGGTCAATCACGTAGGCCTCGACCGTTCGATCAGTGTCTCCAAAGGTCACATTAGTGCCCACCGACACGGCCGCTGGGTAGCGCACCCCAAACTCGATATCGCCCTTCGGGTCCGGCTCCGGGCGGGCTGCCGTCGGCTGAACCGTGAACCATGCCGCGTAGACACCATCAGCCGGGATTGCCAGGCCCTCAGCGAAGTCAATATTGGCGGTCGGAAAGCCCAGCTGCGCTCCTCCACGCCCCTGACCTGGAAGAACATCACCATCGACACGGTAGAAGTACCCGAGACACGAGGCGGCTGCGGACACCGCACCGTCGGCAAGCAAACCGCGAATACGTGTCGACGAAACACGTTCGGTCGAGTCCGCGGCAGTGACGTCGAGAAGGTCGACGATGGTGACGTCGACCCCACACTTACAGCCGTGCTCCGGCATAGTCTCGGCGGTACCTGCGGCCTTCTGCCCATAGGTGAAGTTCTGGCCAACGAAGACGGCCTGTGCATTCAGCTTGTCGCGGACAACGGTGCGTACAAAGTCTTCTGCGGGGATGCTGGAGAAGTTCTTGTCGAAAGGCACGACAAGCATGGCATCGATTCCCTCCGCTTCTGCCAGCTCGGCGCGACGGGACACGGTGGACAGTGCCGGCGGCACCTTATCCGGGGCAAACAGCGCTACGGGATTGGGATCGAAAGTCATCAACAGCGACTTCACGCCACGAGCGCGAGCGTCACTGACCGCAGCAGCTATCAGGCGCTTATGCCCAAGATGAATACCATCGAACACTCCGATGGTTACGACCGTGTCCCCCAGGTCTTCGGGTGCATTGTCCAAGCCATACCAAATCTCCACAAAGAGCCAGTGTAACTGGTCACCGTTTAACACACCGCATATAGCGCAACATAGGATTGCGTCTATGACCGACTTCGATCCGATTGCAGACTCCGGCATTGTTATCGTCGACAAGCCCCAAGGCTGGACAAGCCACGATGTAGTGGGCAAACTCCGTCGCATCTTCCGCACCAAGAAGGTCGGCCACTCCGGTACCCTCGACCCAATGGCCACCGGTGTGCTCGTCCTCGGCATCGGCCGCGGCACCCGTTTCCTGCCACATGTCCACGCCGACACGAAGTCCTACCAAGCCACCATTCGACTCGGCGCTGCCACGCTTACCGACGACGCCGAAGGCGAGTTGCTCTCCGAATCCTCGGCGGCATCGGTGACTGATGAAATGGTTCGAGCGGAAATTGCGAAGTTCACCGGCACAATCATGCAAAAACCCGCGGCGGTATCAGCGGTGAAGATTGACGGTGTCCGCGCCTACGAGCGCATCCGCCGTGGTGAGAAGGTCGATATCCCTGCGCGCCCAGTGACGATCACCCGCTATGAGGTTCTGGACATCCGCCACGACTCCGATCCTTCGCGCCCCGGGGAGTGCATCGATATCGACGTGGAGGTCGACTGCTCTGCCGGCACTTTCATCCGCGCCCTAGCTCGTGACTTGGGGGATGCACTGAGAGTCGGTGGTCATCTCACTGCTCTGCGGCGTACTGCCGCCGGCGTTTTCACTATTGATGAGGCGTTGACTATCGACGAGCTCACGGCGAAGGCCGAGCAGTTCGACACCGCCCATCCAGAAATTGCGGAGATGCGACGCCCAGTCCCGGAGCGCGCCGCTTCCTTGCTGCCGATGAGTCTGGACGAGGCCTGCCTGCGTTGCTTTGATACCCGCGAAATTACTGAACAGCAGGCGGCTGATTTGGCTCAGGGCAAGTGGCTGGAGCCGATCGGAAAACCTGGAGTCTATGCGGCGGTGTCACCAACGGGAAAGGTTCCGGCGCTGCTCACAGAATCTGGCAAACGGGCTAAGACGGTCTTCGTGGTGCGCCCGGCCACGCTGTGACTACCTCTCAAGGATTTTAAGACTGCTCGAGCCACACCGCGGTTGCAACGATGCCTGCACCGCGAGCCCAGAAGCCTTTTACTCCGCAGAAGGCGTCGGGAATCTCACGGTGAAACGTTAGCTGTAAAGGTCCGCCTGTGAGTCCTCGGGAAAAACCTCGCGCTGCTATCCGTTTCTTTCGCAGTTGGACGGAGACTTCGTCGAAGTCTAGCCACTGCCCGACTATCGGCTCCCAGAGTTTGTACATTGATTCCTTGGCGCTAAATTGCACCAGCGGGTCAAGGCGTGCTTCGTCAGTGCGCAAGACTGCCTCGATGATTCCTAACTCTAGAGTCTGCTCGACCTCGACATCGATGCCAATCCCCTGCAGCTGTTCAGCGCTCGCGGACACGGCTGCCACGGCCCCGTCGCAATGGCTAATTGACCCCACGACTCCTCGCGGCCACAGCGGCGCTCCGGTGGTCGACATGCCAATCCCATGTGGGGCAGGCTCTCCTAGCCGTTGCACCGCCTCATGCGCAGCGAGGCGCCCTCGGGTGAAATCACGGATTCGAACAGGTGCTGCACTATCAGACAGCCTCAACTCAGCGCTACGGAGCTGCTGCAATTCCGCATCACTAAACGGACGCTCGGCATTGGAGTCAATAACCAGCCGGCTACCGGCGGGCAAATGCCTGGCCAGATACTCCTGGACGTCGGCAAGCACACTCATGCGCTGATGCCGTACCATTTCTCTCCACGGAAACGGGTAGCGACAAAGATTAGTCGCAGAATCATGAAGGCCAAGAGACCGCACCACACGCCGGTCAGCCCCCAGCCAAATGCCTGCGCCAGCCAGACCGGTGGGAGGAATCCGCACAGGACCGCGCTAACGGTGGCGTTACGGAGGAAGGCTGCGTCGCCGGCGCCGAGCAACACGCCATCGAGCGCGAAGACGACACCGCCGATAGGAATCATTGCGACAAGAATCCACCATGGTCCGGCGGTGACTGCGTCAATCACGCCTGTTGCGTCGGTAAAAATGCGGACGATGCTGGCATTACCTACTGCGAAAACAGCCGCTAGGCCGAGGGCAATGACGCTTGACCAGACCGTCACGCGCTTGCCAGTCCAGCGGGCAACGGCCGTGGAGCTACCGCCCAACGCTGCACCGACGAGCGTCTGTGCAGCAATCGCTAGCGAGTCGAGCACCAACGAAATCAGGTTCCACAGTTGCAGCATGACCTGGTGCCCACCGAGCGTGGTCGGCCCAACGCGGCCAGCAACCGCTGCGGCGGAGAGGAACGCTACCTGGAAGGACAAGGAGCGAACGATGAGATCGCGGCCGAGGACCAGCTGGCTTTTGATAATGGCGCCATTCGGGCGCATGGAAAGCTTGCGGCTAGAGCACTCTTTGAAAAGACTGCGGAGGAACAGTCCGCCGGTAATCAATTCGCCGAAGAGAACGGCCAGCGCAGAGCCCTCGAGGCCGAAGGCGCGGACCAGCGGCACAATCACAATAGCGGCCGGAACAAGGCCTGAGAGCACAAATAGCAGCGGCGCGCGGGTGTTTTGGATACCGCGCAACCAACCATTTCCAGCCTGCGCAATCAACGTCAGCGGAATGGCGAAGGCAGCAACTCGCAACCACTGCCCGGCATCATGAGCGACCTCCGGATGAGGAGCTAACCAACCGGTAAATACTGGTGCCAACCCCACGATGATGGCAAAGAGGCTAAGGCCCACAAAGATGGCGACCCACGTCGCTTGCAATCCCTCTTCAACCGCCTCGTCCACGTTGCCCCTGCCAAAGGCTCGCGCTGATCGGGCGGTCGTGCCGTAAGCCAAGAAAGTGAGCTGCGTAGTTACCACGGAAAATACCGTCGAACCAGCGGCAAGCGCCGCAAGCTGGACAGCTCCAAGCCGACCAATGACAGCCGTATCCAGCAGCACATAGAGTGCGGGCGCGGCAAGAACACCCAACGCTGGCAGCGCCAGCGAAACGATTGCGCGAAGGCTGACATCTGACTTCGCACTGTGCCCGGTTCGCTCTATGCCAGTTTGCTCAATCTCAGTGCGCTCCTGAGTTTCTCGCGAGTCCGACAATCCCCTAGGCCTCGCTCGTTCCTCGGCGTGCCTGGGCTGCGACATCGCTGGTGTCCAGGATGGCCTGCAGCAGCTCATCCTTGCTGCACTCCCGAGTCAGACCGGCGGCACGCTCGTGGCCACCGCCGCCAATTTCCAGGGCGACCTGGGAGACATCGACAAGCTCGCGAGAACGCAGCGAGACGGCCCACTGGTTTGGCTCATACTCCTTAAGCACGGCACAGACGTCGGCCGCATTAGTCGTACGCACAATGTCCACGACCGATTCAATCTCATCGTGGCCAACTTCGGCGGTCTGGTCGTGCTCAATGACGACGTGGATTAGGCCAGCGCCGTCGCCCCACTCGGGCACCAATGTCGCGGTGGAAAGCACCTTGCCCAGGAATGGAAGGTAGGCAAACGGATGTTCTTCCAGCAGCTGTGCACCAATCGTGCGCGGATTGAGCCCCTTATCCAGCAGGCGCGCCGCTGCAGTGTGCATGCGGGAATGGCCGAACTGGAACGATGCGGTGTCCGTCAACAGCCCTGCATAGAGAGCATGAGCCATCGGCGTGGTCAGCTTGATACCCCAGACACCAAAGAAGTCCAGGAGCACCATGGTCGAGGACTCTGCGCGTTCGTCAACCATGTTGACGGACCCAAAGCGAGTGTTGGTCGCGTGATGGTCAACATTGATAACGCGGTCGGAGGCCATCACGCGATCTTCCAGCGCACCGAGGCGCCCCGGGCTTGCGCAGTCGACAGTCACCCACGTGTCAATGTCTTCATCCAAGTCCGTGTACTCGACAAATCGCTCCCATCCGGGGATGGTCAACAGCGACTTGGCTGGCAAATCGCTCTCACCGTAGCTGGCTACAGCCGAAATGCCACGCTGTACAAGTGCCATGACCATCGCAGATGCAGCACCAATCGCATCCGCATCGGGGTGAACATGGGCAATGACGCCGACCTTCTTGGCGTCGGCAAGCATATCCTGCATCTGCTGAATCGGCTTGGACATGCGGCGATTAATCGCCTGGGAAAGCTGGTGAGCTGCCTGCTCCTGAGCCTGCGGAGAAGTGGTCACGTGGGTGCCCCTTTCATCGATAGATGTGGCCGGTGGAGAGTTTTACTCCTCGTCGCGGTATGGGTTGGCATCGCCTGCGGGCTTTGCGTTTCTAGCCTGCTCAGCCAATTCCGCGTCGCGCGCGCGAGTCTTATCGAGCAGCTCCTCAAGGTGCGCGGAAATCTCCGGCACCGTGTCAACCTCAAAAGCCAGCGTCGGTGTGTAGCGCACACCGGTGCCACGACCGACCAGGGAACGTAGCTGCCCCTTCGCCTTTTCCAGCGCTGCTGCTGCCGACTCGTAGTCCGGTTCCTCGTCGAGCGTACGTCCGCGCACAGTGTAGAAAACTGTGGCGTCGTGCAAATCGCCGGTGACGCGGCAGTCGGTGATAGTCACAAACTCCAGCCGCCGGTCCTTAATCTCACGCTCAATTGCGCTGGCGACAATCTCCTGAATACGCTTGGACAGCCTGCGCGCGCGTGCTGGATCTGCCATTTTTGGCTACTCCCTATCTATCTCTACCTGTGCGTAACGATTCGTAGCTAGACCCCATTTAGCGTGGGGCCTGAAGTGCCCCTTCGCTGACAAAGACCCATTTGGGATCCGGCAAAACGGTTCAATACAAAGGACTGCTAATACTAACACGCAAAACACTACTCAACTTCGAACCGCATGTTTCGCGACTTCGCCCGCACCCGTTTACCGAGTGCAGTCAATTGCTTCGCCGCACGCTCGCCCTTTGTTATTAACCCATTAATCATCACGACAACACTGCCACCACCATCGATGTCATCGACGGCATGGGGAGTCGCTACTACGGAATTGCGCAGCTGAAACGCAGCCTACCCGTACGCTCTTAACGGCGCTCCACGAAGTTGTACATCGGTAACCCATTAACATGGGAGCAGTCAGGCAGTGAATCCATCACACTATCCTGCAATGGTGTTTCTCCCTCGATGCCGAAAATCCATTTAACCGCAGCATTACCTAGCTCCAGCGGATGGAAAAGGTAACTTACCTCACCATTTTTATCCTTGGGCGCCACACTGCCATGGGTTTGTTCCCATTCAGCCACATCCGTCGGATGTAGTACCTCGACGTGTTCACCGTTAGCGAACGGTACCTCAAAATCCAACAGTCGTCCAGAGCTGAAAAACCGCTGCATGTCAAAATCATAGTCTTCGCAGCTTGCTTCTAATTCCCTGGTAGGAGTCTTATAGTGGCAGAAATCGACAACACTATTGATGCACAGTGACCAACTTTCGCGAGGATCGTTCGCCAACGCTGGGTCCTCAATAAGGTCGTATACGTCGTCGGTCCCGAAAAGCAGCGTTGGCCCAAACGCTACCGCGTGGAAGTACCAATTATGACCATCCTCAATGGTTTCTTCGGAATCAAAGGCGAATTTCCCTGGCCAAATCTTGTCCAATTGCGCAAGAGTCTCCTCTGCGCTCGCAGGAGGATAATTCAAAATATTCGTTCGCGGCAGTTCATCTGAGAGTGCAAAGAGATTAGTTTTGAAGCCCATAACGAACACGATACGCAAAAAGGCGCTCCCCGAAGGGAGCGCCTTATCAAAGTTCACGCAGTGTTTAGCTTACGTTGCTACGTGCGCGGAACCTCGACCATCTCGTAGACCTCGATAACGTCGTCCACCTGGATGTCCGGGTAAGACAGCACCATACCGCACTCGTAACCGGCTGCGACCTCGGTAGCATCGTCCTTCTCTCGCTTCAGCGACTCGATAGTCGCCGAATCCGTAATGACGTTGCCGTCACGAACCAGGCGAGCCTTCGCGTTGCGGCGGACCTTGCCGGACTCGACCATACAGCCGGCGATGAGGCCAACTGCGGAGGACTTGAAGATGGCGCGAATCTCTGCACGACCAATCTCCTTCTCCTCGTAGACCGGCTTGAGCATGCCCTTCAGAGCAGCCTCAACATCCTCGATAGCACGGTAAATCACCGTGTAGTAGCGGATGTCAACGCCCTCAGCGTTGGCAACCTCTGTGGCCTTACCCTCGGAGCGAACGTTGAAGCCGATGATGACGGCGTCAGACGCAGCAGCCAGCGTGACGTTGGTCTGAGTAACAGCACCGACACCACGGTCGATGATGTTCAGTGCGACCTCGTCGTCGACCTCGATCTTGAGCAGGGCTTCTTCCAGTGCCTCGACGGTACCGGCGTTGTCGCCCTTCAGGATCAGGTTGAGGGTGTTGGTCTCCTTCAGGATCTCGTCCAGGTTCTCCAGGGAGACGCGCTTGCGACGACGTGCTTGCAGCGCATTACGACGACGTGCGTCGCGGCGGTCTGCAATCTGGCGGGCCGTACGATCCTCGTCAACAACCAGGAGGTTGTCACCAGCACCCGGTACGGAGGTCAGGCCGAGCACCTGAACCGGACGGGAAGGACCGGCCTCATCGACGTCGTTGCCGTACTCATCGACCATGCGGCGAACACGACCATATGCGTCACCGACAACGATGGAATCACCGACGCGCAACGTACCGCGCTGAACGATAACGGTTGCCACCGGACCACGGCCACGGTCAAGGTGAGCCTCAATGGCGACACCCTGAGCGTCCATATCCGGATTGGCGCGCAGATCCAGCGAAGCATCGGCAGTCAACAGC
Source organism: Corynebacterium sp. 239_CJEI (assembly GCF_001055995.1). Lineage (NCBI taxonomy): Bacteria > Bacillati > Actinomycetota > Actinomycetes > Mycobacteriales > Corynebacteriaceae > Corynebacterium > Corynebacterium sp. 239_CJEI. Next base: position 40,813 of record NZ_JVOW01000010.1, on the reverse strand, counting down.
ACTGCTTCGAGAAGCTGATCGATGTTGAGACCTTGCTTAGCGGAGATATCGACGAACATAGTGTCGCCGCCCCACTCTTCGTCAGTGAGACCGTATTCAGTCAGCTGACCACGAATTTTCTGCGGATCTGCAGTTTCTTTATCAATCTTGTTGACTGCAACGACAATCGGCACATCAGCGGCCTTGGCGTGGTTAATAGCCTCAACCGTCTGCGGCATGACGCCGTCATCAGCTGCAACAACCAGAATCGCGATATCGGTCGACTTGGCACCACGAGCACGCATGGCGGTAAACGCCTCGTGACCCGGGGTATCCAAGAAGGTAACCTTGCGCTTCTCACCGTCGAGCTCCACCGGCACCTGGTAGGCACCGATGTGCTGGGTAATACCACCGGACTCGTGGCCACCGACGTTGGCCTTACGAATCGTGTCCAACAGGCGCGTCTTACCGTGGTCGACGTGACCCATCACAGTTACCACTGGCGGGCGCTGCTCCAGGTCCTCATCGTCGCCCTCGTCCTCACCGAACTGGAGGTCGAAGGACTCGAGGAGCTCGCGGTCCTCATCCTCAGGCGAGACGACCTGGACCTTGTAATCCATCTCGTCGCCGAGCAGCTGCAGGGTCTCGTCGGAGACCGATGCAGTTGCCGTCACCATTTCGCCGAGGTTGAACAACGCCTGGACCAGCGATGCTGCATCGGCGTTAATCTTCTCAGCGAAGTCAGACAGGGATGCACCACGTGCGAGGCGAATGGTCGTGCCCTTACCGTTGGGCAGCTTAACGCCGCCTACCACGGATGGTGCCTGCATTGCCTCGTACTCGTTGCGCTTCTGACGCTTCGACTTACGTCCGCGACGCGGGGCGCCTCCTGGTCGCCCGAATGCACCTGCAGTTCCACCGCGACGTCCGCCGCGACCACCGCGCGGTCCGCCACCCGGGCCACCCGGGCCGCGACCACGGCCGCCGAAGCCACCGCCACCGCCACCGCGGCTTGCCTTTGCAGGCATCTGCCCCGGGTTCGGGTGCGAAGGCATCATTGCCGGAGTCGGACGATTGCCGCTCGGCTTATTACCGCGGCCCTGTCCACCCTGCGGGCGAGGGCCACCCTGGCGTGCTCCCGGTTTCGGGCCCGGACGGCCGTTTCCACCCTGCGGGCGAGGGCCACCCTGGCGTGCTCCCGGCTTCGGGCCCGGACGGCCGTTTCCACCCTGCGGACGCGGCATGTTGGACGGCCGCGGTGCCGGACGGGAGGATCCGCCGGTCGAGAATGGGTTGTTCGCCACACGCGGTGCGCGTGCGCCTGGCTTCGGCCCTGGCTTCGGGCCAGCAGGCTTCGGCGGGCGTGGCATTTCTTGTCCCGGCTTCGGCGAACGGGACGGTGCAGCTGGCTTGGCACCCGGCTTTGCCGCCGCTGGTGCAGCAGGCTTAGCGCCTGGCTTAGCTGCTGGCTTGGCACCCGGCTTTGCCGCCGCTGGTGCAGCAGGCTTGGCACCTGGTTTTGCAGCTGGCTTGGCACCCGGCTTTGCCGCCGCTGGTGCAGCAGGCTTAGCGCCTGGCTTAGCTGCTGGCTTGGCACCCGGCTTTGCCGCCGCTGGTGCAGCAGGCTTGGCACCTGGTTTTGCAGCTGGCTTGGCACCCGGCTTTGCCGCCGCTGGTGCAGCAGGCTTAGCGCCTGGCTTAGCTGCTGGCTTGGCACCCGGCTTTGCCGCCGCTGGTGCAGCAGGCTTGGCACCTGGTTTTGCAGCTGGCTTGGCACCCGGCTTTGCCGCCGCTGGTGCAGCAGGCTTAGCGCCTGGCTTTGCAGCTGGCTTGGCACCCGGCTTTGCCGCCGCTGGTGCAGCAGGCTTAGCGCCTGGTTTTGCAGCTGGCTTGGCACCCGACTTAGCAGCAGCCTTGGTAGTTGGGGCCTGGGCAGACGCGTCAGCACCTGCGCCAGCATTCTTCTCTTCGTAGACCTTCTTCATCTTCCTGACGACGGGTGGTTCCACCGTCGAAGAAGCGGTCTTAACAAACTCGCCCTGAGCCTTCAGCTCGGCGAGTAGTTCTTTGCTGGTGACCCCGAGCTGCTTAGCGAGCTCATGGACACGTAGCTTTCCGGACACTGCTCTCCTCACTAGTGGGGGCCGAGCAGCGCCCGATGGCGGATTTGTCCGCGCACCGAGAGCGCCTGCAGGGCTCCCTCTTATCTATTGCCGTTCATCGCTGATGCTTCATCGTGTGCTCATCAGTGTTCAGGTCTTTCTGTTGTCATTTTTCCTGCCTCCCTGCTTAGCGACACGCACATCGTCAGCGGGGGCGAAACCCTCCGCCGCTTCGTAGTGCGTGGCGATAAACTGTTTAACCGGAAACGCATCTACCTGCGTAGATACCTTCAGTGCGCGGCCAAATGCACGGCGCTTGTCGGCGATCTCCCAAGCCTTTAGTGTTGGGGTGATCCAGGAACCTCGCCCCTGCATCCGACGATGCGGATCAGCAACGACGGCTACTGAGCCATCTGAACGGGTGGTGGCGACAATGCGTAGCAGCTCCGAGCAATTGTGGCGCTGCTTAGTTGCAATACAGGTACGTGTGGGTGCAGGCGTATGAGTTGTCGAATTCGGGTTTAGCACCCGCGAAGTCGTCATACTCCTGACGCACCCACCTTCCTGCTAAGAAATTCAGCGCGAAAATTCGCATAGGAAAATCACGCCTTGTCGTTTGGCCACCTCCCAGCATAACCCGAAAAGGCGGAAAAGTGCCAACCCCCTAGGCACTTTCCCGCCACTTTCGCAACCGCTGGGACGCTGACGTTGTGTCTACTCCGCGTCGGAGTGGATATCGATTCGCCAGCCGGTCAGACGAGCCGCCAGACGGGCATTCTGTCCCTCCTTGCCGATAGCAAGAGAGAGCTGGTAGTCGGGCACCACAACGTGTGCACGGCGCTCGTCCATGTCCAGAATCTTGACACTAACTACCTTGGCGGGCGCCAGCGAGTTACCAACGAACTTCGCCGGATCCTCGTCGTAGTCGATGATGTCAATCTTCTCGCCCTTGAGCTCATTCATAATCGAGTTCACACGCTGACCGCGGGGCCCAATGCAGGCGCCCTTAGCGTTGAGGCCCTTGACCGTGGGGCGTACAGCAACCTTGGTGCGGTGACCGGCCTCGCGCGCAATGGAAATCAATTCCACTGCCCCATCGGCAACTTCCGGAACTTCAAGTTCGAAGAGCTTACGAATGAGCTCCGGATGCGTGCGTGACAGGTGAATCGCAACACCGCGCGGTGTCTTGTTCACACCGACGACGTAGCACTTGATGCGGTCACCGTGCTTGAGTTCCTCACCTGGCAGCTGCTCAGCCGGCATCAGAATACCGTCTCGGCCGTTGGCCTCCGAACCGATGTGGACGACGACAATGCCCTTTTCATTGGCATAGACATCGCGCTGGACCACGCCGGAAATGACCTGATTAGACAGGTCTGCGTATTCGTCGAGAACCTTATCGCTCTCCGCATCCCGCAGACGCGAAAGGATGGTCTGACGAACAGCGAATGCAGCGGTACGCTCGAAGTCCTCCGGAGTGTCGTCCCATTCGGAGATGAGATTGCCCTCGTCGTCTCGCTCCTGGGCAAAGACTATGACGTCACCGGTCTCACGGTCGATTTCGACGCGCGCATACTGTGCCGGTGCGGTGGTGTTACGGTAGCTTTCACGCAATGCTCGGGCGACCAGTCCCAGCATTTCGTCGACAGGAATACCCTTTTCCTTTTCCAAGGTTCGCAGGGCAGCTAGTTCAATCTTCACTTGTTATCCTCCAGCCTGGTCAAGGCATCGTCATAGTCTAGTCCCGCAAAATCCTTCTCGGCTGCGGGCGGATTAGAGAATTCAACTTGTACCACTGCACGGGCCACATTGGTTAATTGGACACGCTGGCCAACAGCCTTCAAACGTCCCTTTGGCCCCTTAGAGGTAACGAGAATGATGGATTCTTCATCCGGCGACAGCGCACCAATGCGGGCTGCAATCGCGGAACCGTCGGCAAGCGAAATCTCCGCAATACGACCACGGTTACGACGCCAGTGCCGAGGCTGGGTCAGCGGTGCGTCAATACCAGGAGTGGAAACTTCCAAGGTGTAGCCCTGAGCGCCGAAGTCCGCTTCACCACGTGCCTCCGCGGCATCCAGAGCCGAAGATACTTCATACGTGGCCTGTTCCAGAACATCGAGGTCAGGACGCTCATCTGCGTCAACTAACACAATGACCTGTGACTTTGCGCCGGCGCGAACGACCTTGACATCTTCCACATCCAGGCCGATTTGTGCGAGCGCCGGGCTCACAAACTGTTCAATTTTCTCGGGTGCGGGTATCGCCATAGTCGTAGAGTCTACAGGTCAAGTACTAGGAATTGCGCACCTGGGCGCTTTCCACATACCGCATTGACACAAAGTGCCGCCCGCCGTGGCACCATAGTGAGGTGATTGTTGAACCTCCCTCCCCCAGTTTTGCTTCCGCATCGCATCGCACTCGTACTCTCTCGCGCCGTGGCTTCCTCGCTGCTGCCCTCGCCGTGGGATCACTTCCTGCGCTTTCCGCGTGCTCGCATCTGGTGGCACCGCGCCCCGATTACGCCATTGAGGTTCTCCATGCGCTGGCGGCGCGCGATGCACAGTCGCTTAGCGACGCCAATCCTGACCTCGCAGCGGTGCGCTCCGCGCAGGTTACCGAACTGGATAAGGAAATCACACGCGCCTGCGGCACCCACAAGGACGGTAAACCTGTCGATGAATGTGGCTCGGACGTAGCAGTCCCAGGATCCCTGGTTACCGGTTCCGACGCGAAGCTACTGCTCACGGACTCGCGAAACAATCCCGTACTGACGAATGCCCTGGATTCACGCACTGCATTGCGGGAGGAGCACACTGCGCGCCTCGCCACGGCTGTCGATGGCGGTATCGTCCTCGCTCTGCGTGTTGCGGGCGCTGAGTGGGAGGAGCTTGTCCCATTGATTCCCAGTGACAGGGATGAAATCTCGGGTGCCGAAGAACAGATGACTAAGGCACTGCAAGCCGAATACATGATGATTTACGGTGTCGGCGTAGCCGCACCACGTGTCGGAGGCGATACCACTACTGCACTTTTGGCCCGTGGCGAGCGCCACCGAATTTTGCGCGATCGTGCCCGACTAATTTTGGAGGATTCCGACGTTGAGGTGCCGGAGAGCGCACCTGGCTATATGCCGGAAGGCGCTCCTTCGCCAGATACGGCACCCGTCGATTACATGATTGCATTGGAGCGCTATTGTGCCCAGGCGTGGGAAGACGTATTGCTCGCTGCTAATAACCCTCGGATGCGTATGTTCGCGCTGCAGGCAGCTGGCGTGGCTGCCGCCGGAGCGGCAGCGCTAGGTGGCAACAACTTGGAGCCGTTGCCCGGGCTCTAAGCCTTGCGAACCAGCTCCGCGACGTGAGCTGCAATGCCGTCAGCGGCGACCTCGTCGGTCTCGTTGGTCAGGCGGTTACGCAGCTCCACCTTGCCGTCCGCGTAGCCACGGCCAAAGATGACCACAAACGGCATACCCAGCAGCTCGGCGTCCTTGAACTTCACACCGGGGCTGACCTTCGGACGGTCGTCGAAAAGCACCTCAATGCCCTGCTGGCTGAGGTCTTCCGCCAGCTGTTCAGCGGCCTCAGCTGCTTCGGCGTTCTTGCCGGCCACAGCGATGTGAACCTTGTACGGTGCCGCGGCAACTGGCCACTTGAGGCCCTTTTCATCCAACTGCTGTTCCGCGAGGACAGCGACCAGGCGGGACACGCCAATGCCGTAGGACCCCATCGTCGGACGAGCACGCTTACCGTTGACATCGAGGATGTCGATTTCAAAGGCGTTGGTGTACTTGCGGCCCAACTGGAAAATGTGACCGATCTCGATTCCGCGCTCGATCTTTAGCGTGCCATGCCCCTCCGGAGCCGGGTCGCCGTCACGCACCTCTGCGACATCGCAAATACCATCAATCTGGAAGTCGCGACCAGCGACCACATCGACGATGTGCTTGCCTTCCTCGTTGGCTCCTGTAATCCAATTTGTGCCCTCCGCCACGCGGGGGTCAGCTAGGACCTTCACACCGCGATCGGCGAGCCCCTGCGGGCCGACGTAGCCCTTGATCAGGAAGTCATTGGCTGCGAAGTCCTTGTCCTCCAGCAAGCGCGCCTCACCCGGTTCAAATGCGACTTCAAGACGCTTTTCATCGACCTCACGGTCACCGGGAACCAGGATTGCGGTGAGCTGTTCCGGCAGGGCGTTGCCCTCCTTATCGACCTTCTTCGGGTCGACGGCGACGAGAACGCACTTCAAAGTATCGGCAGCAGTGACCTCGCGTCCGAGGTCCGCACCATTGGCCCAATCAACAAGTGCTGCGATTGTGGTGCAGTTCGGAGACTCGTAAACCTTCGCCTCCGGTTGTCCCTCAATCGGCTGCGGTTCAACTGCCGGAATCTTCACGGCTTCCACATTGGCGGCGTACTCACCGTCGGTGGAGACTACGAAGGAGTCTTCGCCACTTTCGCTAACAGCCAGGAACTCCTCGGAGGCCGAACCGCCCATAGCGCCGGAGGTGGCGTGGCAGATTTCGTACTTAATGCCCAGCCGGTCAAAAATTCGCTGGTAGGCACCGCGGTGCTGCTGATAAGAATTCTCCAGCCCCTCGTCGTCCATGTCGAAGGAATAAGAGTCCTTCATCACGAACTCGCGGCCACGCAGAATACCAGCGCGCGGGCGAGCCTCGTCGCGGTACTTGGTCTGAATCTGAAACAGCGTCGTCGGGAAATCCTTGTAGGAGCTGAAAAGATCCTTGACAGCCAGCGCGAACATCTCTTCGTGCGTCGGCCCCAGCAGGTAGTCCGCGCCCTTGCGATCCTTCAGACGGAACAGCTCGGGGCCGTATTCGGTCCACCGATTCGTCGCCTCGTACGGTTCACGCGGGAGCAGTGCAGGGAATGCCAGCTCCTGTGCGCCAATGCCTTCCATCTCCTCGCGCACAACCTTCTCTACGTTGCGCAGAACCTTCAAGCCCAGTGGCAGCCAGGAGTACACACCAGGGGCAGTTCGCCGGATGTAGCCGGCACGGACGAGCAGCTTGTGGCTAGGGACCTCGGCGTCAGCTGGATCCTCGCGCAGTGTGCGCAGGAACAGCTGGGACATTCGCGTAATCATGAATGCTGATTTTACCCGTCGATCATTCTTCGCAACATGCGGGGCATTACTATGGTGCCCATGCTCGTAGTCCTACCCCCCTCTGAAACCAAAGCCACTGGTGGCAGCCATCCCGCAGTAGACTTTTCCTCGCTGAGCTTCGGCTCCCTCAACCCCATCCGCGAGCGCATTGCAGCCGATCTCGTGGCGCTAAGTGCGAACAGGGAAGCCGCGATGGAAACACTGAAGCTGGGGCCACGGCTTGCTGACGAAGTCACAGCTAATGCCGCGCTCCTAGAGTCGCCGACCATGCCGGCTCTCGAGCGTTATACCGGGGTGCTCTACGACGCACTCTCCCCCAGCGATTTGCCGGAAACCGGCCGTGCTCGACTCGCCATCGGGTCAGCGCTCTTCGGTGTCATTGGCGGGGACGACCTCATCCCCCACTACCGTCTCTCTGGTACGGTCAAGCTCCCCTTCGCGGATCAGCCTGCCGACGCGGCTCCCACAATGAAGCGCCGTTGGGGTACCGCCATCACCGAGGCTCTCAATGATGTCGACTTCCTCATCGACCTTCGTTCCGGCACCTACGCCAATTTGGGCAAAGTCAAGAGCGCGACAACGATGACCGTGCTCACCGCCGAGGGCAAAATCGTCAGCCACTTCAACAAGCACTACAAGGGCCTATTTGCCCGCGCCATCGCCCTTTCCGACACGACACCGACCTCCCCCACAGAGGCCGTCGACATCGCACGCGCCGCAGGATACGACGTCTCGCTTGACGACGACACCCTCATCTTCCGCGTCCCGGAAAACTAAATGTCGTCGTTGTAGCGCTTTCGGCCTGCCACAATGGCGGCAATCAGAGCGATAATAGCGATGAAAATGCTGTCGTATCGCGATCCTTCTCCGCCGAGGAGAAGGAGTCGGAAGATGATCATGGTTCCGAGGTAGAACACCAGGAAGGTCGCAGCGCCCATCCAGATGGCGCTACGCAGCTGATCGTCGGCAAGCAGTCGGGTAACAAGCCCTGCCTTTTGCTGCTCTGGCTCACGCTTCCTCGACTTGTTGTTGCTCAACTTGTTGTTCTTACTCATCGCCCTCATCCAGACCGGCGACTTCACCGATGACGATAACCGCGGGCGGCTTGATTGCCTCTTCGACCATTTTCTCGCCAAGCTCGCCGAGTGTGCAGCGTAGCGACCTCTGATTCGGCAGCGTGCCGTCCTGGATGACCGCAGCCGGAGTCTTCGGGCTGCGGCCGGCCTTCATCAGAGCCTCGGCAATCTTTGGCCCGTTCTTAACTCCCATAATGATGGCAATAGTGCCGTGCATCCGGCCCAGCGCATCCCAATTGACCAGCGATTTCCTGTGCCCCGGTGGGACGTGACCGGACACAACAGTGAATTCATGGTTGACGCCACGCATAGTAACTGGGATGCCAATCGTCCCCGGTACCGCCAGTGCTGAAGTAATACCCGGCACAACGCGAACCGGTACCCCAGCCTTCTGCAGCTCCTGAAGCTCTTCAAAACCGCGGCCGAAGATGTACGGATCGCCACCCTTGAGCCGGACCACAAAGTAGCCCTCACGGGCACGATGAACTAGCAGTTCATTGATGCGCTCCTGAGCCATGGCGCGGCCGTAAGGAAGCTTGCCGGCATCAATAATCTCGACATCCGGCTCCAAGTCACCGAGCAGCGACAGTGGACCGAGGTGGTCTGCAACGACAACGTCGGCAAGCCGGAGCAAGCGACGCCCCTCAACGGTAATCAGACCGGGGTCGCCCGGGCCACCGCCTACGAGTGCGACCTGACCAGCGAGGTCCCCAGCGCGCGACGCGCGACGGCCGGTCAGCGCCACAGGAGTAAGCGGGCTGGAAGCCCCGGTTTCATCGTCGACGAGAATACCTCGGCGGTGTCCCTCTAGAGTCACCTCACGCAACAACGCCTCGTCACAGCAGACCATGAGAGCCTTGCCCCAGCTCATCGCCTCGGTAAAACCGGTGCGGGTCAAAGTAATACGGCCGTCTGCAGCCCAGGCCTCAATCGCAGTTGTTACTTCCCCACCTTCACACACAGTGACATCAGCGCCAGAGTCCAACAGCCGAGGAATCACGCGCTCTGCAGCCGTGGAACCGCCAATCACCAACACACCGTAGTCTTTGAGAAGCAAACTCATAGCTAACACTTTACCCGGCGCACGAAGCGACAAAGCGACTGACGTTCCCCGGCGCACCCGCCGGATGAACATGCAGGTAACCGGCATGAATCCGCCCAGACTCGGAAACGAAGCCGTCGCGAACTGTTTCGCCTTGATATCCACGCCAACCCCAGGCTGGTTGCCACCCGGCCGCAGCAGCGACACTTGCGGTGTCATCGGTTAGGGCTGTCTTGTGGAACTCGTGACCGCGCACGCGCGTTCCTACCGGGCACAGCACAGAATCAGTCAGCGCCACAGCCTCCCGGTACCCCAGCTTCAACCGTGCCATGTGCGCTCGCCCCGGGATGATGCCACACATACGGCGCCCACCGAGATCTTCAAGCAGCCAGAGCAGCCCCGCGCATTCGCCGTGGATCAGCGCACCATCGTCGGCAGCCTGACGTAGATCGCGGCGAATGTCATCACGAATAGATAGCGCGTCGGCATGCTCTTCTGGGAATCCACCGGGCACGATGTAGCCTTCGGCTTCCGGCAGTTCGTCAACCAATGGGTCGAAATCCACGACCTCGGCTCCAGCGGCCTGCAATAGCTCACGGTGCTCTGCATAGGTAAACGAGAACGCAGGACCCGCCGCGACCGCTACACGCACGCGGCGCTGAGTAGCCAGCGGTACAACGAACTGTGCGGGGTTCCATGGTTCAGCTGGATAGGGCTGCCGGGCAAGCTGGATAATCCGGTCTATGTCGATGTAGGTCTCCACCAAGTTGGCCATCGATTCAATGACCGCTTCTAGCTGCTCACCCTGCTCGACTGCAGTGACCAGCCCCAAATGCCTGCTGGGCACCTCAATATCAGTCACTCGCGGAATAGCGCCGAGCACCTCGACCCCCATGGTCTCCACAGAACGGGTAATGATGTCCGCATGCCGCGGGCTGCCCACCTGATTAATAATCACGCCACTGACACGGACGTCAGTGCGAAGCGTGGAGAAACCGTGGACAACAGCCGCCGCCGACTGCGACATATGCCGGGCATCAATCACCAACACCACCGGAAGTCCCAACAGTGAGGCAATCTCAGCCGTCGAGCCCTCCACCGATAGCGGGTCGTCACCAATGCGGCCGTCGAAAAGCCCCATAACCCCTTCGACCACCGCAATATCGCTGTCGGCAGCTCCATGTGCGTAGAGCGGCCCAATCATCTCAGGCGCGCACATAAAGGAATCCAGATTGCGGCCGGGACGACCAGCGGCTACCCCGTGATAGCCAGGATCAATATAGTCGGGTCCGACTTTGAAAGGTGCCACCGCGTGACGACGCGACAGTGCACGCATCAGCCCCGTGGAGATTGTCGTCTTTCCCGTGCCTGAAGCTGTCGCCGCGATGACAATTCCAGGCGCTACCACTCGATGCCCTTTTGTCCCTTACGTCCGACATCCATCGGGTGCTTAATCTTGGTCATCTCCGTCACCAGATCCGCGACCTCCACGAGCTTCGGATCCGCATCGCGGCCAGTCATCACCACATGCTGGCGGCCGGGACGGTTCCTCAATGTCTCCACCACATCGTCGACATCAATCCAACCCCACTTGATTGGGTAGGTGAACTCGTCGAGGACGTAGAAGTCGTGCACCTCATTTTCCAGGCGCCGTTTAATCTCCTGCCATCCCTCGGCAGCAGCTGCCGCATGGTCCTCCTCAGTGCCCTGCTTACGCGACCAAGACCAACCTTCGCCCATCTTGTGCCATTCGACCGGGCCGCCTTCCCCCGTGTCGTCGTGAAGCTCGCCCAACCGGCGCATGACAGCTTCCTCGCCAACCTTCCACTTTGCCGACTTTACAAACTGGAAGACACCGATATTCATCCCCTGATTCCACGCGCGCATCGCCATACCGAATGCCGCGGTGGACTTGCCCTTACCTGGGCCCGTATGCACCGCAGTAATCGGAATCATGCGACGCTGCCTGGTGGTCAGTCCATCGTTGGGAATTGATTTGGGGTCAAGCTTTCCTTGTGCCATGGTCTCGATGATAGGCATGGACCACGCCCGCCACGGCTTCGGCATTGAGTTCGGAGAGATTTATGCAGGTCGCACCCAATTCCACGCTGAGTTCCTGTGCCAGCCCCAGCCGCACGCGAGAGCGCTCACAGTCGATAACCACCGTCGCCGCCAACGCTTGACGACGGATCTTTGCGGCCACAGCCCTCGCCTGCTGCAGGCCATTTTTACCCGTTGCTCGGCCGTCGGAGAGCAAGACCATGATTGCGCGCCGTGTGGGCTCCCTATGGGCTTCCCGAACTACCACTTCGTGTGCCTTCAGCAATCCTTCGGCCAATGGAGTTCGGCCACCAGTGCGGACATCTGCGAGGCGACGTACTGCGGTGTCGATAGACTTCGTCGGCGGTAAAACTAATTCGGCGTTATTTCCGCGGAAAGTAACGACAGCGACTTTATCGCGGCTTTGGTAGGCATCACGCAGCAGCGATGTGACCGCGCCGGTGACGGCTGCCAGACGGTCGCGTGCTGCCATGGAACCCGAGGTGTCCACGACAAAGACGACCAGATTGGACTCAGTTCCCTGTCGAATAGCGCCGTGAACGTCCTCCGGTTCCAGGGGAATCATGGAGTCGCCCATGCGGGCGCCACGATTGGCCGCCGCCAGCACTGTCGCCGGCACGTGGAGACCATGGCCTCCCCGCTCGGCACCAATGGTGCTGCCCCGCGGGCCAATGGCCTTGGAACGCCGACCGGAATCCCCTTGGCCGACACCGTCAACGCTGATTTTACGAACGGCGAAAGGGGGCGCCTTCAGCGGCGCGACCTCCCTTCGATCCCGAGGAATTCGACTGTTGTGGCTCCTGAGGTTCGGAGTTGGAGTCGAACTGGGAGACCTGCTCAGCATCGGGCTCTGGATCCGACTCCGGACTCGACTCTGGCTGATTCTGGTCATCTCGGAACTGCTCCTCTGCATCCTGCAGAGCATCGTCGAGCTGTTCCTGGTCCAGTCCTGGTTCATCAAAGGGGTCACGGCGACGACGGTGCGGCAGTGCCATTTCCGCAGCTACCTTAATGTCTTCCGCAGTGATCTCAATTGGATTGCCGGGTGCCGGCTGCGCCGACTCGTCCCCGGCTACTCGCCAGGCAGCGTGAGCGCGGGCGGTACGTGCAATGACGATGTCGGCACGCATCCCGTCCACATCAAAAGCAGCGCACACTGTGGCAATTTGACCAAGAATGTTGGGGGTCAATTCGACGTCGTCAAGCAGTGCGCGCGCGCGATCGATGCGAGCGTGTAGCGCATCGTCGTCGGCGGCGAACCGCGTGACAAAGCTCTCCGGGTCGGCGTCAAAGTCGAGGCGGCGGGCGACGATTTCCGCGCGGACAGCCGGATCCTTGGATGCGGTGACGTCGATGGCGAGCCCAAAGCGGTCGAGAAGCTGGGGACGCAATTCGCCCTCTTCCGGGTTCATCGTGCCGACCAACACGAACCTGGAGGTTGCGGAGTGCGAGATACCATCGCGTTCAACAACCACGCGACCGGTGGCTGCGGCATCGAGCACGGAGTCAACGAGATGATCCGGCAGCAGGTTAATCTCGTCGACATAGAGAATGCCACCGTCAGCCGCGCTGAGTAGTCCCGGATTGAACTGTGCGTGTCCGGTAGTCAGGACGGTCTCCACATCGATGGAGCCTACGACTCGATCTTCCGTAGCGCCGAGTGGCAGGTTTACCAACGATCCGCTGAGAAATGGCGCCAACGCGCGGACCGTAGTGGTCTTGGCTGTGCCCTTCTCACCGCGGATGACGACACCACCAATCTCCGGGGATAGCGCGGTCAGAATCAACGCAAGCTGTAGTCGCTGCTGCCCGACGATCGCAGTAAAAGGAAAAGTGGGCTCTGTTTGTGCAGTGGTCGCTGACGTGATTTTTTCCATAAGCACAGTTCTACCCCACTGCGAACGGATGGCTCACAGCGGGGTAGAACAATGTTGGCTTAATTGAACTCTTTGAAGCTCTTCAGCGAGTTACTAGCGCTCCAGCTTCAGGGTCTTCTGGGAAGCCTCCCAGACCTCCTTGAACAGAGCCGGGTCATCAGCCAGGTGCGTACCGTAGGACGGGACGAGCTCCTTCAGCTTCGGAGCCCACTTGCCCATGTGACGGCCGAAGCAGCGCTCAATCAGGCTAATCATCACAGCCGGAGCGATGGAAGCGCCCGGGGATGCACCCATCAGGCCGGCAATGGTGCCGTCCCACGAGTTGATGACCGCGGTACCGAACTCGAGGGTACCGAAGACCGGAGCCTTCATCGGCTTAATGACCTGGACGCGCTGACCAGCGACGATCAGCTCCCAGTCCTCTGGGCGAGCGTTCGGGACGTACTCACGCAGGGACTCAATACGTGCGTCGAAGTCCTTCAGAACCTCAGTAATCAGGTACTTGGTCAGCCCCATCTCCTGGACACCAACACCCATCATGGACGGCAGGTTGGCCGGACGCAGAGACTTAATCAGGTCCAGGTTGTTACCGTTCTTGAGGAACTTCATGTTCCAACCGGCGTACGGGCCAAAGAGCAGGCCGCGCTTGCCGTCGATAACACGGGTGTCCAGGTGCGGAACGGACATCGGCGGCGTGCCGACGGAAGCCTTACCGTAGACCTTGGCGTCATGCTTAGCAATGACTTCCTCGTTGGTGCAGCGCAGCCACTGGCCGGAGACCGGGAAGCCACCGAAACCACGAATCTCGTTAATACGAGCCTTCTGCAGCAGCGGCAGTGCGTCACCGCCGGCACCGACGAATACGAAGTTGGCAACCAGGGTGCGAACGTCCTTGGTGTGCAGGTTCTTCACGGTGACGATCCACTTGGAACCGTCGCGCTTCAGACCGGTGACCTCGTGTCCGTAGCGAATCTCAGTACCCATATCGGACAGTGCGGCCAGGTACTGCTTGGTCAGTGCACCGAAGTTAACGTCCGTACCATTCGGGTTACGAATAGCGGAGACCGGCTTGGAGAAGTCACGGCCCTCGGACATCAGCGGAAGGTACTCAGCGAAACGGTCCGGATCTTCAATGAGCTCCTGACCGTGGAACAGCGGCTCCTTCTCAAGTGCCTCGTAGCGACGACGCATGAACGCCATCTGCTCCGGCCCCTGAGCGAAGGTGGTGTGATCAACTGGGTTGATGAATTCCTTCGGGTCAGTCAGGGTGCCGTTTTCAATCAGCGAGGTCCACAGCTGGCGGGAAACCTGGAACTGCTCATTAATGAGCTTAGCCTTGGTGACATCGACCTTGCCGTTCTTCTCCGGCGTGTAGTTCAGCTCGCACAGAGCAGAGTGGCCGGTACCAGCGTTGTTCCACGGGGAGGAAGACTCCTTGGCGGGCTGATCGAGACGCTCGAACAGAACCTGTGACCAGGATGGCTCGAGCTCCTTGAGCAGCACACCCAGCGTCGCACTCATTACACCTGCACCGATGAGGACGACGTCTACCTCGTCGCCACTGGAAGCAGGAAGCTTGTTATCAGCCATTTTGCTGTCAACATCCTTACTAACTTGATTAGTGATTCAAACTAGCGCTCGCTCACATGCGCGCACACAACTAAAGACGCAAAAGAGAGCTACCGTCTCAGTCCATAATCTATTGTGGCACACATTCCCACTACCCCCGGTAATCGGCGCTAGGCTTGACCCTGTGACTACCGATATTCCCGATTTCGTTACCCCCACCTTTAACCCCGATAACCTAGGCGAAGACTACAGCCAACATGTCATCGAACTCGGCCAGGATCCCGACGGTGAGGGATCCGTACACGCGGTATTGGTCCGCTACTGCCCCGACTCGTCGGCAAGCGACTTCCAAAAACGTCCGGCGGTTCTATGGATTCACGGGATGTCGGACTATTTCTTCCAGAAGCACGTGGCGGAGCGGTACCACGCCGAAGGCTACGCCTTTTACGCTATTGACCTGCGTAAGTGCGGGCGCGCACACCAACCGGGGCAGACTTGGCATGGCTGCAGCGATCTAACGAATTACTTCGAGGATCTCAACAGGGCACTCGCAGTGTTAGACCACGCCGGTCATACAACTGTCACTGTTAATGCGCACTCCACTGGTGGTCTCATTGCCGTGCTCTGGCTCGATTGGTTACGAAGCACAGGCGGCCATTGCCCGCAAGCACCCAATATTTCCGTCACAGCTGCCGTCTTGAACTCACCGTGGCTGACTCTGCACGTTTCCCGGGCAAAGGCTCCCGTGTACTCGCTGGTGACTCGCGTTATGTCGCGGATTCGCCCTAACAGTCTCATTCCGGTGCAGTCTGCGGGCGGCTATGGCAAATCCATTAGCGCCGACCACCAGGGACGCTGGGAGTACAACCGCACTTTCAAGCCGCTGGCTGGCCATGACAAGAACTGGCGTTGGCTCAATGCCATCATCGTCGGCCAGCAACGTGTCAGCCGCGGTATCGATACCGGCGTGCCGACGCTCGTTCTCCACTCGGACAACTACCTTCTCGGTTCCGACTACACACCGGAACTCAGCCGCGTTGACTCTGTCCTCAACACTGAGCAAATTGCCGATGCCACTGCCCACTTGGGACCGCAGGCTCGCAACGTCGCGATTCCGGGTGCTCTCCACGACGTGTATCTCTCCGCACCCGAAGCACTAGACCGCGCTTTTAATGAGACATTCCAGTTCCTTGCCACAGTCAATCCAGGAGACAGCTCAAAATAGGAGCACAGAATAGGAACTCGGAATAAATCAGCATTCAGTACGGTTGAACCAAACTAGTTTGACCAGAATGCTAGGAGTGCTTGTGACCACTGAGAATTCGCCTGAGACTACCCCACGCCACTACGACGTCATCATTATCGGAACCGGGTCCGGCAATTCCATTCCAGCCCCGGCCTACGACAATGTCCGTATCGCTCTGGTGGAGGAAGGACGTTTCGGCGGTACTTGCCTCAACGTTGGGTGTATTCCCACCAAGATGTTCGTTCTGGCCGCTGATGCCGCCCGCAACATCCGCGAGGCCAGCCGCCTGGGCGTGCACGGCACCTTCGACTCCGTTGATCTCAAGCAAATCCAGGATCGCGTTTTTGCCCAGCGCGTCGACCAGATTGCCGACGGCGGCGAGGCATACCGCCGCGGGGACGAGACTCCCAATATCGATGTCTACGACCGCCACGCAACGTTCGTCGGCCCTCGCACTATTCGCACCGGCATCGGCGAGGAAACCGTCGACATCACAGCCGACAACATCATCATCGCTGCAGGCTCCCGCCCTCACGTTCCGGGCCTCATCGCAGACTCCGGGGTCGATTACTACACCAACGAGAACATCATGCGCGTCGACAAGCTTCCGCGCGAAATGATCGTCGTCGGCGGCGGCTACATCGCTAGCGAGTTCGCGCATGTCTTCGCATCCTTCGGCACGAAGGTGCACATGCTGGTGCGCTCCGATGTCATGCTGCGTGGCTCAGACGCCGCTATCTCCGAGCGCTTCCACGAGGTTGCCTCCCGCGACATTGACATCCGTATGAACACCTCCATCACTGAGCTCTCCCAGGAGGGCGAGATCGTCACGGTCACGCTTGACGACGGCACGGAGCTCGCAGCCGATGCCCTGCTCGTGGCAACCGGACGCATCCCCAACGGTGACCGTATGGACCTTGCAGCCGGTGGTGTGGCGATGCACGACGATGGTCGCATCAAGGTTGACCAGTACGGCCGCACCTCTGCCGAAGGTGTGTGGGCGCTGGGCGATGTCTCTAGCCCGTACCAGCTGAAGCATATTGCCAACCATGAGGCCAAGGTTGTCTTCCACAACGTGCTGAATCCGTCGGACCTGCGCGAATTTGACCACCGCTACATTCCGTCGGCAGTCTTCTCACATCCGCAGATTGGTCAGGTCGGTATGACCGAGGATGAAGCTCGCGCCTGGGCTGCGGAAAATGGCACGGACATTACCGTGAAGGTACAGAACTACGGCGATGTCGCCTACGGCTGGGCGCTGGAGGATCGCGATGGCTTTGCCAAGTTGATTGCGGACCGCGCCACCGGCCGCCTGCTGGGTGCGCACTTCATCGGCGAGCAGGCTGCCACTCTAGTGCAGCAGTGCATCCAGATGATGAGCTTCGAGATGGATGTGCGCGAAGTTGTCAAGGGCCAGCACTGGATTCACCCAGCACTGCCAGAGCTGATTGAAAACGCAATCCTGGGCCTGGAGTTCGATAACTAGCCCAGCTGTTCAATACCTGTGGCCTGGGCCAATGCGGGCCCAGCCAGGTACTCCTCGACTGCATCGGCCAACAGGTCGATCTGCCGCAGCCGTTCTTCGGCAAACGAAGTATTAGAGCTGACCTCAAAGCCGTCTCGACCGACGGCAACTGCGACTTCGCTCAGCAACTGACGGCGCGCCTGATCATTTTCCAGGTAGCCGTGGCGGTGCGTACCCATCACCATGCCACGCCGCGCCCCTTCTTCAGGCTCAGTGATAAAGGGCGCCTCGCTGCTTCGCACAACCTGTCCATTGTGGACTTCGTAAGAGCCATCCGGGTGGCTCACCAGCGTCTTCGTCCCCGCGAATTCAATGTCGGTATCGAACACTCCAAGCCCGTTCACTGTCCCGGCTACCGACTCCACCGAGTCAGTGATGGTGGTGCAGAGCATTTGGAACCCACCGCAGATGCCAATCAGCGGCAACCCCCGGGCAGCTCGGTTCTCCAGCACGTCGTCAAGCCCACGCTCGCGCAACCACTTGAGATCGGCGACCGTCGACTTCGTCCCGGGCAACACGACCAGGTCGGCGCGAGCAACGACCGACGGATCGACCGTCCACTGCACGTGTACCCCTGGTTCACAGGCAAGCGCTTCGATATCGGTGGCGTTGGACACGCGCGGCAAGCGAATGGCGGCCACGGACAACGTTTCCGTACCCAGCGGTGCGTTCGCCGGCCCTACCGACGCACCAGCGACTGTACCGAGCGAATCCTCCGCATCGATCCACAGCCCCGGAATAAAAGGCACTACGCCGAGTACGGGCACGCCGGTGTGCTCGCGCACCACGTCCAATCCCGGTGTCAACAGCGAAACATCGCCCCGGAACTTGTTGACGATAAAACCGGTAATCCGCGCGCGGTCTTCGCGGCTCAAAATTGCATGCGTGCCGACGAAATGTGCAAGCACCCCACCGCGGTCAATGTCACCGGCGACCACAACCGGCAGATCAGCGAGCTCTGCCAACCCCATGTTGGCGATGTCTGACTCTCGCAGATTGACCTCGGCAGGACTACCAGCGCCTTCACACAGGACGACATCGAACTGCCCCCGCAACTCTTCCAATGTCTCCGCAACTACTCCGCGCAGCGCTTTTCTCCGCGACCGGTACGTCAGAGCGCTCACATGCCCATCGGCTTTGCCCTTGACCACCACCTGACTGGTGTGGTCCGAGCCCGGCTTGAGAAGCACCGGGTTAAAGGAGACATCCGGCTCCAGCCCACAGGCCAACGCCTGTAGAGCCTGCGCGCGCCCAATCTCGCCGCCGTCGAGCGTGACAGCGCAATTGTTGGACATGTTCTGCGCCTTGAAGGGCGCGACCTTCACGCCGCGGCGCGCGAGTAGCCGACACATGCCGGCGACCAGAACCGACTTACCGGCATCTGAGGTGCAGCCGGCAATCAGAGCTGCAGGGGCCTGCACGGTTTAGGCCTCGGGCTTCCAACCAGTCTGGAACTGGCCTGGCACGTTCTGCTCATCCGGCAGAGTGAGGATTTCATAGCCGTCGGAGGTCACCAGCACCGTGTGCTCGAACTGAGCTGTGAACTTGAAGTCATCATTCTGCACAGTCCAGCCATTCTCCCAGATGTGGTACGGCAGCTCACCGAGGTTAATCATCGGCTCGACAGTCAAAGTCATGCCCGGCTCGAAAATCGTGTCCTGGCTCGGCTCATCGTAGTGCAGGACAATCAAACCATTGTGGAACGTGGTACCGACACCGTGACCGGTGAAGTCCCGAACGGTGTTGTATCCAAAACGCTTAGCGTAAGACTCGATTACGCGGCCGATGACATTAATCTCACGGCCCGGCTTGATGACCTTAATGCCGCGCATGGTGGCGTTGTAAGTGCGCTCCACTAGCTGGAGGTGCTCCTCCGAGACATTGCCCGCGAGGAAAGTCGCGTTGGTGTCGCCGTGGACACCGTTCTTGTATCCGGTGACGTCGACATTGACGATATCGCCGTCTTCAATAACCTGAGTATCCGGAATACCGTGGCAGACAATCTCATTAAGAGACACACAGCACGACTTCTCAAAACCGCGGTACCCCAGCGTGGACGGGTAGGTGTCGTGATCCAACAGGTACTCGTGCACCACCCGGTCAATCTCATCCGTGGTCACGCCCGGAGCTACGGCCTTGCCGGCCTCCACCAACGCGTTGGCAGCAATGCGAGAGACCTCTCGCATATTTTCAATATCTTCCGGAGTCTGTACCAGCGGCTCGCCGACGCCTTCCTGAACCTCGTCCTTCCAGGCGTACTCCGGCCGTTCAATATGTGCCGGAACGGTGCGAATTGGAGTGGACTTTTGCTGAGTAAGTGGAGAACGCTGAATCATGGAACATACTCTACCCCTACCCCCGGATTAGCCTTTCGGCCTGTGCCGGTTTCAAAGCCAGAAATGCTCTAGCCCTCGTCCCCCGAACCTTCATCGATATTGGCAAAGAAGGCATCGGTAATCGCCACGGCATGCTCCGAACCACCACCGCCAACGATAAGCGTGGCAAAGGCCAAATCATCGCGGTAGCCAGTAAACCAAGCGTGGGAGCCGCCAGCGTACTCGGCCTCACCGGTCTTTGCATAAACTTCACCTCGACCGGCAATGGCCGAACCAGTACCAGAGGTCACCACCGCCCGCATGAGTGTGCGAACCTCATTCAAAACCTCAGGCGGCAGTGGCTTTGATACCTGCGACTGCCAGGTTCCCGCGCTTGGCACGAGTGACGGTGTCGGAGTGCGTCCGGCCGCCACCGTCGCGGAAACCAGCGCCATGCCAAACGGGCTGGTCAAGTCATTGCCCTGCCCATAGCCCGCATCGATACGCTCGACTTCATCACTGCCATCAGACACGCTGCCGGTAATAGTGTCGAGGCCCGCGATGTGATAGTTGATGCCGATGCCGAAGTTCTTGGACTCCTCCTTGAACTGCCCTGGCTCCAACTTGTGAGAGATGTTGCCAAACGTGGTGTTACAAGACCGCGCGAACGCATCGCTCAGCGAGGTATTCCCGACACCACTTCCGTTGTAGTTGGTGACAATACGCGGCCCGATCTCCATCGAACCTGGGCACGGCACAGTCGATCCCGCATTTAGCCCCTCGTGCTGCACACCTGCGGCGGCAGTAACAATCTTGTACGTCGATCCCGGCGGGAACTGTCCCATCAGCGCAAGGTCGCCGTCCTTATCTGCTTCCGCTGTCTGTGCTACCGCCAGAATCTTGCCCGTAGACGGCTGCACAGCCACCAGCATTGCCTTAGCATCTTGCCGCGTATCGACGGCCTTTTGCGCTGCGTCCTGCACCTTTTTACTAATTGATGCCTGCACCGCCGGGGCTACATCCGGAGACACCTCATAGAGCGTGCCGACGACTGCTCCGCCCTCGTTGGCCGCCACGATATTCCAGCCATCGGCACCGTGATCACCAGTGTCCACTAGCCTTTCCACGCGGCTCATCAAATCGGGCGCGAACCCCGGGTCGGGTCGCACCATAGCGGCTTCATCGTTAACAGAAATTCCGTCAATGTCCGCGAGCTCATCCTTGACTCGCTGCGGCGTGGATGCCGGCAGCACAATCAGTGAAAAGTTACCCTTCCCACCAGCTGCCTGCTCCCCCACTGCTCGGGCGTCGAGCTTCGGACCATCTTCCGGCATTTCATTATTGATGACCGTCGCCGCCCGGTTAATCGACGACTGCACATTCTCCGCCCCATCGCGGTTGAGAATTACCCGGTGCACAGTCCCCGGCTCAAGCAAGGCCGCACCGTCCGAACCAACCACAGACGGACGTGGAGCTGCGATAGTGCGCAATTCTGGGTGTTGGTTACGCCCCAGCTGTGGATGCAGGGATGCTGGCGACCAGCGCAATGCCCAATCCCGTTGCCCAGTCTCAGTCTTGGTCAGTGTGAAAGTGGTGTCATATCCCCAGCGTCGCTGATGCGGTAGCTGCCAATTCATGGCGACTTCCGCCGAGGACTGGTTCGAGCTGGAATCGATACCCACAATCTCATAGTCAAGCCCCTCCGGCTGAAGGCCGTCGGTGGCCGCATTCAGATCCCCCTCAGCGGAATCCGGATGATCGGTCAGCGCCGCCGCCTTAGCGACATCCCCTCCCGCCAGCGCCCCAAGGAATTCCTCGAGCACCTCGCGCCCGGTGTCAGGCCGCGGCGTACACGCGGCGGATGACAACACCAGACCCGTGATTGCCACAGCCGAGATACTGCGAAGCAGGGGCTTGCGGCGCGAAGTTTGTTCCATGTGGGCTGACGTTAGCACCGCTTTGCTTTACGACGACGCTGGCGCGCCGCAACCTGCTATCAGCGGTTTAGCACAATTGGATTGACCACGTCAGCGGCCATGACCAGAACGCCGAATACCAGCAAAACCGCGGTAAAGGCCATAGTAACTGGCATGAGTTTGGTGTAATCGGCAGGCCCAAGCGCTGGCTTACCGAATGCCTTGCGAATCACGTCTCGAATGCGTTCATAAATAACAACGGCGATGTGGCCACCGTCGAGTGGCGGCAACGGCACGAGGTTGAACACGGCCAGGAAGTAATTGAGGTTGGCCAGCAATAGGAAGAACGACGGCCACTGGTTCATCTCCACCAATTCACCGCCGGCACGCGAAGCGCCGACGACGCTCATTGGGCTGGCCGGGTCACGCTGAGCACCGAAGATGGACGCAACCACACCGGGAACCTTCTCCGGGATGGAGAGCAGCCCATTCCAAACCGCCCCAAAAAGACTGCCTGTGAAGCTGGCCGCACCACCGATGGCGGTCACTGCGTTGTACTCGTGGAGAACAGTTTCTGGGCGTTGGAAGGCGATACCAATCGCTGGCTGGTCGATGTCCTGGCCGTCGTTAGTCTTGCGTTTGACGACTTCCGGGGTGACCGTGACCGTCTCGGAGGTGCCATTGCGGTCGATGGTCATTTTGATGTCGCCACCTGCAGAGCTGCCAATAAGCGACACAGCCTCGGGGTAGGACGTAATCTTGGTGCCATTGATCTTCTCAATCACATCTCCGGCACGTAGCCCTGCGCGCTCTGCAGGACCGGAACCAGTGCAGGGCTCCAGCGTGCCGTCGGCACGCTGTGCCGGCGAGACGCACTGCACCGCCTGAATGCGTGGCGCCATTTCCTTACCCATGTTGGGCAAACCCCACGTCACGGCAATGAAGTAAAGAATGATGAATCCAACGATGAGGTTCATTGCCACCCCACCGAGCATCACGATAATGCGCTGCCACCACGGCTTCTTGTACATGGCGTAGGGTTCTTCGGCAGGATCGATTGGATCCATAGCGGTCATACCTGCGATGTCGCAGAATCCGCCAAACGGAACTGCCTTTACTCCATACTCGGTGTCATGCCCTCCTGCCGCAGCGTGATGCCGCTTGAAGGAAAACAGCGTTGGGCCGAAACCAATGAAGTACCGACGCACTTGCATTCCACACAGTCGAGCTGCGGTGAGATGGCCCCATTCGTGAAGGGCGATTGTCACCGCGATGCCGATTGCGAAGAGTAAAACTCCAAGAAGAAATGTCACGAGTGCTCACCCTACCCCCACTTTGGGCAAACGAGCACACCGGCGGAGAGTTTCCGGCCGGGCGAAGTCCCAATTTCAGCAAGTTCTAAGGTATCCTTACACCCGATACTCAAGATTGTCTGAAAATGCGCTCAGTCGCTTTCAGCAAAATCGCAGATAGACTGAAGTGCATATAGAGTGCAATTCGCCGAAAGTGTTTACAGGAGGACTTTCAAGTGAGCAACCACGAGCCAAAGGAAGAGATTTACCGCGGCGTCAGCACCCTCGACGAGCCGTCGGCGAAGTGGGGCTGGCACGGCATTAGCAAGAGCGCTATGCAGAAGGCCGGCTGGATTTCCGTGATTTTCCTGCTGGGTATGACCATTGGTAACCACAAGGGCAACGTCGAGAACTGGTGGCTGGTCGCCATCGCCGCCCTGATTGCTATTGGCCTGCTGCTGCAGTTGTTCGCCCCGCAGGGTTCTCAGGTCCGCACCGTTACCGGTCACAACAAGCCGGAAGGCCACATTGAGCCGGAGTGGGCACGTGACCAGGTTAACGGCACTGGTGTCTACGCTAACCTGACCGACTCTCAGCTGCGCTCCTGGAACCGCCTGCCGGAAGGACAGAACCAGTAGAGTTAGCCACTTTTGCAGAAAGTCTGGCCTAACAGCTCTATAGCGACAGCTCTATAGCGCTACAGCGCACAAAAAGATCCGCACCGAATTCGGTGCGGATTTTTGCTATTCAGCGACTAAACTTCTTCAGCCGCCAGCTGACCACACGCTGCCGCAATCTCGTTGCCACGGGTATCGCGGACCGTGCACGGTACCCCCTGGGCCTGTACGCGGCGGACGAACTCCTCCTGCTGCTTCTTCGGGGAGGCGTCCCACATCGAACCCGGAGTTGGGTTGAGCGGGATTAGGTTGACGTGGACACGTGAGCCCAGAGCATTGTGGAGCTTCTTACCCAACAGGTCTGCACGCCAATCCTGGTCGTTAATATCGCGAATCAAAGCGTACTCAATAGATACGCGACGGCCTGTCTTGTCTGCGTAGTAGCGAGCTGCATCGAGTACCTCGGCCACTGTAAAGCGATTGTTGATCGGTACCAGCTCGTCGCGAAGCTCGTCATCCGGAGTATGCAGAGACACCGCGAGAGTTACTGACAGGTACTCGTCGGCAAGCCGTCGGATGTTCGGCGCGAAACCGACCGTAGAGACGGTGACATTGCGCATCGAGATGCCGAATCCCTCCGGCGAGGGCCGCGTGATGCGATGGACGGCGGCGAGAACACGATTGTAGTTCGCGAGCGGCTCGCCCATGCCCATGAATACGATGTTGGTCAGACGACCGCCCTCAGCTGCCATAGTGGCAGCGGCCTCACGCACCTGGTCGACAATCTCCGCGGTGGAGAGATTACGCTGCAGACCGCCTTGCCCCGTCGCGCAGAATGGGCATGCCATACCGCAACCGGCCTGTGAGGAAATACAGAGGGTCGCACGCCCCGGGTACTTCATCAGCACGGATTCCAGCAGCGTACCGTCACCTGCACGCCACAGAGTCTTACGAGTCTCGCCGTCGTCACAGGTGATGTGGCGAACGGGAGTCAACAGAGGTGGGAAGAGACTGTCCTTGACCTTTTGACGATCTGCTTCTGGCAGGTCAGTCATCGTCATAGGGTCAGCCTCAAGCCGACCGTAATAGTGCCGGGCAATCTGATCGGCGCGGAAGGCCGGCAGGCCCAGTTCCTTGACCGCAGCCTTCCGTTCCTCAACATCGAGGTCCGCAAAATGGGTCGCGGGCATGCCGCGACGTGGAGCTTTAAGAACGATTGGAAGTGAAGATGCCATGATGGCACCCATTTTCGCATGTAATGACGGTTTTGGCCTAATGAGCGACTAGGCAGCCGCAACTAAGTGGACCTTTACAAGTGGTACATACCTGCCAAAACGTGTTGAATGATAGGTATGACTAACGCTAATCAGCCGAATAACGACAGTCCGCTTTTCGACGATACTCCGTCGTACTCTCCAAATGATTCCGTGGCTCCTGCACCAGAGCAGGACAACCTTCCAGAGCCAGTCGTTGACGCGCCCGCAGAGAAGGACTCCACACCGGAGCCAGCGCCCGCTCCTGGCCGGCGCAAGGTGAAAAAGACTACCGCGGGCTCGATGTGGGTTGGCCTGGTCATCAGTGCAGTTTTGCTGATCGTATTGCTTGTATTCATTCTGCAGAATCAGCAGGAGACCACACTAAACCTGTTCGGCTGGGCCTGGAACTTCCCGGTCGGTGTCGGAATGCTGTTCGCTGCTATCCTCGGCGCCCTCATCACTGCGCTAATCGGTGGCTGGCGAATGTTTGATCTGCGCCGCCAGATTCGTAAGGGCGACAACTAAAGCCCGACTGAACCAGCCAAATTAAACCAGGCTGAAAAGCTGCAATATCAGCCACGTCATCGCGGCTGATGGCAGCATGCCATCCAGGCGGTCCATCAGACCGCCGTGGCCCGGCAATATCGAGGACATATCCTTAATCCCCAGATCGCGTTTGAACTGGGACTCCATCAGGTCACCAAGCGTGGCGGAGATAACCAAGGCAATGCCCAGCACGATGCCCTGCCACCACGGCGCGTGCAACATAAAGATTGCACAGAGCGCTCCAGTAATAGTGGCGAGTACGAGAGAGCCGCCGAACCCTTCCCAGGATTTTTTAGGGCTTACCTTCGGAGCCATCGGATGCTTTCCGAACATGACACCGGCGGCATAGCCTCCGACGTCATTGGAAATCACCCCGATCATGAAGGTCACAATGACCAGACGGGGATCGACTTCCCAGGGATTGTCCATGTGCACCAGCTGCACAGCTAGCGCCGCAAAGAACGGAATCCACATCACCACGAAAACTCCGACTGCGACATCCCGCAGCCAGTTCCGTGGTGCTTCAGCCATCCCGTGCAAAAACAGACGGGTGACTAGTAAAAGCATCAGGGTAACAGTCAGGCCCATGACCAGACCGTCAATCCCCCAGTAGGCGGACAGCCACACCATCAGCTGTCCGCCGAAAATCAGAACCGGGCGAGGGACCTGCCAATCGGACTCGCGGAGCCGCTCGCAGACCTCCCAGGTTGCAAGGCCAACCGCCGCGGCGACCAGAACGGTCCAGGCGAGCGCCCCCAGCAGCAAGCCGATGATGACGACTGCACCAAGTGCTACGCCCACCGTAATTGCAACCGGCAGGTTCCGACCTGCCGAGTTACGCGGCTTAATAAGCCGTAGCTCGTCTAGAACACGTTCCTTATTGGACGCTGGCTTCGACGTTGGCATTGGCGCCTCAAATCCCCTCTCCCGGTTGAATATGAAGGCCTAAACCTCCATCAGTTCCGCTTCCTTGCGCTCAACCAAGGAGTCCACCTGCTCGACGTAGTTCTTGGTGACCTGGTCCAGCTCCTTTTCGCCTGCCTGCACCTCGTCCTCGCCAGCGTCGCCGTCCTTCTGAATCTTCTTCAGAGTTTCCATGCCCTTACGACGGACATTGCGAATCGCAATCTTGGCGTCTTCACCCTTCGAACGTGCGACCTTGACCATCTCACGACGGCGCTCCTCGGTCAGCTGCGGGATAGTTACGCGCAGAACCTGGCCGTCATTAGTCGGGTTCACGCCCAGGTCGGAGTTGCGAATCGCGTTTTCGATGTCGCCCATAACGCTCAGCTCATACGGCTTAATTAGCAGCATGCGCGGCTCCGGAACCGAAATGGTAGCCATCTGGGTAATCGGAGTCGGAACACCGTAGTACTCCGCAATAACGCCATTGAACATCGCCGGGTTCGCACGACCAGTGCGAATGTGCGTCAGCTCCTCGCGGCAGTGCTCTACGGAGCTACCGTACTTTTCTTCACAGTCAAGCAGGACTTCATCAATCATTGTGTTTTTAACCTCGGGTTTCTACTCGGGTTCTAGATAGTTCTAGAGCGCTCTGTGGAAAGAACGTATTACGAACAAATTTATCAGCTGTGGACGAGAGTACCGATTTGCTCACCGGCTACCGCGCGCGCAATGTTTCCGTCGGTAAGCAGATTAAACACGAGAATCGGCATGTTGTTGTCCATGCACAGGGAGAAGGCGGTGGCATCAGCAACGCGCAGGTCCCGTTCCAGAACCTCACGGTGGGTGATGTCATCGAACAGCTCTGCGTCCGGCACCTCACGTGGGTCGGCCGAGTAGACACCGTCAACGGCCTTTGCCATCAGCAGCACCTCGCAGCCGATCTCCAGGGCGCGCTGGGCGGCGGTGGTGTCGGTGGAGAAGTACGGCATCCCCATACCTGCACCGAAGATGACCACGCGGCCCTTCTCCAGGTGGCGCTTAGCACGCAGCGGCAGGTACGGCTCTGAGACCTGTGCCATGTTGATTGCAGTTTGAACGCGGCAGTCCACGCCCTCCTGCTCGAGGAAGTCCTGCAGAGCCAGGCAGTTCATGACCGTGCCCAGCATGCCCATGTAGTCAGAGCGTGCGCGGTCCATGCCGCGCTGCTGAAGCTGTGCGCCACGGAAGAAGTTACCTCCGCCGATGACGACACAGACCTCGACGCCCTTTCGGGAAACTTCCGCAATCTGTCGGGCAACGTTTTGCACCACGTCCGGGTCAACGCCAACCTTGCCGCCACCGAACATCTCACCACCGAGCTTGAGCATCACACGTTTGAAGCCATTGCGCTCGACAGATTCTGCCATGACCATGCACCTTTCTCACACCGTTTAAAAAGTCGCAGACGAGTCTACCCGGTCACGACAGCAAGGCACACTTGACGCTCCGCATTATCGGCTACAGGACAGCAAAATGCCCCGCCCGGGTTCCCGAGCGGGGCATTTAAACTAGCTCACAGCTAGAGGCTTATGCACAAATTACAGGGAATTAGTGCTGGCCAACCTCGAAGCGAACGAAACCGGTCAGGGTAACGCCAGCCTCTTCCATGAGCTGCTTAACGGTCTTCTTGCTGTCGGCGACGGACGGCTGCTCCAGCAGAACAACGTCCTTGTAGAAGCCGTTCAGACGACCCTCGACGATCTTGGCGATAGCCTGCTCCGGCTTGCCCTCTTCGCGGGTGATCTTCTCGTAGACAGCGCGCTCTGCCTCGACGCGGTCGGCCGGGACATCCTCGCGGGACAGGTACTGAGCCTTCAGAGCGGCAACCTGCATAGCTGCTGCGTGAGCAGTCTCTGCAGCACCCTCGCCCTCACCGGTGTAAGCAACCAGAACTCCGACAGCTGCCGGCAGGTCTGCTGCACGGCGGTGCAGGTAGACAGCGATGTTGTCGCCCTCGAGAGTAGCGGCGCGACGCAGCTCCAGCTTCTCACCGATCTTTGCGGAGAGCTCTTGGGTAGCGTCAGCTGCGGTCTGACCGTCGAGGTCAGCTGCTGCGAGCTCTTCCGGGGAGTTTGCCTTGACTGCTGCGGCAGCGTCGGCGACCTTGTTGGCGAAGTCGATGAACTCCTGGTTCTTGGCAACGAAGTCGGTCTCGGAGTTGACCTCGACCATGGTGTTACCAGAAACAGCGATCAGGCCCTCGGCGGCGGTGCGCTCTGCACGCTTGCCGACGTCCTTTGCGCCCTTAATACGCAGGATCTCGACAGCCTTGTCGAAATCGCCGTCGGTCTCGACGAGTGCGTCCTTACAAGCCTTCATGCCGGAGCCGGTCAGCTCACGGAGCTTCTTGACGTCAGCAGCAGTGAAATTCGCCATGCTGGGCGTTCCTCCTTGTGGTGGTTAGAACTTGTGGTGGTTAGAAAGTTCAGCTTTACTCAGCGGATGCCGTCTCAGTTGCAGTGGAGCCCTCGGCGTCCATCTCTGCAGCCTGGTCGGTGTTCTCAGCGGCGGACTCGATCGGAGCGTCGCCTGCTGCCTCGCGAGCAGCGTTGGCCTCGCGCTCAGCGCGAGCCTTGCGGCCCTCTTCAACAGCGGTGGAGATGATGCGGGTCAGCACGGAAGCAGCGCGGATTGCGTCGTCGTTGCCCGGGATCGGGAAGTCAACGTCATCCGGGTCGCAGTTGGTGTCCAGGATGGCAACAACCGGAATGCCCAGCTTCTTAGCCTCGGCGACAGCGATGTGCTCCTTGTTGGTGTCAACAATCCACAGTGCGGACGGAACCTTGGACATGTCGCGAATGCCGCCCAGGGTGCGCTCCAGCTTGGTGCGCTCACGGGTCAGCATCAGGATTTCCTTCTTGCCGCGACCCTCGTAGCCGTTCTCAGCAGCGTCCATTGCCTGAAGCTCCTTCAGGCGAGCCAGGCGCTTGGAAACGGTGGCGAAGTTGGTCAGCATACCGCCGAGCCAGCGGTGGTTGACGTATGGCATGTCAACGCGCTCTGCCTCGTTCTGAACGGCTTCCTGAGCCTGCTTCTTGGTACCGACGAACAGGATGTTGCCACCGTGAGCGACAGTCTCCTTGACGAACTCGAAAGCCTCGTCGATGTAGGTCAGGGTCTGCTGCAGGTCGATGATGTAGATGCCATTGCGCTCGGTGAAGATGAAACGCTTCATCTTCGGGTTCCAACGACGGGTCTGGTGACCGAAGTGGACACCTGCATCGAGCAGTTCTCGCATGGATACAACAGCCATGTCATATTCAGGGAAGATCCTCGCGTCCAGCCTGACTAGGGCTGCGGCTGCTTCCCTTCCTTTCTTATCCGATATAGGTGGTTACAGTTCACGCACAGGCTTTCCCTGTGCCCTAGCGCTCCCCCGCTGCCTCACACCCGACAGATATCCTTGCCGAGCACCCGTGAACCAGCCGGAATGGGTCGCGCGCGTAGTCTTTGTGCTAATGACCGCCCATTAAGGCAGACACCGCGAGCGTCATCTTATCTGATACATCGCACAGGTCGCAATATCTGACACGCCCTGCTATCCACAGGACAAAAAGTCATCCACAGCTAGAACCGTTTGCAATGCACTGCCGCTTGTCGACGAGTGCAGCGTCCGCCACACTATCGCGCATGACGACCAAGCAGAGTTTCAAGCGCTCGCTAATGCGCACATTAGCGCTATTCGTGCTCGCTGTCGCGCTAACAACACCCCCAAGCCCACCTGCAGCTACCGGCGAGCCAATATCCGCTATTACGCATACTTTCCCTGTGCACGGCAAAGTTCTACGCTTCTACACCCCACCGGAAAAACGCTGGCAGCCTGGACATCGCGGAGTAGACCTGAACGCCTCCCCGGGCCAGCCAATCCGCGCCTCAGCTCCCGGTGTGGTGCATTTCGCCGGTTCGATCGCCGGAATGACTTCCGTGTCAATCATGCACGCCGATGGCATCCGCACAACCTATCAGCCCATAGATACCGCGTTAGAAAAGGGAGACCACGTGGCCGCTGGCCAGGTGATTGGTCATCTTGTGGTCAACGCCAAACATCCCGAACCGGGCCTGCATTGGGGCGCACTGCGCGGCAAAGACTATCTCAACCCACTGGATTTGATACAGCGGAGACCAATCGTGCTCAAGCCTGTACGCAATTAAACAACCCTGCGCAATTAAGCGCGCGGATGTGCCCGCTTATGTACTTCACGGAGACGATCCGCTGAGACGTGGGTATAAATCTGCGTGGTCGCCAGACTCGAATGACCGAGCATCTCCTGCACCACACGCAAGTCAGCGCCACCTTCCACCATGGCCGTGGCCGCAGAATGTCGGAGAGCATGCGGTGAAACATCAGCCCATTTATGAATAACTCGGCGCGCCTGACGAGGATTCAATCTACCTCCACGCACACCGAGAAAAAGCGCATGTTCGGCCTGTGCGGAAGCATGAAAGCTTCCACGCACCTGGAGCCAGCCTTTGAGTGCCGCCTCCGCTGGTGCACCGAAGGGCACGATGCGCTGCTTGTTCCCCTTACCCACTACCGAGATGATGTGGCGGGAAAAGTCCACATCTGAGACGTCGGCCTTGCACAGCTCTTCTACACGCATCCCGGTGGCATACAACAGTTCCACAATGGCCAAGTCGCGAGCCGCAACTGCGCTGTCCTCGGATGAGACTTTCTCGATTGCCTCCTCAACCCTCTCCGGCGAGAGCACTTCCGGAAGATGCTGATGTTTCTTCGGCGTTGACAGCCGCAGCGACGGATCAGCATCGAGAATTTGCCGAGCTACGAGCCAACTACAGAACTGGCGAATGGACGTCGTTAAGCGAGCCAGCGATGACCGCGCAGCACCCTCCGCATGCTTCGCGCCGAGGTGCGCACGGATGACAGGGGTGGAGAGTTCACTGATGTGGTCCAGGCCGGCGAGGAGGGGGATGAGATCGGCTCGATAGGCACGGACGGTTGCGTCAGAGAGTCTGCGGGAATAAGTCAGCTCATCGAGAAAATCCATGAGCACGGCCTCAATATTGGCGGATAACCCGAGATCCAGCTCAGTCCTGTCGTCGTTATTGGTTGCGCGCTTCACGGTTCTGACCTTAGTAGATGCACACCGCGAGACCTCACCAGACAGCGGAAAAAGGCAGTGACTCCGACTTTCGCCAGAGCCACTGCCCTATTGCCTCACCCATGTCACAAGCCCGTTTCCGTAACAGTTACTTAGGCTTGCCTTGCCTATATTACTGAGCGTACAGAGAATTGCAATACCTAATTCAAGATTTTTTCGAGATTCTCTGCAGAAGGCTTTATTAGCGCCTCACTAACGCTTCTGTTCCTGGCGCAACCACCCACCCTCCACCCGACTGGTCAGCCCCTGTCCCTGCAGCTCCAGCAACAAATGTGTCGTAAGCGCCACGGCCAATCCCGCCTGCGCTGCGACTTCTCCCACCGGCGTTGGCTCCGCAGAATTCAGAGAGTCGTAGACAGCGAGCTCGTTTCGAGAAAGCTTCTGCACCGCCGACTTTTCCCACAACAATTCAAGCTGAGCATCCTCGTTCACTGTGCCAACTGACCGATACAGCGACCGCACATTATCGGCACTACACACCAGGACAGCCTCGCCACTGCGGATTAGGTCATGACAGCCAGAGGTAGTTTGCAGCGTCACCGGTCCCGGCACTGCTCCCAAGGGCTTGTTTAGCCTCACTGCCCAGTGCGCTGTGTTGCGCGCCCCTGAACGCCAGCCCGCCTCGACGATTGTGGTTGCTCGCGATAGGGCCGCTACCAGACGATTCCTAGTCAAAAACCGATGCCGCGCAGGTCGCACCCCCAGTGGATACTCCGTAATCAGCGCACCCCGCTCTGCAATCCCGTCGAAGAGTTCTGCATGCGCCCGCGGATAGTCAACCCCTACACCACCGGCTCCGACCACAACCGTAGTGCCGCCAGCGTCGAGCGCAGCTCGATGCGCCGCGGCATCAATACCCAACGCACCACCACTGATGACACTAACCCCCGCATTCGCGAACTGCCCCGCGAATTGGGCCGCCACCTGTGTCCCGTAGCTGCTGGCCATCCGCGTTCCGACAATCGCCACCGCTTCACTGACCACGTCCCGCAAGTCACGGCCACGCACCCACAGCGCAAGTGGCGGTGCATCGGCGCGGTCACGGACTTCGAGCGTCGTAAAGCAGGACAGCAGCTCCCCCGGCCACTCTGGGTGCCCCGGATAAATAAGACGCCACCCCATCGCTGCCGCCAGCTCCAAATCGTGGCCGCTCTGGTCAACGTCGGCCCGTGCCTGCGTCGTATTGAGCAGACCTTCCGGCAGCCCGGCGCGAGCCTTGATCCTCTCTGCTACCTCTACCGGCCCAAACTCCGTCACGAGCCGCACAATCTGCGGATGCGTCGCCTCTACCACACGATTCAGGTAAGCCCACGCGTGAATTTCGTCCATTTCTCCCCCTTGATAATGGTTCGGTTGTATTAGCCGCCCTCGCGGTCATGCAGCTGGCAGGCGCGTTGCACGTGCTCGAAGGTAAACGCGTCTACTCCCCCGAGATCTGCGAGCGTCCACGCCACTGCGATTACTTTGTCCACTCCCCGCTGGGTAATCTCTCCGTTCCTCAACTGGAAGTCCAATAACGCCATCGCTTCTTCGTCTAAGCCCGCGTGACGACGGAGAAGCGAGCGTGGCACACTCGCGTTGGTGACGGCTGCTTCGTCGGCAAGCCCCAGGGCCTGCCACCTATGGCGGGCACGGTCACGTGCGGCCTGTACCCGATCGCGAACGGCCGCGGAGGGCTCATTGTGTGCTTTGTTTTTAATTCCCAGCTTGGCCCCGGCAGGACTGAGCGTGACGTTGAGATCCATGCGATCGCGTAGCGGGCCCGATAATGCGCGACCATGCTTGGCTCGCTCGGTACTAGAACAGGTGCATTCGCTGGCATACGCCGCCCCACACCGACAGGGATTGGTCGCCATGACTAGTTGTGTTCTCGCCGGAAAAGTCACTCGATGGTGCGTACGCAGGTGGACGACCACCCCGTTTTCCATCGGCATCCGCAACGCATCCAATACCGCCGGGCGCATGAGGGTGATTTCGTCCAAGAAGAGCACCCCATGGTGGGCAAGGCTAATCGCGCCGGGCTTGGGCACAGCACCGCCGCCGACTAGCGCTGCCACAGTCGCGCTGTGATGTGGAGCCACAAACGGCGGATGTTGGACAAGAGTGTCCGCAGTATCGAGCGCTCCGGCCACCGAATGCAGCGCGGTGACCTCCAGCTGCTGCCACTTCTGCAATGGCGGCAGAATTGTGGGCAAGCGCTCAGCGAGCATGGACTTCCCAGTTCCCGGAGAACCCTGCATGAACAGATTGTGCCCACCTGCTGCGGCTACCTCGAGGGCGAAGCGCGCCTCAGGTTGGCCATCGACATCGGCCAGGTCTACCGAGAAGGCTTGTTCGCTGGGGTCGTCGTTAAGCGCGGTCGTCAAACCTGAGCCGGTGAGTACCCAGCCCCATAGCTGTGTGAGGTCGGCTGCGGTGCAGACTGCGATGCCGTCGACGAGCGCGGCCTCGGCGGCGTTGGCGGCGGGGACGACAACCCAACGGGCACCTGCCTCGCGGGCGGCAAGGACCTGCGGCAGCACTCCACGCACCGGGCGAATGGAACCGTCGAGCCCAAGTTCGCCAATGAGAACCGTGTGGCGGAGACGACCTCGGGCCTCCATGTCATCGCTGGTTGCGATAAGGATGGCGCAGACGATGGCGAGGTCAAAGCTAGTGCCGTGCTTGCGGATATGCGCCGGCGACAGACTCACCACGACTTTTGTCTTCGGCCAGGGCAACTGCGAGTTAGCAACCGCCGTGCGCACGCGATGTTTGGCTTCTCCGACGGCGGCATCGCCGAGCCCACCGATATACATTCCCGGCAAGCCACGCCCAACATCGGCTTCCACCTGCACAATAGTTCCTTCAATGCCGCTGAGGCTGACTGCAAGAGCTGTACCGACAGTCATCTAGCAGTCCCACATGATCGCGTCGCTGATTGCGGGAATGTACGTAACTGCAACGACTGGAGGACCGGACGAAGGGCTGGACACTGTGACTTCTGCGCAGTCGATAACTACGGACTCTAACCAGTAGGTAGAACTCTCTGACAGCCACTGTGCCGCCGCCTTGCGCAAATGACGAAGCTTGGCTGCTGTGATGGACTCTCTGCCGTCCCCAAACTGACTACTTCGCGAGCTGCGCCGCGTTTTTACCTCCACAAAATGCAGCCTGCCGTCAACATCTTCAGCAATAAGATCGAGCTCATAGCGCCCCACCCGCTCATTCCGAGCAATAACTTCCCACCCCTGATCCTCCAACATCTCGGCGACGAAATCCTCCCCAAACGCGCCGAGCTGTCTCGTGGTTAGTTCTTCAAAGCTCTGTGTCATAGCCCCGGTCCCCCTGGTTCCCCGTTGAATTGTGCCTTGGCGGTTTACTGCCTTGGCGGTTCGGAAACACTCTTGCACAGCGGGCATGACAAAGGCCCTCCGATAAATGCTCAGAGGGCCCTAACTGTGGATAATTTTTCGACTGTGGATAACTGTTAGCAGCTAGCCATAACATGCGATGACAGGCGACGATAACCTACGGCAGTCGCAAGTCCGGCTTATCCAGTTCCTCGATATTGACATCCTTGAAAGTGATAACGCGCACGTAGCGGACAAACCGAGCCGGGCGATGGACATCCCACACCCACGCATCCGACATCCGCAGCTCGAAATAGACCTCGTTTTCGCTGTTGTGCGGAATCAGCTCCACAGCATTAGCAAGGTAGAACCTGCGCTCCGTCTCAACAACGTACGAAAACTGACTAACGACATCGCGGAACTCCTTGTACAGGGATAGTTCAACGTCGGCCTCGTAGTTTTCTAGATCTTCTGCGCTCACGACCGCGACGGCTCCTTCGAGTGTTTACATGTTGCTCTTTTTGTACATGTTGGTCTATTCGGGGTGCTCAAGATACTCCGCGTGTGCCAAGCGCACATTGCGGTATGACCACCGATGCTCCGGGGTTGCGCCATGGCGTGAAATCGCTTCCATATGCGATGACGTGCCGTAGCCCTTATGCCCCGCCAGACCATAGTCCGGATACTTCTCCGATAGGTCAACCATAATGCGGTCGCGGGTGACTTTGGCTAAGACACTCGCAGCAGCAATACATCGGCAAGCGGAATCACCACCAATCACGGGCAAATAGGGTGCCGTGAAGCCAGACACCTTGAGTGCGTCGGTAAGCACGTAGCCAGGACGCTGCCCCAACCCGGCTACCGCGCGGCGCATTCCAGTGACATTCGCGTCCTGGATGCCGAATTGGTCGATGTAGGACGCGGGAATCGTCGTCACGCAAAAAGAGGTGGCGAAGCGTTGGATGAGCGGAAAGAGCCGTTCACGTGCGGCCGGCGTGAGCTTTTTAGAATCGGTGAGCTTATCCAGCTCTGCGATAGGGCGTTCTGGAAGGCAGCAGGCGGCGATAACTATCGGGCCTGCACAGGCGCCGCGACCAGCCTCGTCGACCCCGGCTACAGGTCCAAAGCCGCGCTTTGCCAGCGCGACCTCTATCGTGCGCGACTGCTTCAGCCTCCGCAGTTTCGGCGCCGGCGGCGTGAGCAGACTGTGCTGACTAGTTGTGCTGGATGTCCGGATCATCGACGCCACCGATGCGGTTAAACGGCAGGATGATTGCCTGCACCTTGCCGACGACGTTATCCAGTGGCACAGTACCCTGCAGCTCGTCGCCCATGTGATAGCGAGAGTCCGCGGAGTTGGTGCGGTTATCACCCATGACCCACAGATGCCCCTCCGGCACTGTTACCGGCCCGAAGTACGGGCCACCACACTGCTCTGAGCCAAGATTATCCACCACCGGCTTGTCTGCTGGAGTTTTAATGAAATCCTGGTCTGTCATCTTGCCGTCAACCATGATGCCGGGATCTCCTGGGCGACACTGCACAGTCTGCCCACCCGTGGCAATCACACGCTTTACCAACGCATTTTCATCAGGGGCGACAAGGCCAATCCAGGAACCAACCGTCTGCAGCGAGTTTGCCACCGGGTTAGTAGAACGCTGTGACACGTAGTTACTATTCCAGGACTCCGGGCCATTAAAGACGACAACATCGCCGGGCTTGGGATCTGAGAACTGGTAGGAAACCTTATCCACCCAAATGCGGTCACCGGTGCACCCGACACATCCGTTGAGCGTCGGCTGCATCGACTCGGATGGAATCACGTAGACACGGCCGATAAAGGACTGCACACCAGCACTGATGAGCAGGGCAATCACGATAATGATTGGAATCTCGATGTACCACGGAGTGTGCTTTTCAGGCTCCTCGTCAAGTTTCCGGAAGCCTTTCAAGCCTTCAGTACGGTCTTCTTTTTGGCCGTCAGTCTGTTCGCGAGAATCGTCGTCGGTCATGGGAAAAGACTATACGCGATAGAAAAATCCCCACCGAGCTCAACACTCGATGGGGATTATTTTGCGCCAAAAGACTAGCGGCGCTCCTTGATGCGTGCAGCCTTACCGCGCAGGTTGCGCAGGTAGTACAGCTTCGCACGGCGAACGTCGCCCTTGAAGACAACGCGAATCTCGTCGATGTTCGGGGAGTGCACCGGGAAGGTACGCTCAACAGCGATACCGAAGGATACCTTGCGGACGGTGAAGGTCTCGCGGACGCCGCCGCCCTGACGACGGATAACGACGCCCTTGAAGACCTGAATACGCTCGGTCTTACCCTCGACAATCTTTACGTCGACCTCGACGGTGTCACCAGCGCGGAACTCCGGAATGTCGTCGCGCAGGTATGCTGCATCAACCTTGTCAAGAATGTTCATGGAAACTTATTCCTTTACTTTTTGCATAGACAGAGGACCCTGGCGGCGCTTTCCCACAGAGGGACGCTCGGCCGGTTCATGCCCGAAACAGGTAAAGCTGCCTATAAAGACAACCTGGAAATTATTACACACCCCCTGGTCAGAAACCAAACTCTTCCATGTTCGGCGGGTCTTGCGGGTCTTGGGGAGCTTCCGAGTCTTGGGGGTCTTGCGGGTTGGGAGTATCGGTGTCTTCTCCCCTGCGCGCTTCCTCGACCAGCTTCCGTGATTGCTCTATCAGCTCCTGGCGATACTCGTTATATTCTGCCAGCGCCTGCGTCATCCGCAGTCCCCGTTTGTCGAAAGTGTAGCGCCCGTGCCCGGCAAGCGGCCCGTCTTCCAGGCTCACCGCCTTTTTGCCCGTGCTTGACGACGTCCACAGTTCCACCCCATCCCGATCACGTGCAACATTCCACAGACCAGCTGTTTTCATGTTGTGGTGCCGGCGGCAGAGGCAGTGGAGGTTCGGCGTTTCTGTTGCCCCGCCCTCCTCTGGGTGCTCTTTGTCGTACGGCTCAATATGGTCAATGTCGCAGAGCTCCGCGGGTACATCACACCCCGGAAAGCGACACGTTCCGTCCCGACCTTTAACGAAGGCTCTCTGACTTTCGGTTGGGGCGTAGCCCTCCGCGGTTTCGTCGGCAAGCATACGAATATGCGTGACCTTATCAATCCACGCCTGCGTAGCTAACTGCGAGATCCAGCCAACGCCGCCAAGCCAGGCGGTGCGGGGACGCTCCTCTGTGGCAGGACAGTATAGGTTGAGTACGATTTTTGCCTCGGCGGTGCCGCGGATGAGGTGTGTCAAAGCTTCGACTCGAGTGCAGCCAGCTGAGCTGGAGATGGACTCGAGGGTGGTTTTGAATTCGAGAGCGCGGGTCTTTTCCAGCTCCATAAAAACTTCCGCGAAGTTGTCGCTCTCTTCAAAACCGATACTCTCTCCTACTATTTCGCGTTCTCCTGCAGGAAGCAGCGGATCGACATCACCCGGAAGGTTTTTGGGGCGAAGCTGAGGTTCAATTTCTTCGATAACCCGTTGCAGGAATTTATGTAGGCTGCGAACTCCCCGGAGTGCCTCGCCATGCTTTCGGGGAATGACAAAGCGGGCAATTTCTTCTTCAACAGCTGCACGCACCTCTGGATCGTGGAGCGGCGCTGTCGCGCGAGCAATGGTGATCAGATGCGCAAAGGGCAAATGAGCTCGAGCTTTAATAAAGGCACCCAGCCGGGGCATACGCGCTAACTGAATGCCGACCTCTACATACTCGAGCGCCTTACCGCGGGAAATACCCAACTCGGGTGCGATTTCAGCAATGTATGCATCCACATCAATCTCAAGCGACTTCGGCGTGCAACCGCAAGCTATACCCAGTTCCAGGCGATTGCGTTGGATACCCGCCACCGCCAACTGGTTCGTGGATGACTCGTGGAAAAACTGCGGCGCTTCAGGCAGCAGAGCCGCTTGGTAAACATCGGACGGTTGTTTGGCCGGACTATCTTTTTCAGACATTGTTCCCCCAAAGCCCCAACCCCGCTCAGTGTCGATAACCAGTGAATACCACTAGCCCAACGCCAAGAAGAGAAGCTCAAGCACTTTGTTCTTGATGCCTCCATTTTAGCACACCCATTCGATTGCGCAACCCCTTTAATAAAACTTTTTCGCTTGTACATTCGAGTGAATTGTTGAGCGTGTTATCAAATGTCACGAGGTGCATCTTCTGGCGAAACTCCGCGCACACTAAGACGGCACGCTACAACCGCTCGCTACAACGTCACGCTGATACAGCACTCCAATAACGACCGCTGCCGACCGTTGCTACAAAGCCCCGTTACCTTGTGAGTGTCCCCGATAATGGGGATAGTCGCTGGTCCGGTATGGCTTACCTGCCCTGTAGTTTCCATAATCCGGGGGGTGTTGCCGCCGGGTGCCAGGACTTTCGATGACAGCTGATAGGGACACGGCCAGTTTTAAACTAGGTCTCTTTGTAACGTGGGTGCTTGCAACGAAGGTCATGACACCAGCGACTGGAACAACGCCATACCCATCTCGTTTTCTAGGAGCTCATCATGTCTCCGGAGCATTCCATCGACATATTCCTTGGGTTAGACGTCGGCAAATCTGAACACCACGCCTGCGCCTTAGACCGTGATGGCAACAAGGTCTTCGACAAACCGTTGCCTCAACTCGAATCCGAACTAGCAGGCGTTTTTCACCAGCTTCAGAAGCTTGGCACCGTGCTCGTGATCGTCGACCAACCCAACACCATCGGCGCACTACCGATTGCTGTAGCCCGGGACTGCGGTTGCGAAGTCGGATACCTGCCAGGTCTTGCGATGCGCAAAGCTGCAGATCTCTATCCGGGACGTGCAAAAACAGACAAACGCGACGCATTCATCATCGCCGACACCGCCCGCACAATGCCCCACACGCTACGTGCCGTCGACCGCAATGATGAGGTACTCTCCGCCCTAAAGATGCTGTCCGGCTTCGATGATGACATCGCCCGCGATTGCACTCGCACTGTCAATCGGCTTCGCAGTGTCCTCACCCAGATCTACCCCAGCCTGGAACGAGTTTTTGCTGGTAGCACCCTGACTCGCACGCCGATCCTGGAATTATTGATCCATTACAAGGGACCGCAGGGGCTAAAAAGAGCCGGATACCAACGAGTGTTGAACTGGATGATCAAGCGCACACGTAAAGACCCCACCCCGCTGGTAGACGACATTTTTACAGCGCTGAAAGCTCAAACAGTCACCGTGCCTGGAAGCGATGCCGCCGAGTTAGTAATTCCTCAACTGGCTGCAAACATCCAGGCCCTCAAAGAGCAACGAAACACCATTGCTGAGCAGGTTGAAGAGATGCTCGCTGATTTCCCTCTTTGTGAGGTCTTGATGAGTATGCCCGGAGTCGGCATCAAGACCGCAGCGCAGATCCTTCTTGCGATCGGTGATGGCTCCGACTTCGCTAGTGCTGGCCACTTAGCTGCTTATGCTGGAATAGCACCCGTGACTAGACGATCCGGTTCGTCGATCAGAGGTGAATTCCCGGCACGGTCAGGCAATAAACGACTGAAAAACGCCTTGTTCTACTCCGCATTCGCAGTTATCCGCAGCCACGAACCGTCACGGCGGTATTACGAACGCAAACGCGCTGAAGGAAAACGCCACAACGCAGCAGTCATCTGCCTGGCACGACGCCGATGCAATGTCATCTACGCGATGCTGAAAAACAAGGAGTTCTTCCGCGAAATCCCGCCACGCCCCGTCGCCGCATAAAGCCCCAAAGACGAAGCCGACCAGCACACGCTGGCCGGCTCCTAGGCACGCCTAAGAAACTACTCCCAAGACTGTGCTCGTCAACATCGGTCTGGCACTTGACAAAAACATAGGGACACCCCCC
>NZ_JVOW01000009.1:0-63213 GCF_001055995.1 Corynebacterium sp. 239_CJEI | reverse complement strand
GTTGCCGCCGGGTGCCAGGACTTTCGATGACAGCTGATAGGGACACGGCCAGTTTTAAACTAGGTCTCTTTGTAACGTGGGTGCTTGCAACGAAGGTCATGACACCAGCGACTGGAACAACGCCATACCCATCTCGTTTTCTAGGAGCTCATCATGTCTCCGGAGCATTCCATCGACATATTCCTTGGGTTAGACGTCGGCAAATCTGAACACCACGCCTGCGCCTTAGACCGTGATGGCAACAAGGTCTTCGACAAACCGTTGCCTCAACTCGAATCCGAACTAGCAGGCGTTTTTCACCAGCTTCAGAAGCTTGGCACCGTGCTCGTGATCGTCGACCAACCCAACACCATCGGCGCACTACCGATTGCTGTAGCCCGGGACTGCGGTTGCGAAGTCGGATACCTGCCAGGTCTTGCGATGCGCAAAGCTGCAGATCTCTATCCGGGACGTGCAAAAACAGACAAACGCGACGCATTCATCATCGCCGACACCGCCCGCACAATGCCCCACACGCTACGTGCCGTCGACCGCAATGATGAGGTACTCTCCGCCCTAAAGATGCTGTCCGGCTTCGATGATGACATCGCCCGCGATTGCACTCGCACTGTCAATCGGCTTCGCAGTGTCCTCACCCAGATCTACCCCAGCCTGGAACGAGTTTTTGCTGGTAGCACCCTGACTCGCACGCCGATCCTGGAATTATTGATCCATTACAAGGGACCGCAGGGGCTAAAAAGAGCCGGATACCAACGAGTGTTGAACTGGATGATCAAGCGCACACGTAAAGACCCCACCCCGCTGGTAGACGACATTTTTACAGCGCTGAAAGCTCAAACAGTCACCGTGCCTGGAAGCGATGCCGCCGAGTTAGTAATTCCTCAACTGGCTGCAAACATCCAGGCCCTCAAAGAGCAACGAAACACCATTGCTGAGCAGGTTGAAGAGATGCTCGCTGATTTCCCTCTTTGTGAGGTCTTGATGAGTATGCCCGGAGTCGGCATCAAGACCGCAGCGCAGATCCTTCTTGCGATCGGTGATGGCTCCGACTTCGCTAGTGCTGGCCACTTAGCTGCTTATGCTGGAATAGCACCCGTGACTAGACGATCCGGTTCGTCGATCAGAGGTGAATTCCCGGCACGGTCAGGCAATAAACGACTGAAAAACGCCTTGTTCTACTCCGCATTCGCAGTTATCCGCAGCCACGAACCGTCACGGCGGTATTACGAACGCAAACGCGCTGAAGGAAAACGCCACAACGCAGCAGTCATCTGCCTGGCACGACGCCGATGCAATGTCATCTACGCGATGCTGAAAAACAAGGAGTTCTTCCGCGAAATCCCGCCACGCCCCGTCGCCGCATAAAGCCCCAAAGACGAAGCCGACCAGCACACGCTGGCCGGCTCCTAGGCACGCCTAAGAAACTACTCCCAAGACTGTGCTCGTCAACATCGGTCTGGCACTTGACAAAAACATAGGGACACCCCCCAAAAAAAACGCCCTCCGCGCCTGGCAGGTTACGATGGTCGGCCTTAACCTGACGCACCAGGCGCTGGCGGCTCCAAAGTTAGAGGCCTAACTCACGGCCGCCAGCTAGGCCTCTCTTTCTTTCTTCACTTGCCGGTACCACCTACGCATCCGATTAATCGCGGCACTAGCGGCCCATCCGCCGAGAAATAGTAGCGGGATGTAAAAGAACACAACATAGGCGACGACCAGGCCGTCCTGGCCATCGGGCGGCGTGGTGAGAAATAGGAATGCCAGATCGCCAAGCGCGGCAATTCCTGCACCGGTAGCTGCTGCGACAATGCTCCGCGCGCTGGCCATCCCCCGAGCCAACGACCCATCACCGGCGAAAACGGCTATTGCTCCAACCAGCATTACTGAGACCAACATGGACACAATCCACGACGCAATTCCTTCGTCGTAGGCGAGATTGGGCTCCGGCAAGATTAGCCCACCTAAAACACTCCACGCGACCGCGGCGAAAAAGGACGCCAGCAAGGGGCGGGTTATATTGTCGAGCCTCATGCGTCCCAGGTTACGTGAGATGACCTCCAAAAATGCTGGATCTCCCCTCCTCAGTGGAGAATCGAGTCACGCCCGCAAGAGCAAAAATCCCCCGACCATAGAGTGGGTTAAGTAGCAAAACTGACAACCCCGAAAAATTATGGGCTGCAAATGTGAAACTGTGTGAGTTTATGACACTTTCAGACCATTTTTCGAGCCATTTTTGACATAAACGCAGTCAGTAACTCGCATCCACCCAACGCCATCAGCCATAAACGCAGTCAGTAACTCGCACTGGGGTAAGTGGCGAAAGGTGCCCACCGGCGACGCACCGCCCAGACACGCTTTTCCGACTTTCCTAGGGCTTGGATTATTTTCTGTCTGTTTTTGTCTTCTTCGTCTTCTTAAACGAAAACCAGGCCAGAGAAAAACTCTCTGACCTGGCTTAATTGCTCCTCCAGCTGGACTCGAACCAGCAACCCTTCGATTAACAGTCGAATGCTCTGCCATTGAGCTATGGAGGAATATCCACCGCACAGAACCGGCTAAACCGAACTTCGGCCATGCCGTTCCTTGCGACGGATAGATACTTTACCCAGACCCCTTGAAACTCACAAATCGCCAGGTCAAAGGTCAATTTATACCTTCTTTTCCCACACGTCATGACACCGTTGTGAGTTCTCAGAGCCACGCAATCCACACAATCCACGCAACCTCACACAGCGCCCACAAAGCTCCTACCAGTACTGAAAATGCTTTCCATCATGCACTTTTCATACCGCG
Organism: Corynebacterium sp. 239_CJEI; assembly: GCF_001055995.1. Lineage (NCBI taxonomy): Bacteria > Bacillati > Actinomycetota > Actinomycetes > Mycobacteriales > Corynebacteriaceae > Corynebacterium > Corynebacterium sp. 239_CJEI. The sequence continues at coordinate 60,420 of NZ_JVOW01000009.1, read as the reverse complement.
CTCATACGATGGGGCTTATGTCTGAACAAACCAACGGAACCGAAAACACCGAGCAAACCGCACGCGTTGTGCGCGGCGTTATCGCCCGCGAAAAAGGCGCACCTGTAGAACTTACTGATATCCACATCCCGTCCCCGGGCCCGAACGATGTCATTGTCGACATCCAGGCCTGCGGCGTCTGCCATACAGACCTGGCTTACCGCGACGGCGATATCACCGACGAGTACCCGTTCTTCCTCGGCCACGAGGCCGCAGGCGTGGTCTCCGAGATTGGCGAAGAGGTCACGCATGTTGCCGTCGGCGATTTCGTTGTCCTCAATTGGCGCGCCGTCTGTGGCGAGTGCCGCGCCTGCAAGCGCGGTGAGCCACAGTACTGCTTTAGCACTTTCAACGCCTCCAAGCCCATGACGCTTGCCGACGGCACCGTCCTCACCCCGGCACTTGGAATCGGCGCTTTTGCGGATGCCACCCTCGTCCACGAGGGCCAGTGCACCAAGGTCGATTCGGCAGCCGATCCGGCCGTTGCGGGCCTGCTGGGCTGCGGTGTCATGGCCGGCATCGGTGCGGCTATTAACACCGGCGAGGTTAAGCGCGGTGAATCGGTAGCCGTCATCGGCTGCGGTGGCGTTGGTACGGCCGCTATCGCCGGTGCCAAGCTGGCCGGCGCTAGCAAGATTATTGCCATCGACATCTCGGACGAGAAGCTGGATACCGCCCGCGAATTCGGCGCGACCGAGACCATTAACTCTGCGGAGCTGGCTAAGAGCGATAAGGGCACCGGGGAAGAGGATCCCGTCGTTAAGCGAGTGCGTGAGCTGACCGACGGTTTCGGTGCTGATGTCGTGATTGATGCGGTCGGCCGTCCGGAAACCTACAAGCAGGCGTTCTACGCCCGTGACCTGGCTGGACGCGTTGTTCTGGTCGGTGTTCCGGCGCCGACAATGGAGCTGGACATCCCGCTGGCGGATGTGTTTAGCCGCGGTGGTGCGTTGAAGTCGTCCTGGTACGGCGACTGCCTACCAGAGCGCGACTTCCCGATGCTGGTGGATCTGTCGTTGCAGAACCGCCTGCCATTAGAGGGCTTCGTGACGGAGCGCATTGGCATTGAGGATGTTGACGAGGCCTTCGAAACCATGAAGGCCGGTAAGGTACTGCGATCGGTGGTGACGCTGTGAACAAGGGTTTGAGGGTCGACCACGTTCTCACGTCGGGCACGTTCTCGCTCGATGGTGGCACGTGGGACGTAGACAACAACGTATGGGTGCTCGGCGATGACCGTGAGGTCATTGTCATCGATGCGGCGCATGAGGCGCAGCCGATTATTGACGCGGTGGATGGCCGCAAGGTAAAGGCGATTGTATGCACCCACGCGCACAACGACCACATCACTGTGGCCCCTGAACTGCAGGAGAAGCTCGACGCTCCCCTGCTCGTCCACCCGGGCGACCAGATGCTGTGGGAGCAGTCCTGGCCGGACCTGGCGCACGAGGACCTCGCGCACGGTCAGCGCCTGGAGATTGCAGGCACGGAGGTTGTCATTATTAACACTCCGGGCCACTCCCCTGGCTCGTGCTGTCTGTACGTACCGGAGGCCGCGGAGCTGTTCTCTGGTGACACGCTGTTTTCCGGCGGTCCGGGGGCGACCGGTCGGTCCTACTCGGATTTCGACACGATTATTAACTCCATCCGCGACAATCTGCTGACTCTGCCTGCGGAAACGACTGTCCGCACGGGTCATGGCGACCACACGACGATTGGCCGCGAGGCTCCGCACTTGGAAGAGTGGATTCGCCGCGGCTACTAGTCGCTAGCCACTAGCTACTCAAACACGACCTTGACCGCCTCTGCTTGCAGTTCGCGGCGGTACTGCTCCATCGCGAGCAGGTCCGCGAACAGCGAGTTGTAGGCGGTTTCGTCGTCTGAGGGGCGCATTCGTGAGAGCATCGCCTTCAGCTGTGCAATTTGGTCACCGACCCACACCTCCTGCAACCGCGCCAGAATCGCCTGCGCATACGGGCGCAGCGTCTCTGCATCGACGGCGATTTGCTCCACGCCCAGCTCAGTCACGAGATGCTTGACGACGTCCTCCCGCGCCTGATCCATAATTGCGGTCGCCCAACTATGTGGCTGTGTGGCCGCTTCCCCGCAGGCACCACCTGCAGCCATGATGGCATCGAATACCGCCCGGTAGGTCGGATGCCCAAAGGTCTCGGGTGCGAGCGCATCGAATACCGGGCCGGTGGTGGCGGGCTCTTGAATTGCCAGCTTGAGGGCCTCACGCTGCGCATAAAGCACAGGGTCCCGCGGGTTTGGATACGGCAGTGCCGGGTTGCGCCGGCGCCGCGCTTCCTCCGCCTCTTCACGGGCCCGGGCCTCTTCTTGGCGACGCTGGTAGGGAGTGCGCTTTTCATTCTGTGGCCGACTGGCCTCCTCGCGGACGCGCTGCACAAGCTCGGCTTCATCATTCCAGCCAATCCAGCCGGCAACTTCGCGGGCATACTCATCGCGCAGCGCCGCGTCCTTGAGCTGGGCCAGGACAGGCACCACTCGGCGCAGCCCGGAGACCCTGCCATTAGCGGTGGTCAGGTCATAGTCGGCCAGAAGTGTGCGGAGGACAAATTCGATCAATGGCCGTCGTGAAGCAACGAGATCGCGCACTGCGGCCTCGCCCTTCTTCTGGCGCAGATCGCACGGATCCATGCCGTCCGGCGCGACCGCGACGTAGGACTGGCCGGTGAAGTTCTGCTCCCCCTCGAAGGCGCGCATGGCGGCCTTCTGTCCTGCCTCGTCGCCGTCGAAGGTGTAGATGAGTTCGCCGCGGAAGAAGTTGTCGTCGAGCATGAGACGGCGCAGCAGCTGGAGGTGTTCCTCGCCGAAAGCGGTACCGCAGGACGCGACGGCCGTGGTCACGCCTGAGGCGTGCATGGCCATGACGTCAGTGTAGCCCTCCACGATTACAGCCTGATGACCAGTGGCAATGTCCTTCTTTGCCAGATCCAAGCCGAAAAGGACCTTGGACTTCTTGTACAGCATGGTCTCGGGCGTGTTCATGTACTTGCCCAGATTGTCATCGTCGAAAAGCTTGCGGGCACCAAAACCGATGACATCGCCGGACATATTGCGGATCGGCCACATGAGACGACGGTGAAAACGATCGATCGGCCCCATGCGCCCCATCTTGGAAAGACCCGCCTTATCCAGCTCCTCGAAGCTAAAGCCCAGGCGCTGCAGGTGCTTGGTTAGAGTGTCCCAGCCGGCTGGCGAGTAACCACAGCCGAACTGGGCCGCGTGCTCGGCGGTGAAGCCGCGGTTTTCCAGAAACTCGCGCGCGGGCGCTGCCGCTGGCGTGGAGAACTGTTCGCGGTAGAACTTCTGTGCCTCGCGGTTTGCGGCGATGAGACGCTGTCGGGTTCCCGGTTCCTCGCGACGGCCCGTGCCGCCGCCCTCATAGTTAATGTGGAAGCCAATTTTCTCCGCACAGGCTTCGACAGCCTCCGGGAAAGACAGGTGTTCCATCTCCATGAGGAAGCTGAATACATCACCGCCCTTGCCGGTGGAAAAGCAGTGGTAGTAGCCATGATTGGGGCGTACGTGGAACGACGGCGTGCGCTCGTCTTTAAAAGGCGATAGCCCTTTCAGAGAATCCGCGCCAGCCGGTTTGAGGTTCACGTATTCTGCAACGATCTCCTCAATCGGAGTCCGTTCGCGGATTGCCGCGATATCGGAGTCCGGAATTCTTCCCCTAGCCATGAAAATAACCTTACCCAACCCGTCCAATCGACTCCGCCGTAGAGGTTTCGCTTGCCGACGAGCCGCCCGCGCTCAACCCAAAAACGTGCCGGCGGCGACAGATATGGAAAGATACTAGCCATGGCTGAGTGGAAGAAGATTGCGAGCGGCGTAGGCGCTGCCGCCCTGGTGCTGGCTGGTAGTTATTTCGGGCTCGATGGCGGAGACCAGAACTCTACGGCATCCGAGAACTCACAGGGGTCGCAGGATTCCACTGCCTCCAGCGCGAAACCAGGCCCTAAACCTGGCCCCAACTCGGGCAGCAACAAGGCTGGCACAAAGGGTGCCACCTGCGCAGTAGATACCCTGCCGCAGGAGGCCGACGATGTTATCGACCGCATCCTGACCGACCAGGACCACATCTACTCGCAGCACGACGGCAAGCACTTCGGCAACTACGAGGGACGCCTGCCGAAGGAGCGCGGTGACTACTACCGCGAATACACCGTGACCACCCCGGGCAATTCCAGCCGCGGTGCACGCCGCATCGTTGTCGGCGGCGGTTCCGAAAACGATCCGGATGTCTGGTACTACACCGACGACCACTACGAGAGCTTCTGCGAAATTCCTGACGCGGAGGAGTAGACAACTATCCCCACGCCGCGGCCACACCAGCAATCTGGCGATCAAGCCGCTCTACACGCGATTCCGTCATCGACGCTAGCTGATCAACGATAACCCGCAGCCGCGCTTGGTCACTCTCCGCCCGGGAATAGAGCCACTGGAACATCGGATCAAGCGTCCCTGGAGCACCTTCCTGCAGATACTCGGCCACCCGGAAAAGACGATCGCGTTCACGCTCCTGACGGCGAATATGACGCGGAAGATCCATCACATACAGCACGGCGATGGTCTTCAGCATGGTGACCTCCGCCAGAATCGAGCTGGGCACGGCGAGGTCCGCGTCGTAACGCCCGAGCGGAAGCGTCGACCCGGAGGCAGCACGCGTACCCGCGACGGAAGCCGTGACGAAACGGCCGACCAGCTCCGAGGTCATCCGTTTCAGCGCGACCAGCGAGCGCAGCGAACCATCATAGGACGCCGCAGCTGATACCACCGGCAAGCTGGCAAGACGCCCGGCAGCCTCGACGAGCTCCGCTGGATCGCCACCAAATGCGGCAGCGCCCTTGTCAGCGAGCGCGGCCAGTTCCACCGTGTCCCACAGAACACCCAGGTCAACGCGGCCAGAGACGATGCCATCCTCGACATCGTGGACGGAATAGGCGACATCGTCAGACCAGTCCATAATCTGCGCCTCAAGACACTGCTTGCCGTGCGGAACGCCCTGGCGAATCCACTGCAGAATCGCAGCATCTTCCTGGTAGGCCCCGTACTTGTGGCGGAGCTGACCATCGGGACCGATCGGTGTCCACGGGTACTTACAAGCCGCATCGAGCGCCGCCCGAGTGAGATTGAGTCCGCAGGGCTCACCTGTACCATCGAGCGCCTTCGGCTCGAGGCGAGTGAGAATACGCAGCGTCTGCGCGTTGCCCTCAAACCCGCCGCACCCAGCGGCAATCTCGTTGAGGGCGCGCTCGCCGTTGTGGCCATACGGCGGATGCCCGATGTCATGGGTCAGGCCGGCCAGCTCTGCGAGATCCTCATCTGCACCCAACTCGCTGGCGATTCCGCGGGAAATCTGCGCGACCTCCAGCGAGTGAGTCAGGCGTGTGCGGGGAGTATCGCCCTCCCCTGGCCCCACAACCTGGGTTTTGTCAGCCAGCCTGCGCAGCGCTGCGGAGTGCAGGACGCGGGCGCGATCTCGTGCAAACGCCGCCCGGTGGGTTTCCAAGGACTGCACCCCGGGCAGCAATGACTGCTTCGGAGACTCCTCGACAATACGGGCGAGTTCAAAAGATGAATACGAAAATTTACCGGCCACGTGATTATTGTTACGTATCCTTGTAGATATGTCTGACAGGAATCGCGTGTTTCGCCCCCTTTACCTTGCTGCATCGGGTGCTTTCCTCGGCCTGAGCATGCCGCTAATTACTGCCGCGCTACCGGCACAGCCACCGGTTCACGCACCTGCTTCGCTGCTGGCACTCGCACCGTCAGCACCACTGTCGCACGCCGAGGCACCGACAGATGTGTCGGGCGAGGTGGCTGATCTCGCAGGTGTGCTGAGCGGCGGCGATGAAGCTCGTCTGAAGGAGCAGATTCAGCAACTCAAGACCGACAAGCGACTCCTGTTCTCGGTGTTTTATATCAAGAGCTTCGACAGCATTCAGGGCCAGCAGTGGGCACAGCAGGCCTGGGAACACCTCGGAGCTGCCGACAACCGCGGTGTCATCGTCGTCGCTGTGGAAGACCGAAACCTCGGCGCTTTCGTCGGAGACTCCTTCCCCCGCAACGCGGAGGCCATCAACAGGGCAGCTCAAGGGCAGTTGTTAGAGGATGACAACTGGGCAGCTGCGGGTGAAGCTGCCATCGCCGAGGCAGGCGGTGGCAGCGGCTCCGCCGGTGGGTGGGCGCTCGGTGCCGGCCTCGGTGGTGCCGCCGTTGTCGGTGGCGCCACCTGGGCCGTGGGCCGTCGCAATAAGAAGAAGCGCGATGAGGAGGAGATCGCTCGTGGCCGCAACATCGACCCCAGGGATGTCTCTTCGCTGGACTCGCTGAGCACCAGCTCGCTCGATGTTCTTGCGCACGATGAGATTGTCAGTACCGATGAGTCCATTCGCAAGGCCAACACCGAGCTCGACCTCGCTCGCGCTGAGTTCGGCACCGAACGCATCCGCAGCTTCGACAACGCACTGAAGCACTCTCAGTCCACGCTCGAGCGCGCGTTTGCACTTCGCCAACAGCTTGACGACGGCTCCGTGACCGACGAAATCGAGCGCCGCAGTGTCCTACTGGAGATTATCTCCACCTGTGGTGTTGCGGATGACCAGCTCGACGGCGAGGCCGCAAACTTCCAGAAACTCCGCCAGGAGTTAATGAATGCTGAAGCGACCATTTCAAAGCTCACTCAGCGAAGCGTCGAGCTGCGCTCACGTATGCCGCGTGCCGGCGAAATTCTCGACGGTCTGCGCGCACGTTACGAAGAGCAGATGCTCAGCTCTGTGACCGACAATATCGACATGGCCACGGAGCACCTGAATCAGGCTGACCAGTCAATGACTGAGGCCCGCCGCATCGCGGACCTACCCGCCGGTGAGCAAGGTGGTCTGATTGATGCACTGTCGGCCACCGACTTTGCGCTCACACAGGCAGAGAGTCTTCTGGAGGCCATTGAACACGCCGATAGCGATATTCACGCTGCAGTCGCGGGGCTGGCTTCCCTTATCGCCGAGGTCCGGGGTGAAATCGATGAGGCCTCGCACCTGATGTCGGCACCGCAAGGCGCCAACATCAACCGCGAGCGTCTCAATGCAGCCATCGAAGCAGGCCGCGAAGCACTCGGTGTGGCAGCCAATAAGTCCGAAGTGGATCCACTGAGTTCCTGGACCGCACTGACCGATGCCGATGAGCTGCTCGACGAAGCCCTCGACTCCGCTCGAGATAAGGCCGCGTCGTTCGCCCGCGCTACCGCTACTTTGCAGCACAGCATGCAGGATGCCGACAATCACATTCGCGCCGCGGCTGACTTAATTGCTACCCGCCGCCGTGTGGTTGGCGCTGAGGCTCGCACTCGCCTCGCAGAGGCGCAGCGTGCTTACGGCTCTGCTCAGGGCTTCGCCAACGACGATCCGCGAAAGGCTTTGGCCTACGCACGTCGTGCGCGCAAGCTCGCGGCTGAGGCCGCTGACTTGGCCCGCCGTGACATCCGCCGCTACCAGGATCAGCGCCGCGGTGGCGGCAGCAACGGTTCGATGGTCGCCGGCATGGTGCTAGGCAGCATGCTCAGCAACAACAGCGGCTTTGGTGGCAGTATCGGCGGATTCGGCGGTTTCGGCGGAGGTTCGAGCCGACCAGGCGGCTCCGGCAGCACAATGGGCTTCTAGATTCCCGCCTAAATTCGCATCTGGCGTGGTCCATCCACAGACCACGTCGCCAGAGCGGCGGCAATCAGCCAGTCTTCGAAACTCCCCCGGAAGTCTCCTTTCTGGGCATAGACACCAAATACCCCTCGGCCTAGGCTGTCCTCTCTGACGATTCGGGCGAGCTCATAGCCTGGCCGTTCGATGTCGAAGACCGTGCGAATTCCCCGTCCTTCTCTGTTTAGGACGAAAGAATCCCCCTCATCCGGATTCGTCATCACTAGCGCGTTCGTGCTAAAAAAGCGGGCTTTCACCTGCCAGCCACGCCCTTGTGGCGAGGTGATCCAGAAAGCACTAAAGACCCCGACCTGACAGCTCCAGCCGTCGGACAGGGTCTTTTTGTACTCGTCGTAAACGACGCCGTCTGCAATAGTTGCTACACGATCCACACCCAAATCATATAGGCAATCAGCAAGAGCAAGCAGACAGTGAGAATCCAGGTAGAGGAAACCATGCGGGACTCCAGCACTCGACGAGCACTGTAGACCAGGAAGATCTTCTCCTCTTCCGGCAGCGCACGGCCCTCATCGGTGTCGAACTGCACCTCTGCGTGGCGCACGCCACGGGACGCACCGGTAAACTGGCCCCACTTCTCGCCGGTCTTCGCATTCTCGATGACGTAGTTCGTCGATCCCTCGCACACCAGCTTGCCTTCAGGACGCTCCGGCCCAAAGGTCACTGAAAGCTGCTTGGCTCGCGAAATCTTGTCACGGTCAGCAGCAACGGTCGAGAACACGCGGCCGTCGGGAAGCGTGGCGGAAACACGGTGATTAGCAGAGGCGTCAATGACCCACTCCCCTTCCGGGGTGTTGAGGCGATCGCCCTGCTCATCACGGATGTACGTGCCGACTTCGGTGCTTTCCTTCAGAATCGGCCAGGTTTGCTCGGATTTTTCCCGAGAACCGTCGCCGAGACTATAGGATTCCCAAAAAACTTCTTCGGCCATTAGCAGCCCACCAGGCGAGCTGCGAGGTAGCCTTCCAGCTCGTCAATCTTGACGCGCTCCTGCTCCATGGTGTCGCGGTCACGGACGGTCACAGCGTTGTCCTCGAGAGTATCGAAGTCAACGGTGACACAGAACGGAGTACCGATCTCATCCTGGCGACGGTAACGACGGCCGATAGCACCGGAGGTGTCGTAATCGACGGCCCAGTACTGGCGCAGCTTGTCGGCGACAGCCTCAGCAGTCGGAGTCAGGGTGTCCTTCTTCGACAGCGGCAAAACAGCAACCTTAACCGGCGACAGACGCGGGTCCAGCTTCAGCACAGTACGGGTGTCGGTGCCGCCCTTTGCGTTCGGCACCTCTTCCTCGGTGTAGGCATCACACAGGAAGGCCATCAGGGCGCGGGTCAGACCGAAGGACGGCTCAATGACGTACGGAACGTACTTTTCGCCGGTGACCTGGTCGTGGTAACGCAGGTCTTCCTTGGAGTGCTCGATGTGGCAGCCGAGGTCGTAGTCCGTACGGTTGGCGACACCCATCAGCTCGCCCCACTCGTTGCCCTGGAAGTGGAAGCGGTACTCGAAGTCAATCGTGCGTGCAGAGTAGTGAGCGCGCTCGTCCTTCGGAACGTCGAACTGACGCATGTTCTCCGGGTTAACGCCCAGGTCAATGAACCAGTTCCAGCAGGCGTCGACCCACTCATCGAACTTCTCTTCCGCCTGGTCCGGTGCGACGAAGTACTCGATCTCCATCTGTTCGAACTCGCGGGTACGGAAGATGAAGTTACCCGGGGTGATCTCGTTGCGGAATGCCTTACCGGTCTGGCCGATACCGAACGGTGGCTTCAGGCGAGCCGTGGTCATAACGTTCTTGAAGTTGACGAAGATACCCTGAGCGGTCTCCGGGCGCATGTAGTGCAGGCCCTGCTCATTGTCGACCGGGCCGAGGAAGGTCTTCATCAGACCGGAGAACATCTGCGGCTCGGTCCAGTTGCCCGGCTGACCGGTCTCCGGGTCCGGAACGTCTGCCAAACCATTGGCCGGCGGGTGACCGTGCTTGGCCTCGTAGGCCTCCAGCAGGTGGTCAGCGCGGTAGCGCTTGTGGGTGTGCAGGGACTCCACCAGCGGGTCGGTGAAGGTAGCGACGTGGCCGGAAGCTTCCCAGACCTGGCGCGGCAGGATAATGGAGGAATCCAGGCCGACGACATCCTTACGGCCGGTGACGAAGGTCTTCCACCACTGGCGCTTGATGTTTTCCTTCAGCTCCACACCCAGGGGACCGTAATCCCATGCCGAGCGGGTACCGCCGTAAATTTCACCACACGGGTAAACGAACCCCCTGCGCTTACACAGGTTGGCGACGGTATCGACAACTGACTTAGGTGCCACGGTCTAGACCACTCCTTATAAATGGCTTCGCATCGCACACCACACGCCTTTTCCGGGCACACAATTCAGCCCGTTCCGTGCGGCGAACGACATAATGAAAAGCAAAATGTACTGACCCCAACAGGCCAGTTAAAAGTTCCCCTATACTCTAGCGCATCTTGTCCAACCGATACCGGGTAGTGTCGGTTACATGGCTGGCGAAGATATGCACGAAGTTAGTTCTGGCGAAAACCCACGTGGTACGGGCTCCCCCGCTAGCACCGGGGCACACGCCTCCGCGCGGCCGGCCGCAACCCGCATCGGCCAGCGCAGTACTCGCCAACGCCGCGCCGTCGTGTCGATTATGAGTGAGGCCCCTAATTTTCGCTCCGCTGCTGACATTCATAAGTCGCTGACGGAACGTGGGGACAAGGTCGGCTTGACGACGGTCTATCGGACGCTCCAGTCCCTTGCAGAAATGGACATTGTCGATGTTCTGCACAATGCCTCCGGAGAGGCTCTGTACCGGCTGTGCGGTGACCACCACCATCATCACCTGGTCTGCACCGATTGCGGCAGCACCGTTGAAGTCGCCGGCGGCCCTGTCGAGCAGTGGGCGCACAGCCTTGCGGAGGAGCACGGTTTTAATCTGACCGGGCACACTGCTGAGGTCTTCGGCCTGTGCAGGGACTGCCAGAAGAAGTAGCCCGGGCTCCCTCCCCCCCCTAAAAAAATATCGGCTCTAGGCCTTGCCGAACCTACGGTCGCGCTTTGCGTACTCCACCACTGCGGCGCGCATGTCATCCCGACCGAAATCCGGGAAAAGCTTGTCTTGATAGACCATCTCCGCATAGGCGGACTGCCAGATCAAGAAGTTGGACGTGCGCTGCTCGCCCGACGGACGCAAGAACAGATCAACATCCGGCATAGTCGGCTCATCCAGGAACTGTGCGAAAGACTTCTCGGTCAAGTCATATTCGCTGAGCTCCCCCGCTGCTGCCTGACGAGCAATCTCTCTAGCAGCATCAACAATTTCAGCGCGACCACCGTAGTTGACGCACATATACAGAGTTAGCGCGTCATTGTCCTTCGTCTGTTCCTCGGCAATCTCAAGTTCCTTAATCACCGAGCGCCACAGTCGCGGGCGACGCCCTGCCCAACGCACGCGAACGTTCTTCGAATCCAGCTCATCACGACGTCGACGCAGCACATCGCGATTAAAGCCCATGAGGAATCGGACCTCATCGACCGAACGACGCCAATTCTCAGTGGAAAATGCGTAAGCCGACAGGTGCTTGACGCCCATCTCCAAACAAGCATCGACGCACTCCATCAGCACGGCCTCACCACGCTTGTGCCCCTCGGTGCGTTTGAGCCCACGCTGTTCGGCCCATCTACCATTGCCGTCCATCACGAGCGCGATGTGATTGGGCACGAATTGCTGCGGTACAGGAGGATTCAACACGCTTCCTATTGTGCCCCACCGCTGACGTTTACTGCCAAAAAGCATCCACATGTTCCAGCGCCGGCACCCGGCGGCCCAGGTAGTACTGCAGGTACTTCGCCGTTAGGGTACGCGCCGTCGCCATTCGTCCCTCGAATTCGCTTGACGACGTATCGATGCCCGCCCATTGCTCATGAGCAAGCTGCCACATCAGATGCAGAACCTCGGTCGGCGGAGTATCTGCACCCGGTGGCCTGCAGTTGGTGCACACTGCTCCGCCCAGTGCGGGAGAAAACGCGTGGTGAGGGCCGGCTTTGCCGCAGCCTGCGCATTCAAAGAGGCTTGGCTGCCAACCTGCCTGCGCCATTGCTCGCAGGATGTAGGAGGTCAGCAACAAATCGGGGCGATGGCGACCGGCCGCAACGTCGTCGAGCGATTGGGTGGTGAGATCCCACAATTCGGGAGCCGGCACTTGCTCCTCGCCGACAATGCGTTCGGCGACGTCCAGGACTGCACACGCACAGGTGTAGCGCGCATAGTCGTCGACAAGCGGTGCTGCCCACGTGCGCACGGTATCTGCGCCTGCGATAGTGGACAGTCCTCGGCGTGGGTAGATGTTGACATCCACGTCGACGAATGGTGAGAGGCGGGAGCCGAAGCGGCTCTTCGCGCGGCGCACGCCTTTGGCGACACCGCGGACTAGGCCGTGGTCGCGGGTGAAAAGGACGATGATGCGGTCGGCTTCGCCGAGGTCGTAGCGGCGTACGACCAGCGCACGGTCGCGATACGGCTCGACCAACTTTTTAGAATCCCAACTTGCCCAGCTGCTTCGGGTCCGACTGCCAGTCCTTCAGCACCTTCACGCGCAGGTCAAGGTAAACATTCTGACCGAGCAGCGCAATGAGTTCCTTACGAGCTTTGTGAATGGTGGTGCCCATGCGTCGACCGTCGCGCCCCATGAGGATGGACTTCTGCCCCGAACGCTCGACATAGATAACGGCGTGGACATCCAGGACGCCTTCGCGATCCTGGTTTGGCAGCACCTCATCGATCTGGACTGCCACGGAATGCGGCAACTCATCGCGCAGACCGCCGAGGGCCGCCTCGCGGATGAGCTCTGCCATCCGGGTGTGCAGATCCTCATCGGTGATGTGCCCCTTCGGGTACAAGCGCGGTCCCTCCGGCAACTGGGAAGCCATGACATCAATCAGCGTGTTGATGTTCTCGCCGGACTTCGACGACAGTGGCACCAGCTCGGCATCCGGACCGAGCAACTCCTGCAGCTCGATAAGGCGCTCAATAATGGTGTCGCGCGAGACCTTATCCACCTTGGACACAATGCCCATGATGTTCTTGCAACCTTTGGAGACGTTCTCGTAAATCCAGCGGTCACCGGGGCCAATTTTCTCGTCGGCAGGCACGACCATCGCGACCAAGTCCACATCGGAGTAAGTCTCCTGAACCATGTCATTCAGGCGCTCACCGAGCAGCGTGCGTGGCTTGTGCAGACCTGGCGTATCCACGACAACGATCTGACAGTTCTCGCGGTGGACTACACCTCGGACTGGATGACGCGTGGTTTCCGGCTGGTTAGCGGTAATAGCGATCTTCTCGCCCACCAGGGAATTGGTCAGCGTGGACTTACCGGTATTCGGACGCCCCACAATGGAAACGAACCCAGAGCGAAAGCCCTCCGGCGCACTGTAATCATCAGCATCTCCGCCAAGTCCAGCATTGGCCAGCATGTCATCAAGATTGCCCATCAGTATCTTCTTCCTCGGAGTAAAACTCCGCAGTCGGCTCCACCACCACAGTGCGTACCCGCATACGACCACGACGGTCACGCGAGCCCTCGGCGGTAAACTTCAGTCCTGCATATTCTACGTACGAACCGGGCAGTGGCACACGTCCAAGCTCATATGCCAACAGACCGGAGACCGTATCCACCTCATCGGTGACCTCGTCATCGAAGACGAGTTGGCGCCCGTGGGCTTCGTCGTAAAGCTCTATGAGCTCGCCCAAGCTGAGGCGCGCCTGCACGCGGTAGGAGGCATCCCCCAGTGGTTCGATGGGGGCCTGCTCGGCCTCGTCGTATTCGTCGGCAATCTCACCGACAATCTCCTCGAGGATGTCCTCAATAGAGATAAGACCGGCGACCGATCCGTATTCGTCGATGAGAATGGCGATGTGATTGCGGGTGCGCTGCATTTCATCGAGCAGATCATCCAGTGGCTTGGAGTCGGGAACAAAAACGCAGTCGCGCATGACTTCGGAGACGCGAACACCGCGGCCACCATCAGTACGCGAGTACGTCTGCTGGACAATGTCCTTCAAGTAAATGACGCCGACGATGTCCTCAACGCTCTCGCCAATCACCGGCAGTCGCGAGTGACCCGACTTCACGCATAGGGCCACTGCCTGACCACAGTGCTTATCCGCCTCAATCCACACCATCTCTGGGCGCGGAACCATAACAACGCGTGCCGACGTTTCCGCGAGATCGAACACAGACTGAATCATGCGGCGCTCATCGTGCTCCACAATGCCGCGCTCCTGGGCGATATCGACCATCTCGCGCAACTCGACTTCAGTGGCGAACGGGCCATCGCGGAAGCCACCACCAGGGGTGATGATGTTGCCGAACCAAATCAGCAACTTTTCCAGTGGCCCCAACACCTTGGCCATAAAACTCAGAACGACCGCGGTGGCGAGGGAAATCGAGTACGGATTCTTCCGACCCATCGTGCGGGAAAACACCCCGAGGACCAGGAAGGTGAACAGAGCCAACAACACCACTGCAGCCACAATGGCCCAGCGTTCCGGCTCGAAAAGCTTGAGACAGACCGCCGCCAGCGTCACTGCACCGATTGACTCGCACAGCGTCCGCAAAATCACCAGCACATTGACGTGCCGAGCGCGATTTTCTACGACCTTGAGAAGCGCATTAGCACCCGCGACCTCGTCACGCTGCAGCTCAGCCACGCGTGCACGGGAAATGCCTGCGACCGCAGTTTCGACTGTGTTAAGTCCGCCAGCGCAGATCATCGCCACAACGGCGACAATTATCAAAGTGATCATCGCTCGTTAGAACGTTCCGGGAACGCATTGGGGTTAATCGGTTTTTCGGAAAAACTGACACCACGACGATCGATGTCGTCGTACCAGTCCGCCAACAGACCATTCTGCAGGGAGAACATCTGGCGCTCTTCCTCAGCAGTGACGTGGTCATAGCCCAACAGGTGCAGCACACCATGCACGGTGAGCAGCACCAGCTCGTGGCTCAGAGGGTGGCCTGCGCGCTCAGCCTGGCCCGCAGCGAACTCGGGGCACAACACGATGTCGCCAAGCATGGCAGGTCCTGGGCTGGCAGCATCGGGGCGACCAGAGCCGGGAGTGAGCTCATCCATCGGGAAGCTCATCACATCCGTCGGCCCCGGCAGGTCCAGCCAGCGCACGTGGAGATCTTCAATCGTCTTCAAGTCGACAATGTGAATGCTCAGCTCAGCTGCCGGATGCACGTCCAGGCGACCCAACGCATAACGGGCAACGTCGATAAGCGATTCTTCATTGACGCCCTGACCGGACTCGTTGAAAACTTCAATGCTCATGTAATTTCAGCGTCCTTTATCGCTTGGTGGCGGACTGTCGCTTGGGTGAGGACTCGGCGCCCTGCGCAATGCCCTCGTTATAGGCATCGTAGTCATCGTAGGCCTCGACAATTGCGGTGACCAAGGGGTTTCGCACCACATCGGCCGCGGCCAACGCCGGAAACGCGATTCCCGGCACGCCACGCAACACCTCACGGGCAACTGCCAGACCGGACTTCTGCCCACGGGGCAGGTCAACCTGGCTGGCATCACCTGTGATGACCATCTTCGATCCGAAGCCCAGGCGGGTGAGGAACATTTTCATCTGCGCCGGAGTAGTGTTCTGTGCTTCGTCGAGAATGATGAACGCATTGTTCAAGGTACGACCGCGCATGTACGCCAGCGGTGCGACCTCCACTACCCCAGTTTCCATCAGCTTTGGAATCAGCTCTGGCTCAAGCATTTCGCGCATCGCATCGTGCAATGGGCGCAGGTAGGGGTCAATCTTCTCATGCAGAGTACCCGGCAGGAAGCCCAGGTTTTCACCGGCCTCCACTGCGGGGCGAGTCAGAATAATGCGTTCGACCTGCTTATTCTTCAGCGCAGCAACAGCCTTGGCCATGGCCAGGAAGGTCTTGCCCGTACCGGCGGGGCCGATACCGAAAACAACGTTATAGCGGTCGATGGCATCGACGTAGTTCTTTTGTCCCTCAGTCTTGGGACGCACGGTCTTGCCACGATGCGTCACGATGCCGCCACCGAGCACCTCGCTGGCGGACTTCTCCCCGCGATCCACAATGCCCACCGCGTGCCGCACCGACTCCGGGGAGAGCTCGTGCCCACGACGGGCCATTGCCTCTAACTCCTTGAAAGCGCGGACAGCCAACGAAACATCCGCCGGAGCACCCTTGATTGTCACAACTCCGCCGCGGACATGAATATCCGCTGCCAGCAGAGATTCCAGCAGACGTAGGTTCTGATCCGCATGACCGACCACAATCGGCGCGAGATTGTCATCGAGCTCGACGACGGCAGTGGTACGAGCAGTTACTGAATACTTTGTCATTATGCGTCTATCCTACTGACCAGGCGTGGGTGCGCCGCCCCAGCGCTTTGTCAACGGGCCCAGTGCGCAAAGAGCAGCAGCTCCCGCGAGGGCGCTGCGGAGAACTGTCGGGCCGAGTACTACCGAGCTAGCACCTGCGGCGCGGAAGGCCTCGAGTTCCCCAGGACTGACTCCCCCTTCTGGGCCGACGATGAAAAGAACCTTGTCAGCGTTTGCTGCCTGCGCGGCGAAGTCCACGAACGGAGCTGTTTCCTCCTCGTGCAAAACTGCTGCCACACCACCTGCTGATGTGGTTTCCCGGATGAGTTGCTCAATATCGGCGGAGCTATGCAGGTCCGCGACCGGCGGAATCCATGCACGACGAGCCTGCTTGGCTGCCTCGCGCGCAGTCGACTGCCACTTGGTGCGGGCCTTAGTGACCTTCGCGGTACCCTGCCATCGGGCTACACAATTCACGGCCGCCCAGGGGATAATCTCATCGACCCCGGCCTCGGTCATCATATCGACCGCAAGCTCAGCACGATCTGACTTCGGCAGCGCCTGCACCACAGTGACGTGCGGGCGCGGACGTGGACGTTCCTCAGCGGCAACCACACGAACGTGGACCTCACGAGGGTCTACGTGCATGAGCTGTGCTCGCACCACCTTGTCCGCACCATTGGCAAGAAGAATCTCCGAGCCCTCCTTCAGCCTGCGAACGCTGATGTGCTTTGCCTCCGACCCGAGGATTCGAATGATTTCTTCCGGGCGCGGCAGCTCGGTGAACTCACCGAGGAATACGGGCGAACTCATGTGTGCTTCACACTCACTGGAGGGGGCTTTGGGGATGGCGTGTTCTAACGGCGGCGGAATCGGGAGAAGAAACCGTTGCGCTCACTCGAGTCTGCCACCTTGGCATCATCATCGCGGTGCTCGCGTAGCTTCTCCAGCAGCTCGCGGGACTTGCGGTCCAGCTTCGTCGGCACCGTGACATCGACGTGTGCGACCACGTCGCCGTTGCCCTCGCCGCGCAGATGCGGCATGCCCTTACCCGACAGACGAATCTGCTCTGCCGGCTGGGTGCCCGAATCAACCTTGATGGTCATTGGTTCGCCGAGCAGGTCGTCGACCTCAAACTCGGTACCAAGTGCGGCATCAGCCATGGGCACCTGCACGTTAAAGTGCAGATCATCGCCCTCACGCTCGAATACAGGGTGCGGGTCCATGGCAACTTCCACGTAGAGGTCACCCGCCGGGCCACCGCCCGGACCGACCTCGCCCTGCCCTGCCATGCGAATACGCATGCCATCAGAGATACCTGCCGGAACGTTGACCGTCAGATCACGGCGAGCACGGACGCGGCCATCGCCACCGCAGTTGTTACACGGATCGGGGATGATCTCGCCGGTGCCCTCACAAGTCGGGCACGGCCGCGAGGTCATCACATTGCCCAGGAAGGAACGCTGGACCTGCTGAATCTCGCCAGTGCCATCACAGCTGGTACACATCTTCGGCTTGGATTTGGACTTCGAGCCAGTTCCCTCGCACTGCTCACACAGCACCGCGGTGTCCACCGTGATGGGCTTGCGGACACCGGTGAATGCCTCATCGAGGCCCAGCGAAATACGCAGCAGCGCATCTGCACCTGGCTGTACACGCGAGCGGCGCTGGCGGGTACCGCCGGCACCGCCGAAGAATGCTTCGAAGATATCGCCGACTCCGCCGCCACCGAAACCGCCGAAACCTCCGCCTGGCATACCGCCCTGCGGATTGAGAGGATCTCCTCCCATATCCACAATCCGGCGCTTTTCAGGATCCAGCAGGACCTCGTTCGCCTCAGATGCCTCACGGAACTTCTCCGCAGCTTCTTCATCACCCGGATTACGGTCTGGGTGGTACTTGAGCGCCAGCTTTCGGTACGCCTTCTTAATCTCAGCGTCCGTAGCGTCCTTCTCCACTCCGAGGATGCCGTAATAGTCGCGTGCCAACTTTAGCTACTTCCTTTCAATACCCGGCCAACGTACTGTGCAACAGCAGCAACCGAGGAAATTGTTCCCGGATAATCCATAAATGTGGGGCCAACTACGCCCATGCCACCCAAAATTTCGGTGCCGGTGCCATAGCCAGTTGAAACAACTGAGGTAGCGCGCAGCTCCTCGTCCTCGTTTTCCTCACCGATGGAAACGCGAACGTGGTGCAAATCCTGCGCGGCCGACAGCAGTTTCAGCACGACCACCTGTTCTTCGAGAGCTTCAAGAACCATGGGCAACGTAGAAGGTAAGCGACCGGCCATATTACCACGGGTCAAATTCGATGCCCCGGCCAGGATGAGTCTGTCATTCGGCTTCTCAATCAACGACTCCACCAGCACCGTCGAGCAGCGAATAAGCACATCCCGCAAATCACGCGGGGCGTTAGCCGCAAGATCGGAGATCGCAATCGACGCGTCGGCAAGCGTGTGCCCCGACATTGCGCGGTTGAAATGCTCACGCAAGAGCGGCACGAGATCGGGATCCATCGGTGCTGGCAGCTCAACATTGCGCTGCTCCACGCGCCCGGTGTCAGTGATGACTACCAGCAACAATCGCGCGTCGGCGAGCTGTACGACCTCGCAGTGCCGGACGCGGGAGACCTCCAGCGTCGGCACCTGCACCACTGCAACCTGGCGGGTTAGCTGAGCCAGCAGCTGCACACTGCGACGCAGAACGTCCTCCAAATCGACGCCGCCTTCGAGGAACTCGAGGATAGCTCGGCGCTCGGCCCGGGACAGCGGCTTAATCTGCGAAAGATTGTCCACAAAAAGGCGGTAGCCCTTCTCAGTCGGGATACGCCCGGACGATGCATGTTCCTGCTGGATATAACCTTCAGCCTCCAGCACCGCCATGTCATTTCTGATGGTCGCCGAGGACACACCCAGATTGTGGCGCTCCACCAGAGCCTTCGAGCCAACGGGCTCCTGGGAAGCTACGTAATCCGAGACAATTGCCCGAAGAACTTCCTGCCTGCGCTTATCCGTCTGAGATGACATGCGGATAGTTTAACTAAGGATGTCAACAATTATGGCGTCGGCCAGCAAACGACCGCGATTGGTCAGCTGAATCCGCTGGCCGCCATCGACGGAAACAAACTCCACCATGCCCGCTTCCGCTTGCCGACGTGCCTTGCCCAGCTCATCCTCACCGAGCAGATTGGCATCGATACCCTCGGCCAAGCGGAGGCCCAGCATAATCTTCTCAGTGTGCCGATCCTCGGCCGTTAGCCCTTCTGAATCCTTAATCGGCAATTCTCCGCCGGAAATGGTCGCCGCGTAGCGAGCCGGATGCTTGACGTTGTAAAACCTCGTGCCATCCAGGTGCGAATGTGCACCGGGGCCCGCACCCCACCAATTTCCATCGCGCCAGTAGAGCATATTGTGACGACATTGGCCGCCCGGTTTTGCCCAGTTGGACACCTCGTACCAGGAAAAACCGGCTTGACTCAGTGCGGCATCGATGCGCTCGTAGCGGTCGGCGAGATCGTCGTCGTCAGGCATCGGCAGCTCACCACGACGGACCTTACGCGCCATCGCGGTACCCGGCTCGACGATCAGTGAGTACGCCGAAACATGATCGACGTCCGTGGCCAGGACTGCCTCCAACGTCGTATCGAGGTTCGCCATCGACTCCCCTGGCGTGCCATAGATAACGTCGAGGTTGATGTGCTCAAAGCCGGCCGCGCGTGCCTCCGCCACTGCCGCCGCAGGACGCCCCGGCGTGTGCGTACGATCCAGAGTGGCCAGCACATGCGGCACAGCCGACTGCATGCCCAGACTCACCCGGGTAAACCCTGCCTCGGCCAAGCCTTCGAAAAACTCCGGGGAGGTCGACTCGGGATTCGACTCGGTGGTGACCTCGGCGTCGTCGGCAAGCCCAAAGCTGTTGCGCACACCGTCGAGCAGGCGACGAAGACCACTCGCCCCCAACATCGACGGCGTACCACCGCCGACGAATACGGTATCGGCGCCACGCGCTAGTTCGGGGTGCTTTACGACGGCCATCTCGAGCTCAGCCACGATGGCATCGAGGTAGTCTCCCTGCGTTGCGCCACTGCCCAGCTGACCTGGCGTGTACGTGTTGAAATCACAGTAGCCACAACGGGTGGCACAGAATGGGACGTGTAAGTAGACACCGAAGGAATCGGTGTGTGCGGAGGCTTCGCTCACGCATGCTCCTTGGCTCGACGTTGCTTGACGCGGCGGACAATTTCATCGATGCGGGCACGTTCCATCAGGAACTCCGGAGGCCTACGGCCGCGCAGCGCATTGGCAACTGCCGGATGAGTCTCGGGAACAGCAACACACCAAGCGGCGGCAGCGGACAGTGCACGGCGGCCAGACTGTGCGTAAAGCTGCGGAAGCACCACACTACCGAGCTTTTCCACGCCTCGGATGTTTTCGGCGGAAACCCAGTCGGCGAGTTCCTCCAGGTAAGAAGCCACGGCATCGGAGCGAGCAATCATTGCCTGCGTGACCGTAGGGACTGCAACCGGATGCTTCAAAGGAGCCGGAATGAGCGACAGTGACTGCACATCCGGCGACTTCGGTGCCGGATGCGGGTGTCGACGCGGTGTCGAAGCGGAGGAAAGAGTACCGATGCGCCCCGAGCGAATGCCGGAGGTAAACGCTTGGCGTAGACCATCAAGCTCACCAATCAGAGGGCGGCAGTCCTCAACGGCCTCGTCGACGATGTCAGCGAGCTCGAGGACACATTCGTCCACCAGCTCACGATCTACATCAGCAACCGCCTGAGCAAGGTGCTCGATGTGTTCGGCAACTTCGTCACCAATGTCGTAGAGCTCTTGGGTCACTTCGCGCAGGCGTAGCCGAGCATCGAAGTGGTTAATCATTGCCCGCCCTCCCACGACATCTTCGGCGCCGGTGACATCATTGCAGTCTTCCGCTTTCGAATATCGACGAACATTGACGAATGCCGACTTTCGAAAACTGAAAACTCCTTAAAAATTTCTAGCGCCCCTCACCTTAATGGGGTGAGGGGCGCTAGCGCGGTAACAACACGCTGCCGTTTTCTATCGGCAGCGGGTAGACCGTGAATTAACGCTGGTAGAGAGCCTCAATGTCACGCGAGTAGTTGTCCATGACAATGTTGCGCTTGACCTTCATGGTCGGGGTCAGCTCGCCGCTTTCCTCGGTGAAGTCACTGTCCAGAATATGGAACTTCTTAATGGCCTCTGCGTGAGAAACCAGCTCGTTAGCGGAGTTGACGGCGTCCTGAATCTCGGCGCGCAAAACTGCGCTGGAGGCAGCGAGTTCACGGATCGAGGTGTGCTCGGGGACGGAGTGCTCAATCTTCCACTTCTCCAGTGCCTCCTCATCGAGAGTGACCAACACGGAGACGAACGGACGACCATCGCCGATGACGACTGCCTGGGACACCAGCGGGTGCGCACGCATGCGGTCTTCCATCGGGCCCGGCGCGACATTCTTACCACCAGCGGTGACAATGAGGTCCTTCTTGCGGCCGGTGATCTTCAGGTGGCCTTCTTCGGTCAGCTCACCGAGGTCACCAGTCTTAAACCATTCGCCGTCGATGAAGGCTTCCTTGGTTGCCTCTTCGTTCTTCCAGTAGCGGTCGAACACAACCGGACCACGGAGCAGAACTTCGCCGTCATCAGCGATAGCGGCGGAGCAACCACCGACCGGACGACCAACGGTACCAATAATCTGCTCGCTCGGGTTGTTCACGGTGACGGCAGCCGTGGACTCAGTCAGACCGTAGCCTTCGTAGACAGGCACACCGAGACCACGGAAGAAGTGCCCGAGGTCAGAGGACAGAGCCGAACCACCGGAAATGGTGTACTGCACGGCCTCACCCATAGCTGCGCGAATTTTCGAGAACAGCAGGCGATCGTAGAGCTGGCGACGCAGCTTCAAGACACGCGACGGACCTGCCGGAGTATCCAGTGCCTTGGAGTACTCGATGGCGGTGGCCTCAGCACGCTCGAACATGGCCAGGCCGAATGCGCCCTTCTCCTTAGCGGAGGCGTAGGCGGAGTCACGAACCTTCTCGAACACGCGCGGCACACCGAGAATCATGTGCGGACGGGAACGCTGGAACTCCAGGGTGACGGTCTTGGTATCAGCCCAGTGAGACTGGGTAGCACCGGAAATCATCGAAGCCAGGGACACTGCGTGAGCCAACACGTGCGCCAACGGCAGGAAGGTCAGAATGCGGTTCCCCGGACGGGCAATCAGGCCAATCTCGTTGGTGAGGATGGCGCGGGCCTCCGCCAGCCAGTTGCTGTGCAGGAGCACGCAGCCCTTCGGACGACCAGTGGTACCGGAGGTGTAAATCACGGTTGCCAGGTCGTCGGCCTTGGTGTCCTTGATGCGGCGCTCGACCTCGTCGCCGTCAATGTCACGGCCTTCGTAGCTAATGGTGTCAGTAGCGGAAGCGTTAATCTCCAGTACACGACGCAGCTGAGACTCGCCCTCCGGGTTCTCGGTGCCCTTTTCGACCAGCAGAGGCTTCATGCGGTCGGTGTGCTCACGCGACTCGGTAAATGCGAAAACAGCACCGGAGTTTTCAATAATCCAACGAATCTGGCCAGACGAAGAAGAGCCGTAAATCGGGACAACAGCAGCGCCTGCCATCCAGATAGCGGTATTGATCAGGTTCCACTCGTAGCGAGTCTCACTGAGCAGCGCTACGCGGTCGCCCGGCTGAACACCGTTGGCAATTAGCCCCTTAGCGACGCCCTTTGCCTCGTCATAGAACTCCTGAGCAGTGACATTTACCCACTCAAAGTTCTTGGGGCGAGTGAAAAGCACCAGCTTCGGGCGCTTCTGCACCAGCTCCTGCAGCGAGGTAATAATCGTTTCGTCCTCGCCGATGACGTATTTCGCCTCGGTAGTATATTCACGCATCGAGTTACAAACCCCTACTTTCGGTAGTTCTGTCCGTCGTTGGTTTCGTTAGGAATCAACTTAGAACATCAAACCCTGCGCCGTTGTGATTTCAGTAAATATTTCGATAACGAAGTGATTTACCTTACTACTGGCAAAGTTTTTCTAAACTGGCATGATGGAAAGGGTGACACAGGCAGCTTCCAATCCTCCCCTTTCCTCTCCACTCGCCGACCTCGCTAAAGATGTCGGAGTTGGGGTTTCCTACTACTCCACCGAGGGCCAACTCGTGCACGTCTCTCGTGAGACAGTGCTAAAAACTCTCGCTGCTCTCGACATCGATCTGGGCCCAGATCCCAGCGATGCCGACATCAACGACGCCCGTCGTGAGTGGGCAGACACGCAGTGGTCTCGCCTTCTCCCGCCCGTGGTAGTTACCCGCCAGGGCATCTTCCACCGAGTTCTGGTTCACGTACCGCACGGCAGCAATGTCAGCGTGACTGTGAAACTGGAGGACGGCGCAGAATGGCCCTGCGCTCAGGTGCACCACTTGGTACCGCCACGCCAGGTCGGCGATGTGTTGATGGGTGAAGCCGCCTTCGCAATTCCAGAGGATCTGCCACTTGGTTGGCATCGCTTGCGCGCAGTCAACGACGACAACGTCGCTGAGTGCGATGTGGCCGTAACCCCCAACCGTCTCGCCACTGCCGACAAGTACGTGCAGAATCCTGCGCATGGCGTCATGGCACAGCTGTACTCGGTACGCTCCAGCCGCAGCTGGGGTATCGGCGATTTCGCTACCCTCGGCGACTTGGCACAGGTCAGTGCAGAGCACGCGGGCTCTGATTTCGTCCTCATCAATCCGTTGCACGCCGCAGAGCCACTGCCTCCGGTAGAAGACTCGCCGTACCTGCCCACCACGCGCCGCTATGTCAATCCGCTGTACGCGCGCCCAGAGCTTATCGACGAGTTCGGGTACCTGGACAAGGACGAGGCCGATGAAGCCCGTGCGCTAGCGAACTCTTTCCACCAGCTCAATCACAGCCCTGATGAGATTGACCGCAACCCCATCTACGCTGCAAAGCTCAAGGTATTGCGGGCAATTCACAAGATCCCCCTGTCCAGCGCACGCCAGGCGGAATTTGACCGTTGGCTGGAGGCCGAGGGCCGTGGCATTTACGACTACGCGTCGTGGTGCACCGAGCGCGAGCTCGCGGATCGCGCTGCTGCCCGCGATGCTGCACGCGCTGCCACTTCCGATTCTGGTGCCGTAGCCGAGAACGATATCGAGTTGGTTCCACCGTTGGGTAACCACGCCAGTGTCGAATCTCTGCGGGAGGAAATCTTCCACTTCCACCTCTGGGTGCAGTGGATTCTCGATCAGCAACTCGGCCAGGCACAAGAGGCAGCCCTGGATGCGGGTATGCGCATCGGCATCATGGCCGACCTTGCCGTCGGCGTGCACCCTGGCGGCGCGGATGCCGAGAACCTTGCGGATTGGCTCGCTCCTGCTATCTCTGTTGGCGCACCGCCAGACGGTTTTAACCAGCGCGGCCAAGACTGGTCGCAGCCGCCGTGGAACCCGCACAAGCTAGCCGAGGCCGGCTACCGCCCCTGGCGCGACATGCTGCGCACAATCCTTCGCCACGCAGGTGGCATTCGTGTTGACCACGTGCTGGGTATGTTCCGCCTCTGGGTCATGCCGCGGATGGAGTCCCCCGTCAATGGCACCTACCTGTACTTCGACCACGAGGCAATGGTCGGCATTCTCGCACTTGAGGCCGAGCTCGCTGGGGCCGTCGTCGTAGGCGAAGACCTGGGCACTTTCGAGCCGTGGGTGCAGGACTACCTGGCCTCGCGGGGCATCATGGGCACCTCGATCGTGTGGTTTGAATCCGAGGGCGACCAGCCGAAACCACCAAGCGCTTACCGCAGCCTGTGCCTGTCCTCCGTCACCACGCACGATCTGCCGCCGACGGCAGGCTACCTCGCAGGCGAGCACATCAAGCTACGGGAACGCCTGAGACTATTGCTTTCCGACGTCGCGGAGGAAGACCGCCGGGACTTCGAGTGGATTCGAAAGGTTTTGGGTGCGGCCAAGGAAGCCGGCTGCTTTGGTGACACGGCTGCGGCGGACATGGATGTTCATTCCCTTACCCGCGATAATCTGCCACCAATTGACGCACTGGTCACGGGGCTGCACCGCTTCCTCGACCAGACGCCATCCGCGCTGAAGTGTGAGGCCTTGGTGGACATGGTCGGCGATCGTCGTACTCAGAACCAGCCGGGCACGAGCCACGACCAGTACCCGAACTGGTGCATTCCGCTAACCGATGCCGAGGGCAAGGCCGTGCTTGTCGAGGACCTGCCTCGCTTCCCCGGATTCAAGCGTTAATTGGTTCGTGAGCGACTAATCCCTCATTTTTGCTGTTCACCGATCTTTCAGGTTATATGCCCGGCACTAAAACCGAGGCTAAAACTGGAAATCGGTGACTGCACCAGCGATGAGGATGAGAAGAAGCAAAACGATTAGGGCAAGTAGGACCTTCGAGTGCCTCGACCGATGCATGCTAACTCAGCTCCCTACTGCGAAATATTTGCGAACTACCCAACTCTAGCCTGTTGGGCAAATTTCCTAATACTTTAAGACATACCTTAGGGCAGCGATAGCGACCCAACACTTAAAGGGGGCTTCTCCCAGCTCAATTCATCGGGTCTCTCGGTGAGCTATCCGCAAGGCCACTACCTCTTCGGCTAGCTCTCGCTGCCCGCTCCTCGACGCTCCTGCGAACGCTCCCGCCGATGCACCGACCTCTGCCACAGACGTCCGCTGACAACATCGATTGCGCCAACGAGAACGAAAGCAAGAAACCCTCCGACTACCAGGAGAACCACGCATAGCACGCTGACCTGCGCAAGCAGTGGCAATTGGATAAGCCACTGCCCTACTCTGTCGAATGCTTCTGCCATGAGTGTCAACCTACCCTGCCGGTGACCGGAATAACCAGTGGGCGGCGGTCGCGGGGCTCGTCGTAAAGCGTGAAGCTAGGCATCAGTGCCCGACAGCCCGCGGCGTTCGAGGAGCGGCTGGATGTCCTTATCGCGACCTCGGAAGGCACGGTAGGCGGCCATGAAGTCGATGGCGCCACCACGGGAGAGAATCTCCTCGCGGAAGTGGCTGCCGCCGCTGATTGTGGCACCGCCGTTGTCGGTGAACCAACCGAAACCGTCCGCGTCGAGCACCTCTGCCCACAGGTAGGAGTAATAGCCCGCCGAGTAACCGCCGGCGAAGATGTGGTTGAAGTAGCGGGAGCGGTAACGCGGAGCCAGGTGGGGAACGTCGAGGCCGAGTTCAGCGAGTGCTTCCGCTTCGAAGGCATCAACATCAGTGACCTGAGCTGCTTCCTCCTCGGTGAGGCTGTGCCAGGCCAGATCGATGGCGCACGCGGCGAGGTACTCAACCGTGGCGAATCCCTCACCAGCGGTGCGGGCCTTCTTCACAGACTCGACTAGCTCGGCCGGGATCGGCTCACCGGTACGAACGTGGACGGCGTAATTGGCCAGAATGGATGGCTCAAGTGCCCAGTTCTCGTTAATCTGGGAGGGGAATTCCACGAAGTCGCGCGGGACGTTAGTGCCCGAGAAGGTCGGGTACGTGACGTCGGAAAGCAGACCGTGGAGGGCGTGCCCGAACTCGTGGAAAGCAGTGGTGACCTCGTCGAGCGTCAGTAGCACCGGGGTTCCCGGCTCGGTTTCGGCGATGTTCATCACGTTGACCACGACTGGCAGGCGCCCCAGCAGACGGGACTGGTCCCTAAACGAGCTCATCCATGCACCACCGCGCTTAGTCGGGCGCGAGAAGTAGTCCGTAATAATCAGGCCGATGGTCTCGCCTCCGCCCTGGCGTACCTCCCACACGGTCGTGCCCGGCGCGTATCCCTGCAGGTCCTCGCGCTTGACTACCTCGATGCCGTAGAGCTTGCGGGCAGCGTAGAACACGCCGTCTTCGATGACACGGTGCAGCTCGAAGTAGTTCTTGAGTTCCTCCGTGTCGACTGCGAATTCTTCCGCTTTACGACGGCGCTCCCAATACGGCCAGTCAGCGCCCGTGACCGTCTCACCGCCAGCCAGATCAGCGACCCGCTTGTACTCGCCTTCAGCATTGGCAATGGCAGCTGGCGCCAGGTCTGCAATGAGCTTCCGAGCAGCCTCTGCGGTGGTTGCCGTCTCCTTGGCAATGACGTAATCCGCATGCGTGTCGTAGCCGAGCAGCTTGGCACGGCGGGCACGCAGGCGCGCCATTTCCAGCACAATGCCGGAGTTGTCGAACGTGCCGGAGGCAGCACCCGCACGCCCCAGTGAGGCTTCATAGAGCTTGG
Organism: Corynebacterium sp. 239_CJEI; assembly: GCF_001055995.1. Lineage (NCBI taxonomy): Bacteria > Bacillati > Actinomycetota > Actinomycetes > Mycobacteriales > Corynebacteriaceae > Corynebacterium > Corynebacterium sp. 239_CJEI. The sequence continues at coordinate 32,985 of NZ_JVOW01000009.1, read as the reverse complement.
CGCGAGTAGCCGGATTATCCAGGTCAGCCAGCTGTGCCGGAGTTGACGGTAGGTCCAGCGGAATCAGCCACGGCGCATCGGTGTCGGCCTTTTTCGCGTAGGCGGCGAAGGACGCAATGGCGTCGTCGGAAAGCCCGGCGAGTTCCTCGCGGTCGTAGATCTCCACGGCGCGCGCGACGGTGTCCTTCAGTAGGTTTTCACCGAAAGCCGTGGAGAGCTCAGAGAGACGGGAATTGATGCGGCTGAGCTCGGCTTTGTCCTCGTCGCTGAGGTCCGCACCGGCGCGCTGGAAGTCTTCGCGGACTTTCTTCAGCAGCAGCTTCGCCTCTTCCGGATTGGCGGCATCCTCAACGCTGTCGATGGCATTGATGCGCTGCCACAGGTCACTGCGCATGCGAATCTGATCCAGGTGTGCAGTGAGCTGCGGGGCAATCTCGGCTTCAATTTCCATGCGGACATCGGTGGCGTCCGTGCCGGCAACGTTGAAGAAATAAGCAGCGACGCGGTCCAGATCCTGGCCCGCCTTTTCCATTGCCTCGATGGTATTAACAAAGGTCGGCGCCTCCGACGACGTGGCGATGGCGTCGATCTCGCGTGCATGGCTGCGCATTGCTTCGCTAAAGGCCTCGCGGACGTGGCTGTCGTCGATTGCCGCAAAATCTGGCAATTCGCAGAACAATTCTGACGGTGTCAACAGTGGATTTCGTGCATCATTGGTCATAGTGAATTCAACTGTAGCGTGCTCGAAAAACCAGAGTGCGCCTACCGTCTGAAACAGGCTCCCCGCCGTTCTGGCAGGACCAACCGTGACGAGGAGGCGTTTTCCGCCATGACAGAGACGACTATTTCCGCTCCCTGTGGGAGGCTAACCGGCCGTATTCACGATGACGCAATACAAGTTTTCAATATCGATTACGCAGATGCTGCTCCGTTCGCCGCGTCGGCACCGGTGGCTGACGGGCCACAGTCAGGCACTCGGCGCTGTGAACCCGAGCGCGAATTAGTTCTCACCGTCACCGCACCGGCTGAGCCCGCGGACGCTTCCTATCCCGTATTGCTGTGGATCCACGGTGGTAGCTACGAGTTTGGGCATCCCTCCGAGCCCTGGACGGACGCGACGGCCTTCGCACAGGCAGGCATCGTCACCGTTTCGCTCGGATACCGCAAGGGCCTCGAGGGATTCTGGCGCGACAGTGAAACAGAGACCTACCGGGCCATTGATGACCTGTATCTGGGGCTGCAGTGGGCTCGTCGTAACGCGCCTGCCTTCGGCGGCGATATCGACAACATCACTATCTCGGGGCAATCGGCGGGTGCGGCGCTGGCGCTCACTCTCGCTGCCGACGAACGCACTCGCGGCCAGATCCAGCGCACCATCGCCATGTCGCCGGCCTTCTCGCTGCTGTCGGGCTCGCGTCTCCGCCGCACGTTGGCGGGCATCGGTGTGGGACGTGCGCCGTCCACCGACGTCTTTTCGCGTGCCGACGAACGCAGGGTCGCTCGAGCCCAGAAATTGGTGTCGGCATCCTCACCTTCGGATCCGGCAATTGGGCCTCGCTTTGACAGCTTTGCTCCCACACTGCCAACGATGGTGACTGCCACCAGCGAAGAGTTCTTCTCAGAACCGCCGGTTGTGGCGATGGACAAGTTGCCCATGCGGGAGTGGATGGCTCGGCGCTACGCCAAGGGGCATCGCGGCCACGGCGAATTTCCGGCCACCGCCTATGCCGAACGTCCGATGGGGAATGTCATTTCTGACTCAGCGATTCGCTCATACGCTGTTAAAGTCGCCGAACGGTCCGTGGCGGCTGAGCTGGATGTGTGGGCGGCACAGTTCGAACCGGGAGAAGGGTTGGGCTATGCACCTGCTGGCCGCACCAGTGGTGCTCCGCACTGCATCGACATTGCACGCTTCTTCGGTATGAAGGAACCCAACCATCCATTCCACCAAGTGGCGGTCGAGTTCATCCGCGAAGGCACCTCACACATGCCCCGCTACAACAATGACCGCAAGGTGACCACCTTTGCTGGCGCTGACGCCCAGGCAGTCGAGGACATTGCCATCGATGCGTGGGCGGCTCCGCGCCAGCTCTTTGGCGCATAAGGCATAAGGCGGGTGAGGCTTGCGCTGGTTAGCGCTGTGCTGTTGTGCTCAACAACTGAGCCCAGCGACTTAAGCTGGCAAAGTCTGCATGTACCGATAAATCTCGACGCAGACCAAAATGGTGATCAGCGTGATAAGTACTGCTATGAGTTTCCTGCGATCCATAGCCACCGTTCTTACCGAAGCACCAGGCCAGACGCAAGCTTTACCCTCTGTGGTTAACTGTCAACTATGGAGCCGCTTGATTTATTAGTCCCCGAGAATTCCGCGCTGCAGCCGGTCGACCCCGCGCTGGCTAAGGTGAAGCGAGTCGCGCACGCCGCTCCCCTGCTAGTTATCACGATTGCATCCGTCGTCGCCGCTGTGATGTGGACTCCGTGGATGTGGTTGGGCGTCCTCGCCTGCGTGCTCTACTTCGCATATATCTACTGGCTCATCGGTCGACGAGTTCGTGCCCACCGATACCTCGAAGAGGACAACGACTTCATTGTTGCGTCCGGACGCTGGTGGCGCTCGGTCACTGTCGTCCCTTACGGACGAATCCAGTTCATCGACATCGATGAAGGACCTCTCCTTCGACTATTCGGACTGGCAACGCTGAAGCTCAACACAGCATCGGCGAGCTCGGATGCAGCCGTCCACGGTTTGCCACGTGAAGAAGCGCTCGCCCTGCGCGCTCGTCTATCTCAGCGCGCCCACGACCGGATGGCGGGTCTCTAAATGAGGCATAGAGTTCATCCCCTATCTCCGCTGCTCAAAAGCTTTGCCACAATCGCTGCGGTGACTGCATTCGCAGTCGCGAATCAGTGGCAGTTGGCCGTTGCGGTCGTGACTCAGCTCTACGACTGGGCATGGCTCGGTCTCCTTGTCGGTACCGGTGCGGTCGCCATAATTATTGGTCTGATTGCATTTTTCTCGTGGCTGTCCTGGCGGTATACGTTCTACGAGCTCACCGACGATGAGGTTCGCTACGGCTCCGGATGGCTACTGCGTTCTCGACGCGCGGCACGGCTCGACCGCGTGCAGGCGGTGGATATCAACCAACCATTGTTGGCGCGCATTTTCGGGCTCGCCGAAATTGTCATTGAAACAGCCGGCGGCTCCGATTCACACTTCACAATCAAATACCTCACTCCCCCGCAGTGCGAACAGTTCCGCGCCGACGTGCTGGGTGAGGTAGAAAAGCTGGACACCGAGCTGGCACGTTCGCTTTACGACGGTGACAGCTCCACCGCGCCCCTCGACTCCGGCGCTCACATGTCCTCTCGCATGCCCGAAGCGAAGACCATCTTTGGCCCGGTCGATGTCGGACGGCTGATTGCATCCGTGGCCATTGGACCCGGTCTTTTCGTCGGCATAGCTCTCATCCTCCTCGCCGTTGTCTCTGCGCTGTTTACCGACCTCATCGTAGAAATCCTCAGCGGAGTAACCATCACTACTCTGATTGTGATTGGCAGTTTCGCTGTCGGCCTTTTCGGGGTACTAAATCAGTCGTGGGATTTCACGCTGAAGGTATCGTCGGAAAGCAGGCGTCTGGCGATTACCGCCGGACTGTTGTCGACGCGCGCTCAGACCATTCCCATTGATCGCATTCATGGGTTTAAAGTGGTGCAACCGCTCTGGTGGCGTCCGTGGAGATGGTCCCGTGCGGATGTCTCGGTGGCGGGCTATGGCCTGGACAGCACACAGTCGAACAACACACTGGTGCCAGTGGCACCGGCACCGGAGACGGACGCGATTGTCGATTACCTGATGACTGAGATTGCGGGACCGGCCTCTACCGATGACCTGCTGGGCTCCTGGCAGACTCCACGCACGGCGTGGTGGCTCAGCCCAATTGACTGGAAATTCCAAAAGGTGCAGGCCACGCGGCGGGGGCTGTTAGTGACCAAGGGGCGGTTCTGGCATACGCGGTTCATAGTCCCTTGGCAGCGCATCCAGGGGCATACACTAACCATTTCTCCGCTGAAGAAAGCGGCGGGAGTGGCGAACGTGCGGATCGACATGGTGCCGGGAGCGGTCACTCCGGTGGCAACGGAGTTGAAGTTGGATGATGCGTACCAGCTCACCGCGCTGATTCAGGAACACAAGGCTGTTTAGAATGCTGTTTAATGAGGTCTCCCAGGACGGCCGTCTCGCGCGGTCTTGTGGGATCTCGCAGGAAAACTCTCTCTGCAGGCTAGTGGCATAGTCATTACGCTGGGATGCATGACTATCGCCAAGGAAGATTACGAGTGGTACCGCAGCGCGGTGTTCTATGAGGTGCTCGTCCGGGCCTTCTTCGACTCCGACAACAACGGCTCCGGCGACCTCAAAGGGCTGACGGAGAAGCTCGATTATCTGCAATGGCTGGGCGTTGACTGCCTCTGGCTGCCGCCTTTCTACGACTCCCCGCTGCGCGACGGCGGTTACGATATCCGCGACTTCCGCGCCGTGCTCGACGAGTTTGGCACGGTCGAGGATTTTAAGGTGCTTCTCGACGAGGCCCATGCGCGCGGTATCCGCGTTATTACTGACCTGGTGATGAACCACACCTCCGATACCCATGAGTGGTTTCAGCAGTCGCGCACTGATCCGGATGGCCCCTACGGCGACTTTTATGTCTGGACTGATGACCCGGACACTTACTCGGGCGCACGCATTATCTTTGTCGATACCGAGGATTCCAACTGGACCTATGACCCGGTGCGTGGCCAGTACTACTGGCACCGTTTCTTCTCCCACCAGCCGGATTTGAACTATGACAATCCGGCGGTGCAGGAAGCGATGCTCGATGTGCTGCGCTTCTGGTCCGATCTCGGCATCGATGGCTTCCGCCTCGACGCTGTTCCCTACCTCTTCGAACGCGAAGGTACTAACTGCGAGAATCTGCCCGAGACCCACGCTTTTCTGAAGCGCTGCCGCAAGGTCATGGATGAGGAATACCCGGGTCGCGTCCTGCTGGCGGAGGCCAACCAGTGGCCCTCCGATGTGGTGGAATACTTCGGCGACCCGGAGGTCGGTGGCGACGAATGCCACATGGCTTTCCACTTCCCACTCATGCCACGCATTTTCATGGCGGTGCGCAAGCAGTCCCGCTTCCCCATCTCGGAGATCCTGGAGTCCACGCCAGAGATTCCGTCTTCGGCTCAGTGGGGCATTTTCCTGCGCAACCACGATGAGCTGACGCTGGAAATGGTCACCGATGCCGAGCGCGACTACATGTACGCCGAGTATGCGCACGATCCGCGGATGAAGGCCAACATCGGCATTCGCCGTCGTCTAGCGCCACTGCTGCAAAATGACCGCACACAGCTCGAGCTTTTCAATGCCCTGCTACTCTCCCTGCCGGGTTCGCCGGTGCTCTACTACGGGGACGAAATTGGTATGGGCGACAACATTTGGCTCGGTGACCGCGATGGCGTGCGCACACCGATGCAGTGGTCACCCGACCGCAACGCCGGGTTCTCCAAGGCCGACCCTGGTCGGCTCTATCTGCCGACCATTCAGGATGCGACCTACGGTTACCAGGCGGTCAATGTCGAGAACCAAGCGAGCTACTCCAATTCGCTGTTGAATTGGGTGCGTCGACTGATTCAGGTCCGCAAGCGCTATGAGGCTTTTGGCCTCGGTGATTTCCGCGAGCTGAATAGCGATACCGCCTCTGTTCTGACCTATCTGCGCACATACGGCGACGAAGTGCTGCTGTGCGTCAACAACCTGTCCTCTTACCCCGCGGCCGTCTCGCTGGATCTGTCCGAGTTCGCCGGCGCCACCCCGGTAGAGCTCACGGGTTCGGTTCCCTTCCCCACAATTGGCACTGATCCCTACCAGATCACGCTTCCTGGTCACGGTTTCTACTGGTTCGAAATCCAGTTGCCGCCAGAGACAAACCTCGAATCGAGCGCCTCCATGTCGGCGCCGACAATCCCGGTTGCGCAGGCGATATCGGACGCGCCGGTGACGTCATCACGCGAGCACTCAGGCACCGCCGCCGATGCCGCAGCCGATGCCGTCACAAACGCCGATAATAAAGAGTGATCTTTTAAGTCCCGAAAGGCGAACGAACTGAAATGACTATTCCCACCGCCGATTTCATTGCCGAAGAGCTGGCAGACACACTGGTCAAGATGCGCTTTTTCGCTGACAAGGTCTCTGACATCGACCACGTCGAGATCCTCGCGCTTGACCCCGTACTGCGCGACAATCCCGACAGTCCCGATGTCGATATCGCATTGGTGAGGGTGCACACCGCGCATTCCGCACCGACCTATCAGCTGCCCATCGCTTGGGCGGAGGACGTCCCCGATGGCCACGAGCAGTCCCTGCTGGTTCGCGCGGAGGGCATCGTCGGCTACGACGCTCTGATTGATTCGGATGCCATCACAGCACTCGGCCAGAAGCTTTCCGACGAAGGCAAGCTCGGCCGCATGGAACTGCGACGTGTGCCGGGCTCTGAGCAGCTCCGACCGAAATCCGGCCGCCCCATGGGAGTCGAGCAGTCGAACACCTCGGTCATTTTCGACGACCGCGTGATGTGCAAGTTCTTCCGTCGCCTCTACCCCGGTACTAATGCCGATGTGGAGCTGCTGGCCGCACTGGCCCAGGCGGATTGCAAGTTCGTCCCTGAGCTCTACTCCTGGGTGGAGACCACCATTGGCGAAGACACCTACACCACCGCCATGCTGCAGGAATTCGCACCGAACTCGGTGGATGGCTGGGAGCTGGCTCTTGGCGCAGTCCGCGATGCCATCCGCGACAGTCAGACCCCGCTGGAAGATTTGGGCACCGACTTTACATCCGAAGCGCGTGCGCTCGGCGAAGCAGTGGCCTCGGTACACAGCAGCCTCGCTGCCGCTGTCGCGGTAAAGAAGCGTCTGACCGGTGCGGAGCTGGTAGCCCCACTGCGAGCTCGCCTGGACTTCGTCGCTGGTGTGGTGCCACAAATTGCTGAGGTCAAAGATAAAGCGCAGGCTATCTTCGATCGCGCGGAGGCTGCGGTTCCGGAAGGTGGTGCCGTCGTCCAGCGAATCCACGGTGATCTGCACTTGGGGCAGGTATTGCGCACGCCGAGCTCTTGGCGCTTGATTGACTTCGAAGGCGAGCCGTCGCGCCCGTGGGAGGAGCGCCGTCTGCCGGATCACCGCCTACGCGATATCGCCGGCATGATTCGCTCCTTCGATTACGCCGCTCATTACCCGCTGCTGACCGGACGTGAAGACACCGAGGCAGCTACCGAGCGTGTTGAGCAGTGGGCTCGCCGCAATATCGATGCGTTCTTGGAGGGCTATGGCGATGCCAGTGACCCGGCGCTACTGGAGGCCTTTGTACTGGATAAGGCCATCTACGAGTGCCTTTACGAAGCGCAGAACCGCCCCAACTGGCTGCCGCTGCCGCTTGGTGCTGTGCGCTCGCTGTTAGGATAGGGCTTTTGTCGCAGTAATTTCATCGCGGGAGTGATCCTCCCGCAAGATAGAGGTCTTTCGTGCGTCTGCTCAGCAGAATCCTGTCCACTACACGAGTGCTCTGGCCTTTCTATATCGGGGTCATCATCTGTTCGCTGGCCACCGCCGCCGCGTCGTTGATTAGCCCCTTCCTCATCCGCGATGCCACCGACGCCATCGTCGGCGCGGTGTCCAGCGATGAAGGCTTGAGCCAGGCGGCGATGTCCGATACCACTCGCACGGTAATCTGGCTGGTCATCGGGCTGCTAATCGCAGATCTGACGCAAACCATCGTGCATAACATCGGTGGTTACCTGGGCGATGTGATGACTGCGCGCATGCGCGAGATTCTGTCGACCCGCTACTATGCAAAGCTGCTGTCGCTGCCGCAACGCTATTTCGACAGTCAGGTCACCGGCACAATTATCGCCCGCCTGGAACGCTCGATTAGCAATATCACGCAGTTCCTCCAGGCGTTTTCCAACAACTTCTTCCCGATGCTGTTGACCGTCGGCGCGGTACTGGGCATCACTGCCTGGCACTACTGGCCCCTGGCGGTGCTATTGATTATCGTTTTCCCGGTCTACACCCTGCTGACCGCGCTGACCTCGAAGCGCTGGCAGAAGATTGAAGCGAAAAAGAACGAACAAATCGATATCGCCGGTGGCCGTTTTGCCGAGGTCATCGGCCAAGTCAAGGTTGTCCGCTCCTACACTGCGGAGCTGCGCGAAATCGCTTTCTTTGGTTCCCGCTTCCGCCGCACCATCTCCCTGACCCGCGATCAGTCAACGTGGTGGCACCGCATGGATGCCCTTCGCGGGGGTATTTTGAACATCATCTTCGCAGGCATTTACCTGCTGCTTTTCCTGCGTACGCTGTCGGGAGAATTCTCCATCGGCACCATGGTCATGCTCATTCAGCTGATTAACATGGCGCGCCAACCAGTGACCATGATGAGCTTCCTGGTCGACGCTGCCCAGCGCGCAGTCGCCGGTTCGCGCGATTACTTCAAGGTCATGGAGCTTACTCCAGAGACCCGCACGCAGCCGGAGCTGCTCAGTGCAGCGACCGCGAATAACGGCGACTTCGACTCCGCGTCCGTTGGTTCCACCGCAGACGCAGAGTCCGTCGACAGCGCCCACCGTTCCTCCCTGGAACGCGCAGCCGAACAGGAGGCAATTGGCGCTCCCATTGTCGACTTCGACGCAGTGGATTTTGCCTACGAAGAGGACAAGACGGTGCTCTCCAATGTCAGCTTCCAGGCGTACTCGGGCCAGAAAATCGCCCTGGTCGGCGAGTCGGGTGGCGGCAAGTCCACCATCGTCAACTTGCTGCTCGGCTTCTACGCCCCGACCGCAGGCCGCTTGAGCGTGCTGGGTTCGGATGTCTCCGAGGTTTCCGGTTCCACTCTGCGTGCTGGCTCTGCCGTCGTGTTCCAGGACTCGTCACTGTTCTCCGGCACGATTCGGGAGAACATCGCCTACGGCAAACCCAACGCCACCGACGAAGAAATCATTGCCGCCGCGAAGAAGGCCAACGCCGACGACTTCATCCGCAGCTTCGCCGACGGCTACGACACCACTATCGGCGAGCGAGGTCTGAAGCTCTCGGGTGGCCAGAAGCAGCGCATCGCCATCGCGCGCGCTATTTTGAAGGACGCTCCCCTGCTCATCCTGGACGAAGCCACTTCGGCGCTGGACACCAAGGCAGAACGCGAAGTTCAGCGAGGCTTGGACAAGCTGATGGAGGGACGCACAACGGTTATCATCGCCCACCGCCTGTCCACAATTTCCGATGTGGACACCATCGTGACGCTGCGTGACGGTCACGTCGACGAGGTCGGCGCACCCGCAGAATTGGCGCAGACTGACGGTATCTACGCCGAGTTGCTACGCCTGACGGCTTCGGCCTCGGCGGCGGATCGTCTGCGCCTGAAGAAATACGGCATCAAGGGGTAACGCGCCGTCGTCAAGCATGCAGGAAACGCTTGACGACGGGCACCCCTGCGCCCTTTTACGGACGGGGAACGATGTAGCGGCCAGCGCCCGGAACAATTTCGACGGTAACCGGCATCGGGAACATGAGGTCGCCGTCAGCGTAGGCGTTCATCTGGCGTGGCGGGCCGATGTATTCCACGTAAGCCTTCTTGGCGCGGTAGGTGCTGACCTCCCCGATTTTTTCAACGGTGCCGTCGAACACGGACTTGAAGGCCAGGGCGGCCTTGATGCGCCCGGCCTTGCCGATGACAGTGATATCCATCAGTCCGTCGGAGTGGTCTGCGGACGGGCAAATCTTCATCCCACCGCCATAAGAACGGGTGTTACCGAAGGCGGCCAGCGTGATTGGATCTTCGAGAACCCGATTGTCATCGAGCGTGATGCGGAATGGCAGCGAGTGGAAAGCCAAGAACTCGCGGACGATGGCCAGGTTGTAGCGGTTACGGCCATGCGGCCAGGTCATCTGATTGACGCGGTCGGAGACAATCGAGTCGAAGCCGGCACACATGATAGTGCCGAACCAGCGCTGCTCCCCTGCCTCATTGGTGATGCGGCCGAGGTCAGTGGTCGTCCAGAAGCCATCGGCGATAACGTGAGCGGCATCGCGAGCATTGCCACGCGGCAGATTGTATTCGCGACCGTGGTCGTTTCCGGTGCCGGCCGGGATAATACCGAGGGGGATGCCGGTCTGTGCCTGCTCCTGCAGTGCGAGGTTAATCATGCCGTCGCCACCACAGACTGCCAGGGCATCAATTCGGCCGTCGGCGATGACCTCACGAATGAGCTTGCGGGCGTCGTCGGGGTTAGCACCTTGGAGAGCGATGACATCGATGCCGCGATCCGCGAACACCCGGCTCGCCCGGGCGGACGCAATCTGCGAGGCGCCATGACCCGCGTGGGGGTTAGTGACCAGAGCAAGGGTACGAATCTCAGTTGTTCCCAGCGGGTAGTTGAGATCCTTGTCGTTAGCGTTCATCGAAGAAATACCTACTTTTACGTGGGCTTTTGACCGGTCAATACTGGCCTTTATGGGAGTGCGTTAATGCATCTAACTAAAGCTTACCAAGATTGATTGACATTTTTTGAGAAAACGTAACGTAATACCGCTATAATAAAAGATGTAAAGATGTGCTTCCGCGCAAGTTACATATAATTCCGCAGTTCAGACTCGCAGCACCGATGCCCAAGGAGAAGCTCAGGATGTCTAACAAGCTCACGATTCCGTACCGCATGCGCTGGTGGGGCTGGGGTGTTGACGGCAACGACAAGCCAATCACCACGGCCAGCGAGAAGCTACTGCAGCGCGAAATCGGTATGTCGTTGGACGCAAACAACCCGCCGCGCAACATCGCCGACGTCACCATCCCCAATAGTCGCCTCAGCGCCGAGGATATCGAAGCCCTGGGCGCTGTTGTCGGCGCGGATGCCGTCGCCACCGACCACGACACCCGCGTCAAGCACGCGGTCGGACGCTCCTACCCCGACCTGGTTCGCCTTCGCGCAGCCAAGCTCGATGTCGCCCCAGATGCTGTAGTGCTACCGAAAACTGAAAAGCACATCGAAGACCTGTTCAAGGTATGCGCTGAGCGCAAGATTGCAGTCGTCCCCTTCGGTGGTGGCACCTCGGTCGTCGGCGGCGTGGAGGCTGTTGACGGAGGCATGGGTAAGGCCATCGCAGTGTCCATGACCGCCTTTAACAAGATCATCGACATCGACAAAGTCGCTGGCACTGTCACCGCCCAGACCGGCGTTTTCGGCCCCGACCTGGAAAAGGAGCTGTCCAAGGCCGGCTTCACCGCTGGTCACTTCCCGCAGTCCTTCGAGTACTCCACTGTCGGCGGTTGGGTTTCCTGCCGCTCGGCAGGCCAAGAATCCTCTGGTTACGGTCGTATCGACCGCAACGTGATTGGCATGCGCGTCGTCACGCCAGCCGGCACCATGGAATTCCGCGACATGCCGTCGTCGGCATCCGGCCCGAACCCTCGTGAGCTTTTCCTGGGCTCGGAAGGCACCCTGGGCATCATCACGCATGTGACGATTGCCCTGAATCAGCGTCCACAAAAGGAGATGCTCTTCGACACCTACTTCTTCAACTCCTTTGAGGAAGCCGCCGAGGAGCTGCGCAAACTGGAGCAGAGCGGCAATATCCCGCACCTAGCACGCATCTCCGACGAGAAGGAGACGCTGTTCGGCCTCACTCAGCTGGGCTCCGCCAGCATGTCCGAGAAGGTCACAAAGTACCTGAAGCTGCGCGGCATCGACACCCCGTGCATGGTGATTTTTGGCTTTGCGCAGACGGATCCGGTCGGCGCCCGCGTCACCCGTGAGCGCCTGGCCGCTCGCCTGCTGACCAAGAAGTGCGTCCGCATGGGCTCCATCCCGGGCATGGCTTGGGTTAACCACCGCTTCTCCTCGCCGTACCTGCGCGATGTCATGATGACTCGCTGCGTCGGCGTCGACACCCTGGAGACCGCCACCACCTGGGATAACGCCGCTACACTGCGCCGCGAAATCGCCTCCGCAATGGAAGCCGCTGGCGAGAAGCACGGCACCCCGGTGTACGTCTTCTGCCACATCTCGCACATGTACGAATCCGGCTGCTCGCTGTACTTCACGTACTTCTTCCGCGAGACCCAGGGCGAGATCCTCCAGCAGTGGATGGACATCAAGACTGCGGCATCAGAGGCCATGATGAACTTCGGCGGCACCATCACGCACCACCATGGCATTGGCCAGGATCACAGCCCGCAGTACTACGAGGAGAACACCGAGTTGTTCGCCAAGGTCATGCGCGCAATTAAGGACGAACTCGACCCGGCTGGCATCCTCAACCCGGGCAAGTTGGCTACCGGTCCGCACTCCTTGGAAGAGCGTTACGACGGCAACATGATTTAACCCTGTTGCTGTCGGCTTCGGCTAGCGAGCTAGACTAACCAGTTCGCTAGCGTAGATTTCCGGTGACGTTGGGCCGTCATAAATAAACAGTGAAACGTAATCGTCAAGGGTAAAAGATCCAAGTGCTGCGGTCATTGTCGCTGTCGCTTCTTCCTGGGATTCCAAGCGAAGATGCCCGGATAGTGGGATGGTCGGGTCAATCGGTGCGATTTCGTCCGTGCGACCGCAAACAGCGTGGCGTTTTACATGCCTAAGCGTGCTTTTCTAGTTACGACCTGTCTGGGGTGGCACGGACTGGAGACAGCAGCAACACATTTGCAGCGATGGTGCAATAGCAGCGAAAGCTCGGTTCATGGACTCAGAGCGGTTGGACGCTGGGTGCATAGCCATCGAGGTGTCTCCTTCCTTGTAATCCCGGGAAATGATTCGCAACTAAGAAAGATCTCTTGAATCAATATCCGTGCCGGTCGTTGATAATGAACAACTTAGTCTATTTCTAAGCGCCTTGCAATGGGGTACGCCCGAAATAGTTCACACTCACTACGCACTCCACAACTTCATCACTTACGCCAGATAGTTTCATCACTATCACCGTCTTCGGGAAAGTCGAGGAAGAAAGACTATGACTGCCACGCACGCTCCTCAGCGCGATCGCTCAGCTGCGGTTTTGAACAAGGCTCGTCGGCAAGCGGACTTGAATCGTCTACGCGAAGAAACCGCTAAGGGCGACATCCCAGATCTGCTGGTCATCGGCGCCGGTATCACTGGTGTCGGCATCGCTTTAGATGCGGCGTCGAGGGGTTTGAAAACCGTTCTCGTCGAATCGAAGGACCTCGCTTTCGGCACCTCTCGTTGGTCATCGAAGCTCGCCCACGGGGGCTTGCGCTACCTTGCCAGTGGCAATGTCGGTATCGCTCGCCGCTCAGCTATTGAACGTGGTGCGCTGCTCGACGTCACCGCTCCGCACCTGGTGCATAACCTGCCACAGGTTGTACCGGTGATGGACAAATTCGCACCGTTGACCCGGGTTTTGCCGCGTTTAGGCTTCTTGGCCGGTGACTTTCTACGCATTATCGCTGGTACCTCCGCCACTACCCTGCCGTTGTCCCGCACTGTCAGTTCCCGCCGAGTCAGCCAGCTTTCGCCGACCGTCCGTAAGCGCGACGTGAAATTCGGCTACGTCAACTACGACGGTCAGCTGCGTGACGACGCACGCTTGGTCACCACTATCGCTCGAACCGCCGCTAGCTACGGTGCAACTATTCTGACCCGGGTGCGCTGCGAGAACGCCTCTGGAACGAGCGCCACACTAATCGACGAGCTCACTGGCGATTCCTTCGAGCTGCCGGCTCACGCTGTGGTCAATGCCACTGGTGTGTGGGCCGCAGACCTAGCGACGAACATCAAGATTCGCCCATCTCGCGGCACGCACCTGGTTCTTGACGCCGCGAAGCTAGGCAACCCTACCGGCTCTCTCACGGTACCGGTTCCTGGTCACACCAACCGTTTCTGTTTTGTCCTTCCCGCAGAGCACAACCGCGTCTACATTGGCCTGACCGATGAGGATGCACCGGGCCCGATTCCGGACGAGCCGGAAGTGCCGGAGGATGACATCGTTTTTCTGCTCGATGTCATCAACCAGGCACTCGAGGTTCCGCTCACTCGTGACGATGTCATCGGTGCTTTCGCCGGCCTGCGTCCGCTCATCGACGCCGGCGAGGCACACACCGCTGACCTCTCCCGCGAGCACGCCTTGTTGGAGGCCCCGAACGGCCTGATTTCCATTACTGGTGGCAAGCTCACCGAGTACCGTCTTATGGCTGAGCAAACCGTGGACAAGGTTGCGGAAAAGCTCGGTGTTTCGCTTGCTCTGTGCTCCACCCGCACCATCCCTGTGCTGGGCTCCGAGCCGAAGGAGCTCGACCGCGCTCGCACCGCTGCCGCTGCCGGCCGTATCCCGATGCCGCTGTTTAACCGCTACGGTGCCGAATCCTTCGAGGTCATCGAATCCTGTCCGCTCGACCGACCGCTCGACCCGGTAGCGGAGGGTCTCGATGTCACCCGCGCCGAGTTCGCCTGGCATGTGACGCACGAGGGAGCTCTCAGCGTCGACGATATTCTCGATCGCCGCACACGGTTGGGGCTGGTCAAAGCTGATCGCGAAGCTGCACTGCCAGCTGCTGAGGAGGCACTGAGGCTAGCCTAGCGCTGGCCATTGCCGCGGCTGCTTCTGATGTGGCCGTAGCTACTGGATAAAGCGGGGAGTCTTCGGACTTCCCGCTTTTTCTGTATACACGGGAACTATGAGTGTAAATAACGCTGTCACTTTCCCCTCCCTCGATGAACTCCGCTCCCGCAGGACGGTCAAATGGACCGCATATTCACCGGACGTGCTGCCACTGTGGGTCGCCGAATCCGATGCCACAACCTGCCCTGCCGTCAGTGCCGCGATCGACGAGGCGTGTCAGCGCGAACAGTTCGGATACCTCTCGCAGGACATCACCGCGCTTACGACCGCAACCGCGGACTTCTCTGCAGCGCGCTACGGTTGGCGTCCGAACCCAGACAATATCTTTGCAGTCGCCGACGTCGTCCGCGGAGTCACGCTCGCAGTTGAACGCTTCACCCGCCCCGATTCCGCAATTGTCGTCCCCACTCCCGCCTACATGCCGTTCTTCCAGGTAGGTCCCGCGCTGGGACGGGAGACGGTGTGCATCCCCACGCTTGCCGACGGCCCGGATCTCGGCGCCCTCGAACGCGCCTTCACCGACGGTGCCGGTTGCCTGATCTTGTGTAACCCGAATAACCCTCTCGGCTTTACCTACTCACCCGAAAAACTTCGTGAGATTACTGATTTAGCCGCTCGCTTTGGTGCGCGCGTTATCTCAGACGAGATTCACGGCCCAGTTGTTCTAGATGGCACTCACACTCCAACCGCGTCGGTGTCGGATACCGCGGCGGCCGTGACTATCACGGTGACTGCTACCTCGAAGGGCTGGAATACCGCCGGCCTCAAGTGTGCGCAGATCATCTTTAACGACGAAGATGCCAAAACCTGGCTGGAGCTGCCCTTCATTGTTCGCGAAGGCGCTTCTATTCTTGGTGTCGCCGCGGCCACCGCCGCCTACCGCGATGGCGTGCCCTGGCTGGACAATTTTGTCGATGTCCTGCGCACCAACCGTGAGACTCTGCGAACACGTTTGTCCACTATTGCGCCGCAGGCTCGCTTTACCCCACCGCAAGCATCATTTTTGGCGTGGTTGGACTTGGGTGACGTGCCTGGTGTTGCCAGTGAGGACCCAGCTGCGTGGCTGGTTGAAAACGCCAAAATAGCACTCAACCCCGGCTTCGCATTCGGCGAAGGCGGGGCTGGGCATGTGCGGCTTAACTTTGCGACCTCCCCGGAAATCCTCGGTGAGGCCCTGGACCGTCTTGACGCGGCCCTGCGCTTGTAGTTGACGTTTTAGTTGGTGACAGTGACGCTGCCGTCGGCGTTGACAACAACGTTGGCGGCCAGAGCGCGAGCCAGGTTCATGCGAACGTGCTGGCCCTCACCGTCAGTGCGATCGAGCGGGTAGCCGGATGGGATTGCGGTCTGAGCGAGGACGGAGCTGCGCTGTTCCTCAGTCAGCTGCGGGAAGCGGGTCTCCAGCAAACCTGCGTACCGCTTCGGAACAACAACTGGCTCGTTAGCCGGGCCAACCTGCTTGAAGTCGTAGGTCATGCGTTCGGTGTACTGCTGAACGGCAGCTGCGGTGCTCATGTACGGAGTGTCCTTGGCAACGCAGTTGGCGATGGTGTCGCCACAGCGGTACTCGAGCTCCGTACGCAGCTCATCCATGGCTTCTTCGATGAGTGGGCGGAACTCTGGGTCTGCCCAACGATCAGCTGCGGCCTGGTTGCCCATCATGCGGCCGCCCATAACGTCCAGCGGGTAGTGGACGCCCATGACAAGGCGAGAATGACCAGCCTCGGACGCACGCGCCTGAATCTGCGGTGCAACCTCCGGCAGCATCATGGCCAGCATGGTTGAAGTCCATGCAGCCTTGTTGGTGTGGCCCGACGGGTAGGACGGGGTGGTCGAGTACGGGTCGTCCTGACCTTCGCGGTAGTAGCGCTCGATGCGCTCCGGCGCCACCACAAACGGGCGATCGTAGCCGTAGACGTACTTCTCGAAGAAGGTCGAGCTGACCAGACCGCCGCCGCGAGCAAGGTTGCCGGACAGCAGGGCCTTTACCTTCGGCAGGCGATCCTCGTCATAGGCATCACGGAAGTGCTGGCCCAGGTTTGCACCGAAAGCAGTGGAAATATTGGCCAGTGGGTCCAGGTAGTCGTCATCAAGAGCGAGTTCCTGTGCCTGCGGGTCATTCTTGGCAGCGTTGTTAATGCGGACGACCGTTTCGAGGTTCTGGTCCATAACCTCTGGGTGGTTCTTCTCCAGCTCCACGAAAGGATGCACAACGTAGAAGTAGAACCAGTTATCGGTGGCGGCATCCGACGGGTACGCACGTGCAATCTGGTCCGGGCGGTACGAGGTTGGCTTCGGCGCATTCGGGTCGGTGTTTTCACCGGAAGATGACGGCAGCGAGATGGAATCCGGGACCTCGAAGCCACCGCCGGGGAGCTTGATTCCCTCTGGAGCTGCCACATTAGCTGGAAGATCAGAAACAGAGTCCAGGCGGTTGCCGAGCTCGGCCAACGGGTTGACCGGAGCTGCCACGGCCGTTGCCGGTGTAAGCCCCATTACAACTGCCATTGCTGCGGTAGCAGCGCCGACGCGAGTACGTGTTGCAGTGCGCTTGTGCGGCTTCAAAGAAGACACTGAAGCATTCCTTTCCAGATTGCTGCGTGGGAGGCACCAGTTGTGAAGTGCTCTATAAGCCAAGGTCTGACAAAATCTTCACTTATGTTAAGCGCACTGTGAGGTTTCGGCGCGTTGAAAAGAAACAAGTTTTCAAAATGCTAGCGCCGATTGTGGGAGCTGTCCCCATCAGACTCCGGGTTTTCACTGATAAATGCATAAAAGAAACCGGTTGGCGGGAGAAACGCCCGTCAACCGGTAAGAACTCAATACTCGCCCCAAACGGGGCTAAAAGCGTGGACTACTTGGAGTAGTCGTAGAAGCCACGGCCGGACTTGCGGCCGAAGTGACCCGCCTCAACCATGCGCTTGAGCAGTGGAGGTGCCGCGTAAGTCGGCTCCTTGTACTCATCGAACATGGCATCGGCAATGAACTTGATGGTGTCCAGACCAACCATGTCGGCCAGAGTCAGCGGACCCATCGGGTGCGCACAGCCATTGACCATTCCGGCATCGATGTCTTCTGCAGTAGCAATGCCGTCCTGCAGCATGCGAATAGCGCCGAGGATGTACGGAACCAGCAGGGCGTTAACAATGAAGCCCGAGCGATCCTTAGCGCGAATGACGGTCTTGCCCAGCGCCTCGGAAGCGTACTCGTACGCACGCTCCGACTGAACATCACCGGTCGTCAGAGTAACGACATGCTCTACCAGAGGCAGAACCGGAACCGGGTTGAAGAAGTGCAGACCCATGACGCGCTCCGGGCGCTTGGTAGCTGCAGCAATGGACTGAATCGGCAGCGAGGAGGTGTTGGAAGCCAGGATGGCATCTTCCGACTCAACAATTTCATCGAGCTGCGAGAATACGCTGGCCTTTACTTCTGGGTTCTCCACGATGGCCTCGATGACCAGCTCACGGTCAGCGAAGTCTTCCAGCTTGGTGGTGAAGCTAATACGCCCCAGAATCTCATCACGTGCAGACTGCTCTAGCTTGCCACGGGAAACGGCCTTATCCAGCGACTTTTCAATACGGGCGCGACCGGACTCAAGGAACTCCTCCTTGGCCTCCCAGACCTTGACATCGCTACCGGCCTTCGCACAGACCTCAATAATTCCGGAGCCCATCTGACCGGCGCCGACGATACCTACTCGCGAGATACTATTTGCCATTGGCGTGTTTTCCTACCTTCTACTCTGGGTTATTAGCCAGCATTGTGCTTCATCCGAGTGCGCATTCGCTTGACGACGATCACAGCGCACTGGCTTTATTTACACGCTACTCACTTCCCCGGTTCCCCGGGCACGCTTTGCAGGACTTTTTACTTGAATTTCCCCCCCCCACGAGCTTTGGGCAGCGGCTAGTACTGCATACGTTTTTCCAGCGCCTGCTGAATATCTTCCAGCTGCTGCTGAGAAGAGCGTGCCAACTCTTGCAGGTCGTTTCCGCCATGCTTTTCCAGCTCTTCCCACTGTCCGAGCATCTTATCCAGGCTGCCTTCCATCAACGTCAGATAAGCCATATCTGCGTGTGGCCCCTCCTCGTTCTCGAGGCGAGTCATGGTGGCGGTGTCGAGCTTGGTCTCCGACGGATCAACATCGACGCCGAGAGTCTTGACTAGCTGCGCTTCCTCTTCAGCAAAGATTGGCTCCGCCTGCTGCGCAATCTTTCGAGTCTCTTCCGAGACCGATTCCTTTGCAATTAGTGTCTGCGATGCTTTCTTCAGCGCCGCAGTATCTGCCGCCAGCTGAGCCAAGTTATCCCGAATGGCGGCAGTGGAGGCAACAGCACTCTGCTCCTGGCTTGACTGATTCTGGCTACCCTCGAGGGCTGCCTCATCGCTATCTCCACAAGCACTGAGACCAACGACGAGAGCAGAGGCCAGCACAGCGGAGCCAATACGCAGGCCACGCCCAATCAGAGAATAGGTGTCGCTGCTGGAAGCGGCTGCGCTATCGCGAATGGTGTCAGAGGACATTAGTCGACCTGCAGCTCGCCCATGCGATCCCAGTCCTGCTTATCAGGCAGCACCTGCGAGACAATCTTCGGGGTCTCAGCGAGCAGCGGCTTCATCGCCTCCAGGCCCTTGGCGAAGTGCTCGGAATTGACGTGGGCTTCACCAGCGTCATCATCGAACGCCTCGACGAGGATGTACTGGTTGGGGTCTTCTACGCTGCGGGACCATTCAAACCACTTGTTGCCAGCCTCTGCGCGGGTGGCAGCGGTGAACTCAGCGACGTGGTCCATCCATTCGTCGGCAAACTCCGGCTTAACTTGGTAATTCACAACGATAAAAATCATGTCGCCCACTGTATGCGCGTCCAAGCAGAATTGCACCCTTCGACGAATAGAGTTTCGCTGAGAATTTTTCTTACGCTGACCTCAGGTGACAGTTATATTGGTTTGTATGATGAACACTCCGCTCATTCTCACCTACCAAGATAAGACCCCACGCATTCATTCCAGCGCCTGGATTGCGCCCGGCGCGGTCATTATCGGTGATGTCGAAATCGGTGCGGATAGCTCCGTGTTCTACGGTTCTGTTCTCCGAGGAGACGTCGCACCGATCCGCATCGGCCAGCGCACCAATATTCAGGACAACTCCACAGTCCATGTCGACCGAGGTGTGCCCACAATTCTCGGCGATGATGTCACCGTCGGACACATGGCCTTGGTCCACGGCACCACGGTTGAAAATGGTTGCCTCATCGGCATGAAGTCCACCCTGCTTTCGCGTTCCCGTATCGGCGCTGGCAGCCTCATTGCTGCAGGTGCCGTGGTGTTGGAAGATCAGATTATCGACCCCAGGTCGCTGGCTGCAGGCGTTCCCGCCAAGGTGCGTCGTGAACTCTCCGCCGAGGAAGCAGAGGGCTTCATCGCCCATGCAGGGCGTTATGTGGAAACAGCGTCCAACCACCGCCACCTCCGCGAGGTCGACCTGGATATGGTGACTTTTAACTAGGCGGCTGCCGAGGCGCCTAGCTAAGCGGCTAGGCGGATTATTTGACGCTTAACGTCGCCGCACTACACCACAGTCGCACCCGCCGCGGCCAATTCCGCTAGTGCAGCCTTGCCGCGCTCCGGGTCCACCGCCGCGACCTGATTACTCAGAACACGAACGGAAAAGCCCTCCTTGAGGCCATCGAGCACTGTGGCGCGGACGCAGTGGTCAGTCGCAACTCCCACCACATCGATTTCTTCGATGTCAGAGGCGCGGAGAGCGTCGGCAAGCGAAACGCCAGCCTCCGTTGTTCCCTCGAAACCGGAGTAGGCGGCGGCGTACTCCCCTTTTGTGACATCGATACGCACAGCAGCGGGGTTGAGCTGCTCAAAAAACGCGATGGCGCGCTGCATGCCGGGGTGAATCTCTGCGCCCGGGGTACCTGCAACACAGTGTTTCGGCCAGGTATCGACGAAATCCGGGGTTTCAGAGAAATGCGTGCCCGGGTCGATGTGATTGTCACGGGTGGTCGCAAGAACCGAGTACTTGTTAGCCGTGCCCGCAACATGCAGATATGTAGCGGTGTACGCTGCCTCAGCACCGTCGACGGCAAGTGCGCCACCCGCGGAAAAATCATTCTGAGCGTCGACGACTACCAGTGCCATGCGGGGACGCGCCGGGCGCTGCTGTTCCTCGGAGCGGGTTTCGTTGCTGGTGTCTGCCCCGGTGCCAGCGTTGTCCGAGTTGTCCGCATTGACCTGTCGGTAGATTTCGGAGAAGGAAGCGTTCATGGCCTATATCTTGCCACGTGCCCACGTTCAGAGGAGCACGTGAACTATCGACCGGACATCGACGCCCTACCGACAACACAGAGTCAATCCGGGAAAGCGGTTAAAATTGCTCCGGTAATTCTTTGATACGACGACGGCTCCTGGTCGCGTCCTCCAATACAGGAGGTTTTTATGGCAGGCGGACTTGTCGCGCTGCTTGACGACGTTGCCACGATTGCACGCGCTGCAGCGGCAACAACAGACGATATTGCGGCTGCGGCCGGCAAAGCTAGCGCTAAAGCCGCCGGTGTTGTGGTCGACGACGCTGCGGTGACGCCTAAATTCGTCGAGGGTGTCTCGCCGAAACGCGAGCTGCCGATTATTTGGCGTATCACCAAGGGCTCTTTGGTCAATAAGATTGTCATTATTCTGCCGATTGCCCTGCTGCTCAGCCAGTTTCTGCCCTGGGCGCTGACGCCGATTTTGATGCTCGGTGGCTCATACCTGTGCTTTGAGGGCATGGAAAAGGTCTGGGAGAAGATTAAGCACCGGATCTCTCCCGATCAGACTGAGCAGGAGCGAATGGAGGCGGCGACCAACCGCACACCACAGAATGAAGATTCCCTGGTGAAGTCTGCAATTTTCACAGACTTGATTCTCTCTGCGGAAATCATGGTGATTTCTCTCAATGAGGTCGCTGATCAGCCACTGCTCAATCGCGCGCTGATTCTTATTGTGGTGGCACTCATCATCACGCTTGCGGTCTACGGTGTGGTGGGCTTCTTGGTCAAGATTGATGACATTGGCCTGCACCTGCAGTCCAAGAGGTCAGCCGGTATCAGTAAGTTTGGTACGGCACTGGTCAAAGCCATGCCAATCGTTCTGAACACGATCGGCATTATCGGAACGTTTGCCATGTTGTGGGTCGGTGGACACATCATGGTGGTCGGCCTCGACGAGCTGGGCTGGCATCTCCCCTACCAGCTGGTCCACAACCTTGAGCAGCTGTTTACCGGCGGCTTCCTCGGCTGGTTGGCCAACACCACCGGCTCACTGATTTTCGGCGCCATCTGGGGAGCAATCATTGTGGCGATTGTCGCCGTGCTGCCATTCGGCCACGGCAAGCACAACAAGTCTGACGCTTAGGAGTACGTGACCTCACCGTCGACGTACACCCACCGTCGCGCACGACGAACAAAACGGGAACGCTCGTGCATCGTACCGACACCGTCATGGTCATGAAAAGCCGCTTCAAATTCCACGATGCCTTCGCGGTCATCCTCACCACCATCGACAGCGTTGATGATGGTGAGTCCTTCCCATTCCACACCGTCATCGACATTGATAACTTCCGGGCGGTAGCGCGGATGCCACGTCCGCCAGATGTAATCCGCCTCGTGGGCAGCGTAAGCGCTGTACCTCGCTGCCATCAGCTCAGCTGTGGTCACCGCCTCCCGCTCACCGCGGTGCAGCGGGCCACAGCACTGCCCGTAGAGTCCCCCACCACACGGGCACAAATCGGAATCAGTAACGCGGGCGCGAGCGAAAAATGCGTTCCCGCTTCCTGCTCTAGCACCGTTTCCTGCTACCAATCCAGACTCCGTTACAGCACTATTTTCTCTTACCTGCCGACCCATAATCGCCAGCCCCTCCCCATTCTCACACGTGGTACTAAACGCGTCCTAACAACGTCTTTACATACCTACCAATTGACCCGCAGCACCGCTAGTCGGTTTAGCCCCGAGAGGCTTGACGACGGCTAACGCGTCGCCCTCGGCATTCCTTCCGCAAAGCCCGCAGCGGATTGAATTCCCACCACTGCCCGCTCAGCGAATTGCTCGATGGTGGCCGAACCCGCGTATGTAAACGACGAACGTACACCCGAGATAATGCGATCAATCTGGTCCTCCACACCTTCGCGGCCGGGCTCCAGGTAGATTTTCGCAGTCGAGATGCCCTCTTCGAACATCTCACGCCGGGCCTTCTCAAAGGCCTCTACCTGCGCATTTCGGCTCTCCACCGCACGGTGTGAAGCCATGCCAAAGGACTCCTTGAACATGCGCCCGTCGACGTCCTTCTGGACATCTCCTGGGGACTCGAAAGTGCCGGCAAACCACGAGCCAATCATCACGTTGGACGCACCCGCAGCCAACGCAAGCGCAACATCGCGGGGATCCTTCACTCCACCGTCAGCCCAGATATGCACGCCGCATTCACGAGCAGCTGCAGCGCATTCGAGCACGGCGGAGAACTGTGGACGCCCAACACCGGTCTGCATTCGGGTTGTGCACATCGCACCCGGACCGACGCCGACCTTAATAATGTCGGCTCCCGCCTCCGCTAGATCGCGAACACCATCGGCGGTCACGACATTGCCAGCGGCAATTGGCACAGGCGGGTTGAGCGCGCGGACTCGTCGTAAAGCACCGAGCATCGATTCCTGATGACCGTGCGCGGTATCGACAACGAGCACGTCGGCGCCTGCATCGAGCAGTGTCTTCGCGCGCCCTTCAACATCACCGTTGATGCCGAGCGCCGCACCGACGCGCAGCTTTCCCTCAGCATCAACAGCGGGCTTGTAAAGCGTCGCACGCAGCGCGCCCTTACGCGTGAGAATACCCACCAGCGCACCATCGGCGTCCACCACCGGAGCGAGCTTGCGCCCGGATGCAGTGAGCTGGTCGAAGGCGTCACGGGGCTCAATATCGGCCGGAAGCGTAAATAGCGAAGTGGACATGAGCGTCCCCACCTGCGCAAAGTTGTCAACGCCCGCAAGATCACGGCCGGTGATCAGACCAACCGGTTTGTTGTCTTCCACCACCACTGCCGCACCGTGCGCGCGCTTCGGCAGAAGATGGCGCGCATACCCCGCGGTGTGGTGAGGCTTGACGACGATCGGGGTGTCGAAAACCAGCCCAGCGGACTTGACCTTGCGAATGGTCTCAGCGGCAATATCAGCTGGAACGTCCTGCGGCAGGATGGCAATTCCGCCTCGGCGGGCGGTGGTTTCGGCCATCCGGCGCCCGGAGATGGCCGTCATATTGGACACCACAATCGGAATGGTTGTGCCGGTGCCATCATTAGTGGACAAATCGACGCCCATGCGAGAGCCGACGGATGACTTCGACGGCACCATGAACACATCGCTGTAGGTCAGCTCGTAGGGCACGGACTGATTGTTGAGGAATTTCACATACCCCAGGATATGCTGATTTTTCCGGCGCGCACGGTGAGAGTGCACAGAGGTGAGCATCAGTGGCCGGCCTTGCCTGGTGTAGGTTCGAACGGGACTCCACTGACTCAACTGGGATTACCTTTCCCCAGGAAAGATGCTTAGCAAACTCTGATGAAAACGCCGATCAAAGATTACCTTTCCGAAATCGTCGAATCCGTCCGCCCCGATGAGTCTGGCGAGGTGGCGGACTATATTCCCACCCTTGCTGAAGCTAATCCCGACCGCCTGGCACTAGCTATGACCACGGTGTCAGGCCGCACCTACACCGCGGGCGATACCGATACTGAATTCACGATTCAGTCGATGTCCAAGCCCTTCGCTTATGCCGCAGCCATCACTGAGCACGGCAAAGACAAAATCGACAGTATTGTGGGCACCGAGCCTTCCGGTGAGGCCTTCAACGAATTGTCGTTGGAGCAAGGCACGCACCGACCAAAGAATCCGATGATTAACGTCGGCGCACTGGCGATCAACCAGTTCGTATGCCAGCCAGGTGCCAACTGGAAGACTCGCACCAAGCACATGGTGGAGCTTCTCTCAACTTTGGCTGGCCGCAAGCTCCGCGTTGACTACGACGCCTATGAAAGCGAAATGGACTCCGCGCATCGAAACATGTCCATCGCGCATATGCTGGCAGCTTACGGTTTTATCGAAACCACGCCCCACGATGCTGTCCGCGGCTACACCGCACAGTGCTCCGTGCTGGTCAACACCCACGATGTCGCCATGATGACCGCAGTGTTGGCCAACGGCGGCGTTAACCCGGTTACCAACCAGACTGTGCTCGGCCGCTCGGTTGTTCGCCGAGTCTTGTCCGTGATGGCTATTGCCGGCATGTACGACGAGGCCGGTGAATGGTTTACCGAAGTCGGAATTCCCGCCAAGAGCGGTGTCGCCGGCGGCTTGCTGGGCGCGCTGCCTGGACAGGCGGGTCTCGCAGCCTTTTCACCGCGATTGAACGACCACGGCAACAGCGTCCGCAGCATTGCCATCTTCCGGAAGCTCTCCGAAGATTTGGGCCTTCATCTCATGGATGCCGATGCGATTGGTTCGCGTGCGCTGCGCGGTACACGCGTCAGCAATGGCCGCTCGATCATCGAGATTCAGGGGCCAGTCAACTTCACTGCGGCCGAGATTGTTCTCAACAGGTTGGCGACTTCCACACCGTCGGAAAGCGAAGTTGTCTTCGACGTCAGCCGCGTTGGCGTTGTCAACCCGGTGGGGCGCACGTTGATTCTGGAAGCGATGCGACGTCTGAGCCACGAGGGCAAGGAGATCTTGTTCTACGACCCGGAGGGCGTACTGCCGAACCCAGATATGGGCGAGGGGCTGCTGCCGGTCATCCTCCAGGATGCGCCGTAAACTACGCTAACCGAAATCCAATATGGTGGTTCGGGTAGTCTTGAACGATTGTAACGCCCGAAAGACAGCAGCGCGATAGCAACCGGAGGGATATAAATGCAGGTCAGCGATGTAGCATTAGTCTTCGAGGGCGGAGGGACTCGCAATAGTTACACGGCACCTTTCGTCGAACGGCTACTTCGCGAGGACATCGATGTCGGTTGGGCCGGCGGGGTAAGCGCCGGTGCCTCTCACGTAGTCAATTACCTTTCCCAGGATATCCAGCGCTCTATAAATAGCTTCACTGACTTCATTGCACAGCCAGCCAGCAGCGGCTGGCGCCCAATGTTGCGCGGGCGCGGCTATTTCGATGCCGAGTACATCTATGAAGACGCGGGGCTTCCCGACGGCGCCATGCCCCTGGATTACGAGACTTTTAAGAACAATCCAACTCCCTATCGGATTTCTGCTGTCCGAGCGGATACGGGCGAGACCATCAACTGGGGGCCGGACGATATCCCAGATCTACCCACGCTGATGAAGTACACTCGCGCCAGTTCAACGATTCCGGGCGTCATGCGTATGCCCTATATCGATGGCGTTCCCTTCGTCGACGGTGCACTGGGATCATCAGGCGGTATCCCAATCGATGCCGCAGAAGCCGACGGCTTTAAGAAGTTCCTCATCGTTCTGACCCGTCCGAAGGGATTCCGCCGCACCACCCCTAAGCGCCCACAGCTGCTGCGACAGATTTTCCGCAGTAACCCGGTGGTGGCTGAGCTACTTATCACCAGGCACGAGCGCTACAACGCCTCTCTCGATTGGGCTGCTGAGCTTGAACGAAAAGGCCAAGCATATGTTTTCTACGCCAATAATATGAGCATCACAAAGGCGGAGCGGAAGCGGTCGAAGCTGATACACAACTACAAGCTCGGCCGGGCGCAAGCCGATGCCGAATGGCCAGCAATTCGAGAGTTCATGGGCTTGTAGCTTCCGCCACCTTTAGGAAGCTTTTCGTTCATTCCTCTTTACTGCGTACGTAACCTTGTGTTAACCTTTGCGTAGCGAACGACCTCGTTAGGTAAGGCTCCTATATCTACATAGGCCGCTGCCCTGCACTTTATCGAGAGTTTCGAAAGACTCCCGAGGCAAGGGTCCATCTCAAGTGGCCACCTTTAGTTACGGCATTACATTGCCAACACTCTTAGGCGAAGGAGCCATAATTTTTCAATCAACAGAAATTCCCTCCTAGCAAAGGAGCTGGGATACCTGGAAAAGGATCCACAATGACACAGACACAGAACACCATCGCCAACTTCTTCAAGCCGAAGTCTTCAATCAGCCCGTACAGCCTCCTGCCCGACACCGTAAGCATGCACATGACGGATTCTTACATTGCGCTGCCGGAGGACATCACTGTCGGTGAGGCACTGAGCACCTACGCAGCTGAATTTGCTGGTCTCGATGACGATACCTGTGTCTTCCTCGTCGACGATGAAGGCTACCTGACCAGCGATATTACACTGAAGGAACTCCGCGAATACGCCGACCGCGGTGCCTACATGAACACCGTCGGCGCTCCTGTGAAGGTCTTCGTCAAGCCCGAGGATCCAGCTGCCATCAGGGCTCGCCAGCTTATCGACGGGCGTCGCAGCGAGCTGCCCGTCGTCAGCAGCGGCAAGCTGGTAGGGGTTCTTACCGACCGCATCTCTGAGCGTATTCTTGGCAGGACTAAGGCAGCTAAGAAGGCAAAGAAGTCTAAGGGATTCTTCTCACCGATTACCGCGTTTTTCGGTGCCGCCAATAACTAGAGCGACTAACTTGGGTAGACGACCCGAGTAACTCAATAGGCCAGCTAGCGTTTGTTAGCTGGCCTATTGTTGTTACCACACTGTTCTATCCCCAAAAGATGAGAGTCGACAGGAGGCAGATCGTGGCACGAGACTGGATTCGGGTAGCCCTGGGCATGTTCGCTGTTGCATTTGGCGCCAACCTCTTTGCCCCACTCCTGCCCGCGTATCGAATAACCGATGCTCTC
Organism: Corynebacterium sp. 239_CJEI; assembly: GCF_001055995.1. Lineage (NCBI taxonomy): Bacteria > Bacillati > Actinomycetota > Actinomycetes > Mycobacteriales > Corynebacteriaceae > Corynebacterium > Corynebacterium sp. 239_CJEI. The sequence goes on along the minus strand of NZ_JVOW01000009.1, from coordinate 5,444 downwards.
AACCAGTCCCAGGTCACCTTTCTCTTCGCCATCTACGTCGCAGGACTCATCCCCGCGCTACTCATCTGCGGCCCACTTTCCGACCGGCTCGGCCGTCGCGCCATCATCCGGCCTGCACTCATAACCTCTGCCGTTGGCTCAGCCGTCCTACTCACCGGCATCTGGTTCCACTTCCCATCACTTCTGGTAGGACGTCTTATCATCGGCATTTCGATGGGCATGGTAATGGCCGCCGGTGCCTCGTGGATCAAAGAAATTGCGCCCGTCGCACCTCAAATTTCTGCCCGGCGCGCAACCGTTGCACTCTCCGCCGGATTCTCCCTCGGCCCCCTGGCTTCCGGGTTGGTCGCAGAATTCACCCCGCGCCCTGATGTCATCCCCTATCTTGTTCATCTCGCACTGCTGCTTTTTATCGCACCAATAACATGGAACGCTTCCGGAGGACTTCCAAACGCAGCGCACAGCGACTCTCCGCAACGGTTCTTCTCCTCCGCCACGCTTAGCCCGAGGTTCCTGTGGGCAGTCGCCGCTTGGGCACCGTGGGTCTTCGGCGCTGCGTGCACATCCTTCGTCGTCCTGCCAACAATCGCCGAATCCCGCTACCCCATCGCCTTCGCCGGGCTCATCGCCTGTATCACGATGGGCACCGGCGTTTTGGTGCAACCACTGGTCACTCGCATCAGTTCCAGCAGCTTTATCCCGCCAGCTATTTTCGGTCTTGGCTTAACGACGGTCGGAATGCTGCTCAGTCTTATCGTTGCACTCACCCAGAATGTGTGGAGCGTTTTCCCCGCTGCTCTAGCTCTCGGTGCCGCGTACGGCGTGATGATGGTCTCCGGCCTCCGCGAAGTGCAAATTATCGCACCGCCAGCCGAGCTGGGCGCTGCGACTGCTATCTACTATTCGCTGACCTATGTTGGTTTCTTCGCTCCTTTTGTTATTTCTTTCGCAGCACCGAAATTCGGATTCGTGCCCGTTTTCATCTTCGGTGCGATTATTGCGTTGGTATCCACGTACCCCGTGGCAAAGGTTGCACAGTCTGCGGTGAGGTCCGACGGAGCGTCGTGAAGCAGACGCGACTGAAATTCTTGATATTGGGAAGCGTGCTGAGGCGAGCTCTTGTATTCTTTCTTTCACAAAAGATTGGCTCCGGCTCAGGACATCTGATCAGGTTGCATAGGTTGTTGAAATTCAGCTCGATGGAATGAGGAATCATGAAGCAGCGCAGCTCTGGAATGTGGAAGAAAATTGCGACAACCGTCGTCGCAGGTTGTACAAGCGCCGCCCTGCTCACCGCATGCGGCTCGGGAGAAGAAAGCAACAATGCCGGTGGCGAGGCAGGCAAAGAGTCGACCAGCAAGATGACGAAGGCAGACGGGTCAGCTCCAGCTGCATCCGAAGATCAGCTCCTGCTCACTAATGAAGTTCAAGGTGTGGACTTCTCCAACAACAGGATTAATGGGTACAAGGACGCAATGGAGATGTTTTCGGAGGATTCTTTAGATATAGAGCCGGCCGAATGTGCCACTTTCATCAAGCCAACGGAAGAATTGGAGCGAGCTGTCAGTTCTTTCGCTAATTTGGACGCGGAAAAGGTCACCATCGCTGTCTCAGTATTGAAGAACCCTCAGACCTACCAGGAGTACACAGATGTTCTTAACAAGTGCTCTGAGGTGACCGCTTCGATGGATGCTTCCGACCTCGTAAACGAATCCATGGAAGGCCAGGAACTTCCTCCTGAGGCGCAGGAGATGCTCAATGACATGGATATGACAACCACCATGAAAATGCACCGGGAAAAGTGGGAGCCGGATCTTTCCGTCAAGCCAGATGAGCTCACTGCACACGCGACAGTTGTGGACATTAGCTCCGGTGGCACTAATACTGATGCCACCAGCTACGACATTGTCGGCGTTGTCAATGGCGTGATGGTGATGGTGTCCGCTGCCCCGATTCCAGACGTTCCATCAACCGGCGCGGAAAATGCGACACAACCGATGGAACTTGCACAGGCGACCCCAGAGTCCAAGGAAGCGGCAAAGAAGCGCGCCTTGGAGGTCTTCGATGCCCAGGCAAAGAAGATTATGGACGCCGCTTAGTGGCCGCTTGGCTGCGCTGCTTTTGAAAAGTTGCGGCGTGCGGCGCGCTAAAACTCCGTTAATTCCTGCACTTTGGGACTCCAGAACGCAGCGCGTGGTGCACTAAGAGTTTTGAAGTGCGGGCTTGTTAGTTCATCAAGAGCCCGGACGTAACCGGGAACCATATCCCGCGGGATTCGCAGCCCCATAGTCAGGTGCGGAATCCAGCGGGAGCCGCGACCTTCAGGGTTAAGACGACTGATCTCACGAGCGGCTTCTTCCAGCTCATCGCTTGTTTCTAATAACCATGCGACAGTCTGTTTACTCTTTGTGCCGAACACTACCGTTCCTACCCTGCGGAATTCCGCAGGCATCAGCGGTGGGAGAATTTCGGCTGCTCGTTGGATTACCTCCGGGCTCATGGTCGGTGCGAAGGTGACAGTGATGTGGGGCTTTTGATTCTGCTGCGGGAATCCACGCTCTGCCAGTTGCACAAATATCTCTTTAACCTGCGCCTCTTGCTCAGGCAGAAGGTACATCAGGATGTTGTCGGGTGACACCATGTGACGTTTACTCCTCCCCTATTGCTGTCGGTCGACACGTTTGAGGCGCTACCCAAGGGCGCCGTTACTAGAGCTCCTAACCTAAGGCACTTAGGACCTTGCACCCCAGAGCATAGCGTAGGGATTTTCCACAATTTATAACCTACCTATAGAAATTTCTAGCCTCTTGTTATTTAGCCCGGTAAAAACCACTTTTTATTGGGATAATGGGGATAGACAGGCTTCCTGAAAGCTTTCTAGACCATCTTCAAAGACAGTGTGGAGTGACGGCCGATTCTCCACACTGCACAAATACCTACACGGCTGGAAAGGTAAGTAAAGACATGGCACCGAAACCTAAAAAAATTACACCCCCCGAAGAATCAAAAGCTGGTGAAGAGCAAGGCAAGCTTCAGCCGCGATGAGCTCGCGGATTTGCTGGAGACGCTGGCAGCTCGCATCCGCGCCGGGGAAATGACTCTCGGCACTGGTGAGTCCACGGTGACGATGACCATGCCGACATCGTTTAATACCACGATGGAAGTCGTCGATTCCCGAAAGCGTGCTGGCATCGAGCGCGAGCTGGAGCTGGAAATTGACTGGATGGTCGACGAGGCTGGCGAGCCCGTCGAAAAGCCAGGACCAGCATCTGGCTTCGCAATCTCCTAGCAGGCTTGTTGCTGTCCGGTTTGGTCCGCGCAGTGTTGACTAAGCAAAGGGCGACTTCGGAATTGTCTTCCGAAGTCGCCCTTTGTCTTGGCTCTTAATTCTGCAGGCCTTACGCCTTAAGCACGTATCGCAGAATCTCTACAACCTGGTCGGTCGTCGTACACCACGCCGAATACACCCGCCATACACCCACGCCTACCCACATCGCATGAGGTGACGCTAACCTAATTCGGGAAAATCCGCGACGAAGGGAACGCGCATGGCCAAGGGCAAGAAAGGCGACAAGGGCAAGAAGACGCACGCCGCCAAAACCAAGAAAAAGGCTGCGGCAACGACCTCGCTACGCCTGCCCGAATACTCGAAGGCCGAGGCCAAGGCCGCGAAAAAGCTCGCCGGCAAGGACCCCTTCAAACTGGCCGCAATGACGCCGAAGAAGAAGTGCTGCAAATCCGGCATCCGCTGCCTGCGCTGCCCCGTGGTGCTACACAAGCTCAATCGCGAGATCAAAAACGGCGAAGTCGACCACGCCGCCCTGCTGCTCGTCGCCGCGAAAGCCCGGATCCGGTAGCCGGCCCTCGCCCGTTACCTTGTGAGTGTCCCCGATAATGGGGATAGTCGCTGGTCCGGTATGGCTTACCTGCCCTGTAGTTTCCATAATCCGGGGGTGTTGCCGCCGGGTGCCAGGACTTTCGATGACAGCTGATAGGGACACGGCCAGTTTTAAACTAGGTCTCTTTGTAACGTGGGTGCTTGCAACGAAGGTCATGACACCAGCGACTGGAACAACGCCATACCCATCTCGTTTTCTAGGAGCTCATCATGTCTCCGGAGCATTCCATCGACATATTCCTTGGGTTAGACGTCGGCAAATCTGAACACCACGCCTGCGCCTTAGACCGTGATGGCAACAAGGTCTTCGACAAACCGTTGCCTCAACTCGAATCCGAACTAGCAGGCGTTTTTCACCAGCTTCAGAAGCTTGGCACCGTGCTCGTGATCGTCGACCAACCCAACACCATCGGCGCACTACCGATTGCTGTAGCCCGGGACTGCGGTTGCGAAGTCGGATACCTGCCAGGTCTTGCGATGCGCAAAGCTGCAGATCTCTATCCGGGACGTGCAAAAACAGACAAACGCGACGCATTCATCATCGCCGACACCGCCCGCACAATGCCCCACACGCTACGTGCCGTCGACCGCAATGATGAGGTACTCTCCGCCCTAAAGATGCTGTCCGGCTTCGATGATGACATCGCCCGCGATTGCACTCGCACTGTCAATCGGCTTCGCAGTGTCCTCACCCAGATCTACCCCAGCCTGGAACGAGTTTTTGCTGGTAGCACCCTGACTCGCACGCCGATCCTGGAATTATTGATCCATTACAAGGGACCGCAGGGGCTAAAAAGAGCCGGATACCAACGAGTGTTGAACTGGATGATCAAGCGCACACGTAAAGACCCCACCCCGCTGGTAGACGACATTTTTACAGCGCTGAAAGCTCAAACAGTCACCGTGCCTGGAAGCGATGCCGCCGAGTTAGTAATTCCTCAACTGGCTGCAAACATCCAGGCCCTCAAAGAGCAACGAAACACCATTGCTGAGCAGGTTGAAGAGATGCTCGCTGATTTCCCTCTTTGTGAGGTCTTGATGAGTATGCCCGGAGTCGGCATCAAGACCGCAGCGCAGATCCTTCTTGCGATCGGTGATGGCTCCGACTTCGCTAGTGCTGGCCACTTAGCTGCTTATGCTGGAATAGCACCCGTGACTAGACGATCCGGTTCGTCGATCAGAGGTGAATTCCCGGCACGGTCAGGCAATAAACGACTGAAAAACGCCTTGTTCTACTCCGCATTCGCAGTTATCCGCAGCCACGAACCGTCACGGCGGTATTACGAACGCAAACGCGCTGAAGGAAAACGCCACAACGCAGCAGTCATCTGCCTGGCACGACGCCGATGCAATGTCATCTACGCGATGCTGAAAAACAAGGAGTTCTTCCGCGAAATCCCGCCACGCCCCGTCGCCGCATAAAGCCCCAAAGACGAAGCCGACCAGCACACGCTGGCCGGCTCCTAGGCACGCCTAAGAAACTACTCCCAAGACTGTGCTCGTCAACATCGGTCTGGCACTTGACAAAAACATAGGGACACCCCCC